>NZ_JBICNX010000100.1:0-1826 GCF_043107035.1 Staphylococcus sp. 231237_7MaSpsaltlick
ACTTAACACCATTTCGATTTTATTATTTTTAACATCATTTAATAGACGTTTCATTGCTGGACGACCTTCAATACTTTTACCTGATATACCAGAATCGATATAAGTATCATAGTCATAACCTGGATAGTTTTTAACAACTTCTTTGATGAGCACCTGTTCTTGTTCATGGATTGAATATCCACGTTCTGACTGCTCAGATGTGCTTACACGTGAATATAGTGCAATTTTCTTACTCATAACATATCGCTCCTTTTATTAGAATATTGCTATAGACCATTGGTCTTATAACATCATATTGATAATATATATTTATAACTTCGTTTCATTTTTATCACTTTTACCACTTAAAAACATGAGTACTACAGGCCAATACCTGTAGTACATAATTAGCTTACTTACCTTTATGAATACGTTCTTCTATAATAGGTACAAGTACTTCTACAAATGCTTCAATTTGTTCATTATTCATCGTCAAATTCCTCCCAATCAAAGTCCAAATTCTCTTCTTGTAATACCTCATCATCTGTTACATTCTCATTTTTATCGAATGGTATGATGTTATCTGCTTTAGAAATATTATGAGTTTCTTCGTCAACAGCATTTTTCCAACCTAAATCTGTCCAATATTCATAACCATCATTTAGTTTGGTTTGAGTATCAAAGTTAACTTGAATTAGTTGTTTAACGACCTGGGGACTTATCTTTATTTCTTCACAAATTATTTGATTTAGTTCAGCCGATTTAATTCGTGACCCTGACTCATTATTAATAAGTTTTCTGAGTAAATTAATGCATGCTTTCTGACTTTTATGGTTAGCTGATTTGCTAGGAACAAATTCATATCCAAAATTCAGCCAATCATGTGATATTTCAGTGACGCGCTCATTTTCGAGATATTCCCTATCTTCATTAACAATTTGCTGATAGACATGCATCAAATAGAGGAAAATCGCTTTCTTTTCATTCTGTAACTTTTCACTTAAATTCGGATCAGCTTTTTCGACATAGTATTCACAAGGTATAATAGCAATTCGACGCTCTAGTGCCTTCGCATGAGCAGATGGAAAATTAAGTCTTGCATTTGTACCAAAAGCAAGTTTTAAATCCAAAGTAGTTTCAACTTGTGTTTTACCTTTACGATCAACGTGCACTGGTTCAACAGATACTAACTTTTTTAAATCATTTACAATCTTTTCTTGAATCCTTGATTCCCCAATTTCGTCACTTGCCATAAGTTTTTTACCCACCAAGCTCTCTTTGTCAAAACGGCCTTGAAGCTCGTTAAGTGCTTTAGACACAATGTCTTCGCTGTAGAAAAATGACCTAACTAAATTAATAAATACGGATTTACCATTCTTAGCTCCACCATATAATAGTAAGGCTCTGCGATACTTTTTGTTAGCTGTAAGAAGCACCGCTGTATGTTGAAAAAGAAAGTACTGTAAATCAGAATCAAAATTAGAAAGCTCTAGCATGTACCGATTGAAACATGGCGGTATCTTATCAGTTATGACATCACTTTTATTCAACTCTAAATTCAGACGTGTTGTGGGGAAAATCTTTATAGAATTTCCAACCACTTCAAATGTGTCTAGATTAAACATGTTATGACCGCATCCAATGTACTGTTTATTCTCAACTAGTTCTTCTACATCTATTGAATTTTGTAAGCCAACCACTACATTCTTTAGAATACTTAACGAGGGCTTATAATCAACTAGCAACACTTGTATCATTTTAGATATCAGCCCTTGCAATTCATCTTCATTTACCTTTTGCCAACCTTTATCTTTGAAAACAAACAACTCTGAATCAAAACGCTTGAT
>NZ_JBICNX010000101.1:0-1825 GCF_043107035.1 Staphylococcus sp. 231237_7MaSpsaltlick
AGAATACAAGATAAGAGATCTATCAGTATTAAATTACCATACAGTTTATTAAAATTATTCGGTAAAGTGTCAATCTTCAATAAGTTATACGGAAATTTAGCTTATTCAAAGGATATAGATGAAGTGAATTATAATGATAATTTTATTAAAGAAATCGAATCATATATTCAAACTTTAAAACATAAATCAAATTTTTAAAAATGAAAAGTATAAATTTGCAAGACTCCTCTGTAAATTTTCTGATAATAAAGAGTTGTTTTTTCTTAATTATGTATTCTGTTTATTTCTTGAATTCATATGATTCTAAGCTATCTAATGTATTATTAGAAAAATAATATTCGAACAATTAGTAGACTAATCAGAATTAATAGATGCTCAATAAAAAAATCAACGTATTCCCAAATTTGGATACGCTGATTTTTTTATAATGTTATTATAAAATATATAATTGACTTTAAATACACGTTGAGACTGTTCCATTATTTCTTTGGAATTCAAACATATTGTAATAGGATTCTAATTCGTTATTAATCATTTTGAATATACGATGATTCATATCTTTCATATAGGGATATTTCTCCTTTTATTCTAAGCGTATATACTTCATCATCAACATATTGTAAAAACAAACGATATTTTTACAATAAATCGACTTTAAGTGCGTCAATATTTCCATTGGAAACGCAACAGAATGTTTATCAACGTTTAAAATAATCTGTTCAAATTTTAGCAAAGTAGGTCGCACTGATACGACCTTCTCTAATACAGACTTCTTAGTAGTAGAAGTTATATTTGGAAGCAATGCAAAATGCTTAAGACATTATCGGTATCATTGTCTTAAGAGGTATTGTTGCGGCTGTATCAATTTGTTAAAGATGTATTGAAATGTTCAAGTGTTCCACTATATACGTAGGAAATACATGAAAAACAGGGAAGTCTCTTTCAATATAAGGGAAGAATACATGCAAGACAATAATATGATTTAATATTTATTTCGCTTTGTGACATCTTTATGCTAAAAGTATTTTAGTAAAACCACTGATAAGGAGAAGCGTATCATAAATGATGCGGTTTGTTATAGATATAAATGATTAAAAGATGTTTAACTAAAAGTAGCAATGCATTGCGTACTTTTACTCTCATTCCTCAGATTAATAATCCTAACAAATCAAAATCACTATTGAATTTTGCTTTAATAAACAAATCTAATCAACTAGCAACATATTAAGGTTATACTGACACAAAACTCAACAAAAAATAAAGTTAGAATTCAATAAAAATTAGGCTACTTATCTCCTATGGAATTTAGAAAACTAGCAGCCTAGCAATCGTGTTTTTACTAAACTCCCACTTTAAGGGGTCAGCGCCTAAATATGTGATGCTTTCTTTTTCCTATGTAAATAGATTGCTTTTCAACACGATATATAAATGTGAAAAAACATCAACAAACGATAGCAGAGACATATGATAAATAAGCTCAATAACTATGAGACGTTCAATATAGATAATTTATTATATTAACAAAAATATAAACATAACTCATTGTGAATCATAGTATAAATGAATTATAAAAATACTTTGTGGTATGCGTTCCATTTAGTTTTACTCTAATTTCTTTGTTATATATTTTTGATTGTTGTAAATAACAGCACATCACTTGACTGTGTAATATCAGTAACTAAGTGATGTGCTATTTTATAATATCAGTTAAAAACAAAAGCGTTTATACCTATACGGGGTATGTGTTATATTATAACCATAATTACTATAATATTTTCGTAAATAGGGGGACTTAATTTGAGAAATAATGGAGAAGAACATAATC
>NZ_JBICNX010000102.1:0-1787 GCF_043107035.1 Staphylococcus sp. 231237_7MaSpsaltlick
AACAGCACTATCAAAGTCAGTTAAAAACACTTTATTTTCTAACAATTCATCTAATGAAACGTAATAACAGTGTATATAGGGTTGGTTATCTTTTTTCATCAAAGTAACTCTATTATTGCCATCTAATACTAATAATGATGTTGGTATATCGTATATTTCTTTAAATCTTGCTTCTCTTGATGTTACTAAATCAGGAATTAAAATTATTGGTTCATCAGGCGTTAAAGTATAAGGGTTTTCTCTTTCTGTATAGTCAATGTGTATTCCATCATTAAAAATATCATTTGGCGCTTTCAATGGTTTTCTATTAGTCTTTTTTATTAAATCTCTTGCCAAATCAACATTAAACCCTATGTCATAAATATATTTATTTCCTGCTGTATTACCTCTATATACTGAAAATGTCTGTAAGGTATCTTGTGGACTTTCTCCAAAATCTCCGATACTTCTATATATTTTGTCTAGTACGTCTATCCATTTATCATTAATTAGTTTAACGTACTCATGCTTATACAAATCAATATTCTGCAATTCTTTTTTTACATCAAAATTGCTAACATCAACTTCATACCATAATTTAGTATCATAATCTTTTTTCATTTAAAAACCCTTTCTATGCTAAAAAATCACTTCTAAATACAGAACATATGTTCTATAATTAAATTGAGGTGTTGCAAATGATCCCTGAAAAATATGCTAATGAAACAGATTATAGAAAAATACCCCGTGAGTATTTAAACCCTAATATCCCACAAAATCGAGGAATGAAAAAATGGCTACCTATGGCCACCATCCCCGAACAATACGAAAGATTAGAACAGTACATTCAAGACCAAAATAAAATTGAAAAGCCGTTACTTAGTGAAGACCAAATAGAAAATATAAATGATACATTGACTAGTAAAGTGATTGATAATACTTTAGCCAAAATTCAATATTTTGCTAATGGCTATATAAAAAGTGTTCAAGGTATAATACACAAAGTCGATACATTAGATAGTGTTTTATATATTTATACTGATGATGTTTTAATGCCTGTAAAATTAACTGATATTTATAATATTGAATAAGGATTAACTAACAGCCTTATCGTTAGTTTCCTTCAATTATATCAATTTTATTATCGTAACGCTTTCCGTTGTAGTAAATCGGGCTATTATCTATGACATTTATACCTCTTTCAAATATGTTGTTTGTACCCATTTTCAAATTAACTCCTTTGTTTTTATTTTCTAACTTTAATTTATTAAATTCTTGATAGTCTATTAAGCCGTGTTTATCTGCAATTCCTAATTGTTTTAAATCATTTAATGTTATATAACGTGTTTTTAAATACATCATATTTAACACTCCTTTTTTAGTACGGGGCGGGCGCTCGTTTTTTGGGGACTTGGCTCATACCAATTATTCTAATAAATCATTTATATTGAGTTCTGTTTCTAATAACTCTAGTTCTTCTAAACTTGTATAATTGTTATTACTTACTACTAAACTATCTAATACATCAATACTT
Source organism: Staphylococcus sp. 231237_7MaSpsaltlick (assembly GCF_043107035.1). NCBI lineage: Bacteria > Bacillati > Bacillota > Bacilli > Caryophanales > Staphylococcaceae > Staphylococcus > Staphylococcus sp. 231237_7MaSpsaltlick. Next base: position 1,514 of record NZ_JBICNX010000102.1, read on the forward strand.
AGCAATTCCCCTATAAGCTTTAATCTCTTGCCAACCATAATATCATTGACTGATGGCGTTACATCTTGGCTTGGGTGGTTATGTGCAAAAAGGTTCTGTTGCAAAACAATCGTTTAAGATTAAGTGAATTACAAAATAAACTACCTGATATCAACCAGTGCATGCTAATAAGACAACTTAGAGAACTAGAGCAAGACAAAATTCTTGAAAGGCCAGTCTATCCAGTAGTACTGCCAAAAGTAGATTATAAATTAACCAGAATAGGATTAAAGCT
>NZ_JBICNX010000103.1:0-1785 GCF_043107035.1 Staphylococcus sp. 231237_7MaSpsaltlick
AGAACTTTAGCTTTATTCCTCCTTCGACTAAGCAAACATTAAATGGTATTGAATCTATTGCTAATAAAAAGATAGAACGACAAAAATTAGAAGATGAATTGAATAGTATATCTCAACTATTAGATGATGGATTAAATACGTTAAGTGCAGAAGAAAGTATTATTATAGGTAGAAGATACTTAGTAAAAGATAATGATACAGATTATCAAATATATACAGAAATGCATTTAGGTAAAACTAAGTATTATAAGATGAAGAAAAGAGCAGTAAATAAAATGGGTATTCATCTTAACTTAGAAGTTTATAAATAATAAAACGCGAACTTTTTGCGAACGAAATGCGAACAATATTTTGAGTTGCATGTGTTACATTAATAGTGTGAACAATAGTGGTCACATTACTATATTATAAAAAGGCACATCCATTCCGCGGATGTGTCTTTTTGTGTGATAATAAGCTATAATAAAAGCGTAGTGCAATATAAACAATGGAGGAATGGGAAATGGGAATATTTATTGAGTATTCAGGGTTAACAATTCAACCAAGCAAGGCTGAAATTAACGATAATGCTAATTTCGTTATTAGTAAGAATAGCAATGTATTAAAGTTCACAACGGAAGAGTTCAGAGAAATAGCGGAGTTTGTTGAAAAAAATGAGTTATCGTTATCTGAACTTAAAATAATAAATCAAAATAATTCATTAGACATACTTGTTAGTTATTTCAATGGTAATAAAGTAACATTTAAAAATTTGCAACCAATTCAATATCAAGGAGTTATTACTTACCAAGTAGAAGTAGTAAAAGCATCAAAAAATTTTAGAAAAAGTTTTAAAAGACCTTAATTTATAGGTCTTTTTTTTACACAAATTTAAACAAGCAATTAGCATAAGAAGGTGATTCAATGACATGAAATTAACAGTAAAACAACAGAAGTTTGCTGATGAATATATCATAAGTGGTAATGCAACTGAATCTGCAATTAAGGCAGGTTATAGTAAAAAAACAGCTGCCTCAGTTGGTGCAGAAAACCTTAGAAAACCATATATTAGAGATTATATTCAAACGCGTATAGAGTCTTTAGAAAATGAAAAGCTAATGAGTGTAAAAGAGGCTCTAATACTTTCTTCTTCAATTGCGAGAGGTGAACAACAGCAAGTCTACTCAAAAGTATATAATCACTTAAAAGATGAAGTTGAAAAAGAAGTCAGTTATACCGTGACACCCAGAATAGAAGAACGACAAAGATCTTTAGAACACATTCTTAAAGTTCACGGTGCATTAAATGGCAATATAAATAATAAAAAAATAGAAAAAGAAATAGAATTATTGCAGAAGAAAATTGAACAAATGGATAATGCAGAAGCCAATGATCAAGAATCACAGATTGCTAAAGCACTTATTAAATTAGCTGGTGGTTTAAATGATAAATAAAGTATTAAATCCAAAGCAGCAAGAAGTATGGAAGTGTTTTATAAACGAAAAACCTAAAATATTAATAGCAAGTGGAGCTAAGCGAGCAGGTAAAACGTATGTGTTTATACTGCTTTTTTTAATGCACATAGCTAGTTATGAGAATAAAGGACTAAACTTCATCATTGGCGGTGCTACTCAAGCATCTATTCGCCGTAATGTGCTAGATGATATGGAATTAATACTTGGAAAAGAGCTTAAATTAGATAAATCAAATGCAGTTAAAATATTTGGAAATAAAGTTTATGTATTCGACGGTCAAAATGCTGATTCGTGGAAAAAAGCACGTGGTTTTACATCAGCTGGAGCATTT
>NZ_JBICNX010000104.1:0-1782 GCF_043107035.1 Staphylococcus sp. 231237_7MaSpsaltlick
GCCGACCATTCGACAAGTTTTGGGATTGTTAAGGGTTCCGAGGCTCAACGTCAATAAAGCAATTGGAATAAAGCAATTATGTTATTGATTTTAAATTTTTTATATCAAAATGGTCTTTTTCTGTTAAATCATAACCAGAATGAAAAAGAAGTTGAGCTTCTTTTGAAATACATGGTATTTTTCGACCTTTGTAATTAGTTTCTGAAAACCAGTCATTTTGGAAAACATAATTACCACCTTCTGGGTTTGCTTGGGTAATTGATCCATCATCATTTAGATTTATAGGATGAATATCTAAATACCCATATTCTTCATGCTTAAGTTCCATACGTGAAGGCATCCAATCAACTTCTATTTTGTATCCTATATCTTCTAATTTTTGTATAACTTTTTGAGTGTGTTGAGCGTCAAAATCTATATCTATATCTCTGTGTTCTCTTTGTTGTTTTCCAGTTAATACATCTACCCCCCAGCCACCATCTAACCAATAAGTTACTTTCATGTGTTCAAATAAATCTAAAATATAAAATAATTCTTTTTCTGTTACATTATTATTTTTCATTTTATCCCTCCTAACTTGGGAATTTGAAACGAGTTGAAAACGAGTTTCTTCTTGTCTTGATACTATATAGAAATAACTCAAAGATATAAAAAGTCATTTGAATGTTGATATAACAGTATTTTTGGTTGTTTTTGTTGTTGAAAGAAAATTTGACATGAAAAAACCCCAGTTATATGATTAAGGTGTCGAATCAAAATCAAAACTGGAGGCTTTTTATATGCAATATAATACTACTAGATATGTAGACGAAAATCAAGATAATGAAACATTAAAAGATATGACGAAAAGTGGGAAACAACGCCCATGGAGAGAGAAGAAAATTGATAATGTAAGTTATGCAAATATACTAGAAATTTTAAAAATAAAAAAGGCTTTTAACGTAAAACAATGTGGTAACGTCTTAGAGTTCAAGCCAACTGATGAAGGTTATTTGAAATTACATAAAACATGGTTTTGTAAATCAAAATTATGCCCAGTTTGTAATTGGAGGCGTGCTATGAAAAATAGTTATCAAGCTCAAAAAGTGATTGAAGAAGTGGTTAAAGAAAAGCCAAAAGCACGTTGGTTATTTCTTACGCTATCAGCACGAAATGCAATAGACGGTGAACATTTAGAACAAAGTTTAAAGCATATGTCTAAGGCTTTTAATAAATTAAAAATGTATACAAAAGTTAAAAAGAATTTAATCGGATTTTTACGTTCAACCGAAGTAACGGTTAATAAAAATGACGGTAGTTATAATCAACATATGCACGTTTTATTGTGTGTTGAAAATAGTTATTTTAAGAATAAAGCTAATTATATAACTCAAGAAGAATGGGTTAATTTATGGCAAAAAGCATTACAAGTAAATTATCGACCCGTAGCAAATATTAAAGCGATCAAACCAAATCAAAAAGGCGATAAAGATATTCAAGCAGCTATTAAAGAAACCTCTAAATATTCGGTTAAGTCATCTGATTTTTTAACTGATGATGACGAAAAAAATCAAGAAATCGTGAATGATTTAGAAAAAGGTTTATATCGAAAACGTATGTTGAGTTATGGTGGTTTGCTTAAACAAAAACATAAAATTTTAAATTTAGACGATTCTGAAGATGGCAATTTGATTAATACAAGTGACGAAGATAAAACAACAGACGAAGAAGAAAAAGCACATTCAATTACGGCAATTTGGAATTTTGAAAAACAAAATTATTACTTAAAAGATTTGAAACGTT
>NZ_JBICNX010000105.1:0-1761 GCF_043107035.1 Staphylococcus sp. 231237_7MaSpsaltlick
CGACGTTGATACGTATAAATAGTATTTGTTTAAAACTTTAAATCAAACAATTAAAAGAAGCGTACTAATGACAATGCTTATCGCAAGTTATTGTCATTATGTACGCTTCTTTTTCTTATTAATTAACGGCTCTTTGTCAATGACGGTTGGTCTATAAGAAATAAATACAATTTGATACATCAAGCAACTTGATATTGTTGCTTGATGTATTTTTTATGTTCTGAGACAAATAATCTAGAAACTATAAGGATTCTATTTCTAAAGTTTATAAAATTACGATAGCCGTAGGCGTTTCTCTTTATCAATTTGATTTTGTTAATGGTACCTTCAATTGGGCCATTCGTGAAACTTGGATAATTCATAGTGTTTTCAATAAATGGTAAATAGTCATTAAATGTTTTAATAATACGCTTGAGTCCTTCAAAAATTTCTTCGTTTTTAGCTTGGTTTAAAGCTAGTTCGAAATGTTTTGTACTGTTCAATCTTAGGGCATTTAGAATCTGATGCCCCGTGCGGTATGTTACTTTTAATTTGTCATCTAAAGTAAGTAAATACTGTAATACACTGTAGGTACTTTGCCAACTTTTAAAAAGTCGAAATGGATGATAATGAGTAGAATTCAAATGATAAGGGTTCTTCAAAAACAGACGCCAATAACGCTTCAATTTATTATATTCGGGTCTATTTTTCATACGTTTATTATTCATTACTGATACACGGCAACGATTAATTTCTCTATTTATTGCTTGTACAATATGAAAGCGATCGATAATGATTTTGGCATTCGGAAATAATTTTTTTATCAATTCTATATAGGGCTTATACATATCAACAGATATTGTTTTAACACGTTTCCGTGTTTTAAGAGAAAACCGATTAAAATAAGCTTCAAGTGCATTTTTTCGTCGGTCAGGTAGAACATCTAAAATTTCATGAGTTTCACCATCACAGTAAATAAAACTCATAGCGCCTTCAACATCTTTCGTAGATTTAAATTCATCAAAAGACATATGATTTGGCAATATATCTGATATCTTAGGCTTAACCTGTTGAGCAATGAGTTTTATTTGTCGATGTACAGTGGAAGGTGAGATTAATAAGTCATGAGCTATTGCTTTCTCTGAGCGTGCTTCCGAAACTTTTTCAGCAATGGCTAGCTTTACTGAATTCGAAATCGTAGATTTTGGTTGAACGAAAGATGTCTTAGCAGTGAATGTTTCGCCACAAGCTTTACAGTAAAATCGCTGTTTATATAGTTCCAAATAAGCAGGTTTATAAATGACTTCTCCCATATAAATCAATGTTTGACGCTTTCCATTTTTAATTATGATATGATTTTCGTTCTTAATACCACAACATTCACAGGCAATCGCATCATAGGTCAAAACAGCACTATAAAATAGCGTTTTTATACACTTATAGTATATTTCTTTAGGTGCTTTATTTGTAAAATATATATTATTAACTTTTAAACCGAGACAATTTGTTTTATTATAAAGATATGGCACAGATATCTCTCCTTTAATTATGGTTTGGTCACTTATAATTATAGAGATATTTGTGCTTTTTTTGTATTCAAACATAAAAAATAACGATTGATGATTTTACTCACCAACCGTTAAAAGTGTACAGCCTTTTTTAATAAGGAGACACTTCTCATATTTTAAGAAGTGTCTTTTTGTTTCAAATGGCGTAATTAACTGTAATTATACTTTAAAATAGAAAATTATAGTTTTTAGGTGCATTACGTTTAAGTGATAG
>NZ_JBICNX010000106.1:0-1736 GCF_043107035.1 Staphylococcus sp. 231237_7MaSpsaltlick
GTGGTTTGGCAAGCGTCGTATATTCTAGCCACTTCGTTCTGAATATACCGGCTTGATGGTAATATTCCCATACCCTTTATGTTTTTGCTTAGGCAAAAATGAGTGGCAAAATGCTAGCCACTCATAGTTCAAAACCAAATTCAAAATCAAAACAAAAGTAACCAAAAATGTGGTTGCTAATAAAATTAATTCTCATAATTATTACGAATAAAATTCTCAATATTTTTTTCGTAATTTGGATAGTTATAATTTCCTAAACAACTTACTTTATTTGAATAATATTTAAATAATTCACAACAAAGCTTAAAAGATTGGTATGTCTTTCTATATCCATTCATCTCAAAAGTAGCTAAAAACATATTGAATTCTTTATCAGTTAAATATTTGTTTATAAACTTATAATTCTTTCCTAAACTAAAATCAAAACCCCTATTAAAGCCAATATACCAAGAAATCATTCTTAATAATTCAGGACGTAAAATATTATTGAAATGATCTAAAGCAAATAATATTTCTCTTCTAAAAACACCCTTTGCTACATACGTTGAGACACTCCAAAACTCATTACAGCAATCATAAAATTCTCGTTCTGTTGGTTTTTTTAACCAATAATTTGAGTCATCTGGAACAATTTCTTGAATTACTAAATTATCTTTATCAACTAAAATTTTTACAAGACCATCAGAATCACTAAAATAACGATTTAAATCTTTTAAATTAATTAATGTAATATCCATTTTTATGCCATCTTTAAAATACATTATATAACTGTAACCATAATCTAAATCAGGTGGGAATAATTCCATATCTTCTGGTTTCTGTATAAACAATAATTCTCCAAATAAACTTAACCAACTTTCTTCATGTGTGAAACTCTCAATATCTGATACGAAAAAAGCAAAATCATAATCTTGAAACTTATCTTTTTTTATATTTTCATTAGTTCTTGAACCCTCGAGAGCAATAATTTTTACATTGCTTCGTTGATAAGCAAATTCAGAAACTAAATTTAAAATTTCTTTTTCAGTCCTCATTGTTTTTTCACTCCCAAAATCTAAATTCACGCTGCCAAAAATCAATCTGCTTTTGCAATTGTTTTTCGTTTTCTCGTAAAGTCAATTTCATTATTTCAGTTAAATCAATTGGAGATATTTCTTTGAGTATTTTTTTATATTTATATTTAGTTCTCTTATTCAATTCTCCCCATTTGCCTTCTTCATGAATTAACATGTAAACCATTGCTTGTTCATTTAATTTTTCTGGCGAAGTCCAATCTGGTTTCAAGATATGTAAATCATTAAAACAATCATTCCAATAATCCACCATATCTCTTTTAAGTTCAATTTCTACACGCCATAAGTGTTCAGACATAACTTCAACATCTGCATTGTCTTTACGTTCTTGCTTTTTATTGTAAATTCTAATAAATCTATTGCTATCTCTCACACCAAAATACTTTGTTTCTGGTTTACCATTGCGACCGTAAAAAATAGTTTTCTTAACTGCTTTATCAGTCATTGCATAGTAATCACTCAAATCATCTTCAAAATCAAAAGCTAAATCTAATCTTGTAAAACCGTCATCTTCCATGTAGTCGATGATGTTCTGTTTTAACCAAATCATTTCTTCATGTGTAAGTTTATTTGGATTAAATTCAACACGCATATTACGTCTGTCCCAAGTATCTGCTTTCACTTTGTCATATTCGATATAAACTTTTTCTTGCAGTGCTTTAG
>NZ_JBICNX010000107.1:0-1734 GCF_043107035.1 Staphylococcus sp. 231237_7MaSpsaltlick
GTATCATCGGACCCGATAGGCCCCAAAGAGTTGCTCCACTAATAATCATAATATATCCTATATGTTGATTTTGCTGATTCATTTTAACCCTCCATTGTTAGTATTTTTATTACTATGATGTAAAAATTGTACTCTTAAGGTATTATAGTGAATATCTGACTCTTTTATAAGTGCCAGTATTTTATTAGTAGAGGGGACCAGATTAAATGTTACAGTTAACACCGAATTTTGATATTCAAGGCAAAGATCCGATTTATATCCAGTTATATTCGTATATTAAACAAGAGATAAAGAAAAAAAGATTATTACCTGAAATGAAGTTGCCTTCAAAACGAAAACTTTCTCAGCATCTTTGCGTTAGTCAAAATACTGTTGAATCTGCCTATGGGCAATTAGTTGCTGAAGGCTACTTAAAAACGCTTCCTAGAAAAGGATATTATGTTTGCGATATTGAAGAAGAGGATTTTAATATAAATTATCAAAATCCCCAGTATGTAGAGGAAAAATTAGATAACAACGATGGTTATACCTATGATTTTGCATACACTGGTGTTGATCCAGAATCTTTTCCTTTTAACCTTTATAGAAAGTTGGTAAATGAAATATTTCAAAATGATAACAAACAAATATTACAGTTAGGCCATCCTCAAGGAGAGGTATATTTACGAAGAGCGATTGCGGATTATATATACGAAGCAAGAGGAGTAAAATGTTATCCAAGTCAAATTGTTATCGGATCTGGCACACAAACTTTAATGAAGATACTTTTTCTATTATTACCAAAGAGCAAATTTGCTGTTGAAGACCCTGGATATCATAGGAAAATGATGTTATTTGAAAAAGAAGCAAATCAAGTAGAATTCATTCCAATCGATTCAGAAGGTATGCTTGTTTCTCATTTAATTAAATCTGATGCAAATGTAGCGATTGTGACGCCGTCCCATCAGTTTCCTAGTGGTATGATTATGCCGGTTTCAAAACGCTTACAAATATTGAAATGGGCAAAAGAACAAAAAGACCGTTATATTATTGAAGATGATTATGATAGTGAATTTCGATATAGTGGTAAACCAGTACCTGCGCTTCAAGGGTTAGATACCGGAGAAAATGTAATTTATATGGGTACTTTCTCCAAATTACTATTACCTTCTCTGCGTATTAGTTATATGGTTTTACCAATTTCTCTAATCAATATCTACCAAGAAGACTTTTTCTTTTATGCTCAAACAGTCTCTCGCATAGACCAAAATATCTTAAAAGAATTTTTAAATAGAGGATATTGGGAAAAACATATTCAAAAAATGAAAGTAGTTTATCGAAAAAAAAGAGATGTTTTAATTACAGCTATTTCAAAACATTTCCCAGAAAGTGTTGAAGTTATAGGCGAAGACTCTGGTTTGCATTTAACCCTACGTTTAAATAATGGTATGACAGAACAAGAGGCTATTAATCAAGCAGCAAAATTTGGTGTAAAAGTAAATTCTGTTTCTGAATACGGGGAAAATGATGGCCAAACCGTCCTACTTGGCTTTGCAGTACTATCCATAGAACAAATAAAAGCAGCAGTTAAACTGCTTGAAAAAGCATGGTTTGAAAAAGATACAAGTAATTATTATTAAGATTTTCTTTTTCATTAATGACTCTAAAGGTAAGTATATACAAAGTATTGTATATAAGAATGATGCTAAAAGAGACTTTTGTTACTCATACTGTGATATCAACAATAGTTTCGAT
>NZ_JBICNX010000108.1:0-1667 GCF_043107035.1 Staphylococcus sp. 231237_7MaSpsaltlick
TAAAGTTCAATATTGGAAAAATCAATTACCAGATGGTCAACGTATTAATTCAAATATTGTTAGTAAAGCAGCTTTTGATACATCAAGTAATACGCATGAAGTAAGTAAGTTTATATTAGAAACGAGACGTGCGGAGCTTGTCCATTTGTTTTCGATATTGCCTGTTATCGCTTTTTTAAATTCGTCAAGAAGCATTAAAATTATTAATCTAATCTATGTCATTATAGCTAATGTACCGTGTATAATTGTGCAACGCTATAATCGACCTAAATTAGTACGTATATATTCGAAAATGCTAAAAAGAAAAGGTGATTAGATGAGAAAGAAGCAAGTAGTTGTCATTGGAGGGGGACTAGGCGGCATTGCCAGTGCAATCCGCATGGCTCAAGCAGGCTATAATGTGAATTTGTATGAACAAAACAATCACATTGGTGGAAAAGTGAATAGATTAGAGATAGAAGGTTTTGGTTTTGATCTTGGCCCTTCTATCTTAACTATGCCTAAAATATTTCAAAGATTATTCCAGCAATGTGGTAAAAGGCTAGAAGATTATGTGCATATCCGTAAATTAGATTTGCAGATAAGAAATGTCTATCCTGATGGTGAAATTGTAGATTTATATGAGTCTATGCAAGATACTTTGATAAATAATAATGTAGTAACAGATAAAGATATAAAGCAACTCACTACATTCTTTAAATATGCGCAACAGATACATAAAGCTGCTGAAAGTAGTTATTTTGATAAAGGCTTAGACACAATGTCTGAAATCATTCGTTATCACGGGCCATTTTCAGCATTAAAAAAATATGATTACTTCCATACCATGCAACAAGCAATTGATAAAAGAGTAAACAATCCATATTTAAGAAAAATGTTAGGATATTTTATCAAGTATGTAGGCTCATCCTCTTATGACGCACCGGCTGTATTGAGTTTGTTGCCTCAAATGCAACATGATGAAGGTTTATGGTATGTAGATGGAGGCATTCATAAATTAGCTGAAGCTATGGAACAATTAGCTAGAGAATTAGGCGTAGATATACATTTTGAGACATGTGTGAAACGTATAAATTATAATAGTGAAAATGAAGTTATCGGTATAGTATTAGCAAATAATGAAGATATATATGCAGATTATATTATATCTAACATGGAAGTAATTCCTGTTTATAAAAATTTATTGAATTTTGATGAAAATAAAATAAATAAATTAGAGCGCAAATTTGAACCAGCTAGTTCTGGATATGTGATGCATCTAGGTGTTGATAAAATTTATCCTGAACTTAGTCATCATAATTTTTTCTTCTCTAATAATTCTAAAAAAAATTACAAAGAAGTCTTTCATCAATATGTTTTACCTCAAGATCCTACAATTTATGTGGTCAATACAAATAAAACAGATGACTCACAAGCCCCTAAAGGACATGAAAATATAAAAATATTGCCGCATATACCTTATATTCAAGGGCAACCATTCAGCGAAGAGGCATACCTCCAATTCCGAGAATGTATATTGGATAAATTAGAGTCTATGGGACTAAAGGATTTGAGACAACACATCGTATATGAAGATGTATGGACACCACATGACATAGAAAACACATATAATTCTAATAAAGGGGCTATTTATGGCGTAGTGTCGAGTAAGAAAAAGAATAAAGGAT
>NZ_JBICNX010000109.1:0-1652 GCF_043107035.1 Staphylococcus sp. 231237_7MaSpsaltlick
TAGGTAGAGGACTTTTTGGCGGTTTTATATCGATAGCATTAGTGATTTATGCTGCTATAAATCAGCTTTTGAAGTGGTTTATTGATGCTTTGATTTCAACTAATCCGATTGCATTATTAGGTATAGGTGATTCAGAGATTGTTGATAAAAATCCTATATCATCAGCCTTACATCATTTCTTCGAAAACATAGGTTTAACATCAAAGTTTTGGGATAAATTAGCCACTGCTGGATTATCCATTGTTACAATTATATGCATCAGTTTAATTATGTGGTTTGTAATGACAGGTTCTCGTCATAGAGCTGCTAAAACATTAAAAGAGTGGATAGTTAGAACTTTAGGTATTGTCGTTGCTGCTACTTTAGTATTATATTTTTCATCAGCAATGGCTAAGCAAGTTAAAAGTCTATATGATAATCAACACATCGATGATAACATCGTGATGAAATATATATTTAATACAAGAGGTTGGGCTGCATCGTCAAATCTTTCGCCTAATGGTTTAAAAAGTAATAGCTTCCCAAATGCGAAAGCTGATAGTGGTCACATAGATAAAGACTTCGACCCAATAAGATCTAGAGATTTAATTAGCGACATAAATAATACAACGTATTCAACTTTGTATAACATGGAAGACAGTAAAGCTGGTTTTGATCTATTAAATACTTGGATGGGAAATAACAATTTTAATGTGAATACTTATATTGGTGATATAAATAGAGGTAATTTGCCAAATGGTGATGATTCTTTACCAGCGTTCGATAATTACAAAGAAGAATTTGGAGGGAAAGATCCGAAAAATTGGGAAAATAGTAATATTGAATATTCAATGTGGTCAGCTACACAAAATCTAGATGAGGAACTAAAAAAAGTTGACAGTAAATACTTTAAACCAGAGGCAACAGTAGGAGTTAGACAACAAGATAGTTTTAGTACGCAATCAGTAGTATTAATGTTGCAGTCTAGCTTTGATAATAAAGGCGCATCATTTTATGGTTATAATATTTCACCAACTGGTTTGCAAGGTAAAGCTAAAAACCAAACAACTGTTAAAACAGAATGGAAAGAAGCAACGTTACCAGGTGATGGTGGAATAGGTGTTGCAGGATCTTATGTTGGTTTAGCTTCAGATGCACTTACAGTAATTATAATAGGTATGGGTGTCTTCTTAGCATTACTTTCATTGAACTTCTTTGAAGCATTCAAGAGAATTGGTATCAATTTAGGTCTTGTAGTTGGTATGGGTAGTCCTTATGCCCTGATGTCATTAGTTGTACTTTCGATTATGTTTGTAGTTAGCTTATTAGTAGCAGGTATGGCAACTGGCGTATTTATATCATTAGCTAGTGAATTAGCTAAAGTCATAGATAAAGTGACCTTAGGATATATACCTTCAGGATTTATAGACATGATTGTTTCATTAGCAAAAATATTCTTCGCTTATATATTTGCTATAAGAAAACCTAGATCTGGAATGTACCCACCACTTAAATCATTCGTTGGATTCCCACTTACAAGCGTGGCCTTTCCGTATGATGATAAAGTTAAACGTATGAGTGGTAAAATGGGCAACCAAGGAAAAGCTGGTTTTAGAGCTATGGGTGATACGATTAAAGAAAGTGGAACTGATGTAGTAGGTGCAGGTAAACAC
>NZ_JBICNX010000010.1:0-161856 GCF_043107035.1 Staphylococcus sp. 231237_7MaSpsaltlick
TTCTTCTCTTGTCGCAATATTTTCTTTCACTTGAAAGTAATGACTCTCTAGTGCTGGATTCTGTACAAAATTGTCATATTCTTTGACAGTTAACTCTGTAAATTTCATTCTAGCTTAGTTCCCTTCTTTTAAATGTTTATTTCTTTTTATCTTTAATTTTCTTTAATGTCGTATAAATTTTGTACATTGGTTTATTGATTGGTTTAATAAAATCACCAACATATTCTACTACCTCTGCATTAAATCCTTTTTTGAATTTCACTACACCAGCATCTTCTGCATCTTCTGTGAAATGACCACTAATGCCATAAAAATTATACCTATCAATATTATGGTCGATAGCATAGTTAATCATTTTCCATTGAATGGCATAACTACCAGCAAAATGCCTAAACTCGTTTGACGTTCCCCCTGCATAATATACAACTTCATAAGGATTAACGATGAAATATGCTGCTGAGATTGGTAGTTCATTACCATGTTTCTCTTGTAAAGCTTTAGCTTCATCAATTTTTTGTTGATTCGCTATAAGTTGTTGCTCTAGATTATCTTTTTTATTATACGCCTTTTTATTTTCAGGTCTTTTCTCGATATCCTTTACAGCTTTATTGATATCTTTGCTTAATACCTCACGTTCAGCTTGCAATTCTTCAATATATTCATCGAAATCCATATAAGCTAAAGGTACTAGAACACGATTTTTATAGTATCTTAATCTATTATAGTAAAAATCATCGTCTCTATCGTCAAAATCTTTAGTTTCTGATGTATCTTCCATAAATGAGCGGAAAATTGGCAACTCATCTTCCCCTAAGAATCTAACTTTCACGCCATTTTTTTGTACTTTTTTAGTATTTCGTTTACGTAAACTATCCATACCGTTTAGTACATCTTTAGCAGTTTTACCTGCTAAGTCCAGTACAGAGTGAAATCTAATTTGGATAATTGAATCGAAACCTGTTAAAAAACCTTGATGCTTGTATCCAAGTTGTTTCATTTTATCGAAAACCCAATCATGGCCAGCATTTTCCAATACTTCACCATCATGATTACGATATTGGTAAGCTAAATAAGGGTCAACTCTTAAATAAAGCGCATTATGTTTTTTTACATATTTTGATAATTCATTGAAAAAATAATGTACTAACTCTTTATTTTCAAAATCTATAACTGGCCCTCTATTAGTGTAAAAATATTTAAAGAATTTCATTACTGGTACCGCAGTTAATAAGCAAGCTGCGATAACTTCGTTTTCATTATTTTTTATGCCTACTAAATGTGTTTCAGTACTTTCTGCAATTTTTAATTCATAATTACCTACCATTTGTGTAAAATGACTATTTGGCATTTTATCTGTAAATGCACCAAATTCTTTTGCAGTTAAATTCGTAAATTTCATTTTTGTATACTCCTAATTGTCTATAATTCTTTTTCGAGTTAAACTTCAATCTTAATTATTATACAATATTCATTCATAAAACAAAATCAAAACCCTGTTCATAAAGCTTTATATTCATTGTCTGTCTTACAATTATTATCGTTACTTCTATTCTAACAAAGTATTTCCATTTAATCTTTCATCAGCATTAGTTTAATTATTAAAAAGTATTATAATATTCATTTACTTACTAAACAACATCTTATAACAATAGGATGGTGAAATGATATTTCAGCTTTATATTAAGCTATTAAGATAAGTAATCATACATAAACTGCTTTAATTCAGCCTTCTTCAACTATGATTAACTTCAAATGTTATTGTCTGTTTAGTTATTTCTTAAAATATAATAAAAACTGGGAAACTTAATAAGTCTCCCAGTTTTTTATTAGTACAAATAAATAACTAATTCATTATCATTGTACTTATTTTAATGCATCTCGTAACGCTTTACCGATAGCAACACTTGATTGTGGGTTTTGCCCAGTGATAAATTGACTATCTGTTTCTACATGCTCGCTAAAGTTTTCTTTAGTTATGAATTTAGCGCCTTGATTTTCTAATTCTGTTTGAGTTAAGAATGGCACTTTATTTTCTAAGCCCATTGCACGTTCTTCTTCATCTGTAAACGAAGTAAGCGTAACCCCGTTAACTAAGAAATTACCTTGTTTATCTTTGGCACCAACAAATGCACTTGGCCCATGACACACTGATGAAATGATTTTATCTTCGTCTTTAAAATCAGCTAATATCGATGATAACTGTTGATTGTGTGCATAATCAAATACCGTGCCGTGACCACCAGGTAAATATACAGCGTCATATTGAGCTACGTCTATTTCTGCAATGCTTGGCACATCTTTAATTTTTGCTACAAATTCTGCATACTTATCTAATTCATTATTCTGTGTTGAATTTGGATCTAATGGAACAGCTCCACCTTCAATAGAAGTTAAATCTACAGCAATGTCTGCTTCAGTTAATATATTATAAGGCTCGCTCGCCTCTTCTAACCATAATCCTGTTGGTGTTCCATCATCATATTGGTCTCTACTTGTTAGTATGAATAAAACTTTTTTGCTCATTTTATATCACCTCTTCATAAAATAAGAATTATCTTTGATAAAATATATACCAATAATCCTCTGATAATCTGTTACCCTTATTTTAACAAAATTATACATAAAATTATTGTGGAATTTTATTGATTAAGTGCATTTCTTATAGATTTTAAGTAATTCAACATATTTTTTTCACTATCATTTTCAAACCGTTTAACAATTTCGCTACCTATAACTACACCATCTGACGCCTCTGTAATATCTTTAACATGTTCAGGTGTTCGTATACCAAACCCAGCAACTACGGGCACCTTAGATTTAGATTTTATTTTTTTTATTCTATCTTTTAAATCTGGATGAAACTTACCATTTTCACCCGTTGTAGCATTCATCGTTACAGTATAAATAAAACCTTCTGCTTCTTTAGCGATTTGATTACTTCGAGATTCAGATGTTGTCATAGCGATTAATGAGATGATTTTTGTTTGTCTTTGTGGGTGTCGTGCTTTAAATTGTTGCACTAATTCATGTGGTAAATCTGGTATGATTAATCCATAAACACCCGCACGCGCACATGCTTGTAAAAAGTCTGTCTCACCATAATAGTTGATGATATTATAATATGTCATTAACACACAATCACTTTCGATTTCATTACGATGTTCTGTGAGTTGATCCAAAATAAATTGTATATTTACTCCTTCTTGGATTGCTTTGCTACCAGCATCCATAATCACTGGCCCGTCAGCAACTGGATCTGAAAAAGGGACACCCACTTCAATAATATCTGCACCGACATTACTCAGTGTTTTTACATTTTCAATAAAATGCTTATTTCCCATTACATATGGTATAAATAATTTATGCATGTGTGTCACCTTCCTGTTTCATATAATTTCTAATCGTTTCCATATCTTTATCACCGCGACCTGATACTGTAACAACAAGGATTTCATCTGAGTCCATAGTTGGTGCTAAAGTTTCAACATAACTTAAAGCATGCGCACTTTCAATAGCAGGAATAATACCTTCAGCTTTAGTGAATCTAACAAGTGCATCCATTGCCTGTTTATCACTTGCAGTTGCATACTTCACTCTGCCGATATCATGATAATACGAATGTTCAGGGCCCACGCCAGGATAATCTAATCCAGCTGAAATAGAGTGCGCTAATTCAATTTGTCCATGCTCATCTTGAATCAGATACATCTTCGTACCATGTAACACGCCTTCTTTACCTTTATTTATTGCTAATGCATGTTTGTCAGACTCAAAACCTTCACCAGCTGCTTCGACGCCATATAACTTCACGTCATCTTCGACGAATGGGTAAAACGTTCCAATTGCATTTGATCCCCCGCCAACGCAAGCAACAATAGCATCAGGCAAGCGCCCTTCAATCTCTTGTACTTGTGATTTAATCTCAGTACCTATAATTTTTTGGAAATCTCTTACAATAGTAGGAAATGGATCTGGGCCTAAGGCAGAACCTAATAAATAATGCGTATCTTCTACATGACTAACCCAATATTGTAATGCCTTGTTCACTGCATCCGACAGCGTTCCTTGACCTTCTGTTACTGGTTCTACTTTGGCACCTAATAATTCCATGCGAAAAACATTTAATGATTGTCTTTTAATATCTTCTTCACCCATAAATACAACAAGCTCCATATCAAACAACGCCGCTACCGTTGCACTAGCCACGCCATGTTGACCTGCACCTGTTTCAGCAACTAGTTTGTTTTTTCCCATACGTTTAGCCAACAACGCTTGCCCAAGTGCATTATTAATTTTATGTGCACCAGTATGGTTTAAGTCTTCACGTTTCAAGTAAATTTTGGCACCACCTAATGATTCCGAGTATGACTTAGCATAAGTCAATGGTGTTTCACGGCCTACATAATCTTTTAAATAACCATCAAGTTCTTCTTGGAATTTAGGATCTTCTTTTGCTTCTTGATAAGCTTTTTTAAGTTCTTGTACTGCCGGCATTAAAGTTTCCGGTACATACTGCCCCCCATAATTACCAAAGAAACCAAATTCATCTACTTCTGTTTGAATGTTTTTAACCATAATTAATTAGCTCCTTTTACTAGTTCTATTATTGATTGCATTTTACATATATCTTTATCGTTATTTGTTTCTATGCCACTAGCAATATCATAACCACCATGTTGCAGCGATAATTTTTCAATCTTTTGGATATTTTCATAATTGATCCCACCTGCAATCAAATAATCAATATCTCTAATAACTTCCAACATTTTCCAATCATACACTTTACCTGTACCACCATAATTTTGTGATGGTGTGTCTATAATAAATTGGTCTATTACATATTTATAATATTCAATTGCTGTCAGTAATGATGCACTATCTTGAGCTGGCAAAGCTTTAATAATTTTTATATCTTTATCTTTTTGTCTTATATACGAAATGGTAGACAATGGTTCCTCACCGTGCAATTGAATTGATGTGATACCAGTTTCTTCTATTAAACTATCTATCACCTTATATTCAGGATTCACCAAGATAACGACCTTTTCTTTACCTTCAGGGATAATATCTGTAAATTGCTTAATAGTTTGTATATCAACAAATCGCTTACTTTTGGAAAAATGAATAAACCCTATAGCATCGATGTCCATATCTTTTGCTTTTTTCACATCAGCTAATTGACGAAAACCACAAAATTTTAACTTCATTTCTTCACCTTATTTAATTTTAATCCTGGTAAAAACTGGCTCAAATCATCACATTTCATTAACGATTCACCAATCAATAAACCATCAATACCAGAATCTACTATATTAGCTACATCTTGTTCATCACGAATGCCACTTTCTGAAATATAATAATAACCATCTTTTTTATTTTCTAAAATTTCATTAGTATGCAAAACATCTGTGACAAACCTTTTTAAGTCTCGGTTATTTACGCCAATAATCTGTGGATTCAATTGATAAGCACGTGATAACTCTTCTTTATCATGCACCTCAACAAGTACTTCTAAGTTTAATGACGTTGCATATTGATATAACTCTTTTAATTGCTGATCGGTTAAGACATTGACAATCAATAGAATAATTGAAGCGCCTGCTTTTTTAGCTACATCTATTTGTACTTTATCTACGACAAAGTCTTTGCATAATACTGGTAAGTCAGTTTGCGTAGTCAAGGATTGTAAACGTTCATAGCTACCACCAAAATACTGCTCATCAGTTAATATTGATACTGCGTTTGCTCCGTTTACTTCATAATCTTTAACTTGTTGCACTAAATTTCTACCAGGTAATTCATTTAATGTTGGGCTTTTAGATTTAATTTCTGCAATAACTGCTAAACGATTCGATTCATCTATTTGTGCTTTAAATGTAGTTTTATGTGAAATATCTACATCATCAAGTGTTTTTAATTTTTCTTCATAATAGCCCTGTTTGAGCAAATCCTTTTTATATAATACGATTTCATCCAATATAGTCATACGTTTTTCCTCCCATTTTGTTATATTGTGCTAATGCTTTACCTTCATCAATTAATTTCTGTGCTTTATTTACACCTTCTTGAATTGTAGTCACTTGCTCTGATACATATAATGCAATACCAGCATTCAATACAACGACATCTCTTTTGGCACTACGATCTGTTCCATTTAAAATATTTTTAGTGATTTCTAAATTTTCAGCTGGTGTACCACCGATTAGATTTTCATTTGGCGCATAATCTAACCCAACATCGTTAGCATTTAAAGTGTATGTTTTAACACTCTCATTTGCGTTCACTTCATATATAATATTGTCTCCAGACAAGGTAGCTTCATCCATACCGTTCGCCCCATACACTACAATTGCTTTTTTTCGTCCTAAATCTGCTAACGTTTGAGCAATCTTGTCTAGTTTTGAAGTTTCATAGACACCCATAACTTGATAATCTAATTTAAAAGGATTTATCATCGGTCCTGTTATATTAAAAATTGTTGGATTGCTCATATGTTTTCTTATAGGTTGTATTTGCTTCATAATTGGATACGTTTCTGTCGCGCTCAAAAACGCTAAACCTGTATCGTCCAATTGGCTAGGTGTCTGTCCTACAGAAGTCGTTTGAATTTGCATAGCATTTAGTAAATCTGTACTACCTGATGATGATGTAACACTTTTATTACCATGTTTAATAACTGGAACATTGGCACTCGCAATTATAAAAGAGACAGTAGTTGAAATATTGAAGCTATTAGATTTATCTCCACCAGTACCGCACACACACATACTATTTGGATAGTAAGGCTGTTGATCATACATAGAATGAATCAAACTTTTAACAATGTATGTTAACTCTTCCTGTGTGATATTCTTTTCTGAAAATGAAGCTAAGTATTCTATTTTCACTTCATCTTTCACATCTTCAGAAAGAAGTAACTCGATAAACGCATTCATTTGTTGTTGATTTAATGGTTTATATTGTTTGAGTAATGCTTGTAATTCCATGCTTTCCAACCTCCTCTACTATATTTAAAAAGTTTTTAATAATTTGTTCCCCAAATTCAGTTGCGAATGATTCAGGGTGATATTGAATACCATAATGTAATAACTGCATATGTTCGAATGATTGAATACAATCTTTCGTTTTTGCTGTAATCGATAAAGATTCAGGCATCATCTGTGGGTTGCTAATAAGTGAATGATATCTCATTATTTCAGAATATTCTGGAATATCAGTATATAACTTTGTTTCTTTTATAATTTGCATTTGATCTTTTTTACCATGCATAATATTTTCACTTTGAATTACATCACCCTGATGATAACAAGTTAACGCTTGTGCACCTAAGCACACACCTAATATAGGTTTGTTTTCATAGTGCTTAATAACATTTATTAGATTATCCGTATCTAATGGATGACCCGGCCCAGGCGATATCACTATACCATCAACATTCAAATTATAAATACTTGGATCGTCTGGATACTTAATAATCACTTCTTTATGCTGGGCTATCATATCCACTAAGTTATAAGTAAAAGAATCATAGTTATCGACAATTAATATCATGGTGATACCTCCAATAAACTTTTTGCTTTCAGTTTCGTTTCTTCCAGCTCTTTTTCAGGTACAGAGTCATATACTACACCACAGCCTGCTTGCACATTCACATGCGTTTCATCAATCATCATCGTTCTTATTGCTAATGCAAAATCTAAATCATGATTACAATTAATATAGCCAATACCACCACTATAAACGCCACGCTTATATGGTTGTGATTCATAGATGCGTTGGATTGCTCTGAGTTTTGGTGCTCCCGACACTGTGCCTGTAGGTAATAAACTTGCAATTACAGTCATTGGTGAATAATTATTTTTTAATTTACCAGTTACTTCACTCACAATGTGCATTACATGTTCATAACGTTCGATTGTCATTAGTTTTTGAATTTTTGATGTGCCTGTCTGACTTACTCTATGAATGTCATTTCGTCCTAAATCAACTAGCATGCTATGCTCACTTAATTCTTTATCATCATTTTTTAACTGCGCTTCATTTAATTGATCTTCATCTTCGGTAGCGCCTCTTTTAATTGTTCCAGCAATTGGATTAGTGATTACAGTTTCACCATGTACTTTTACAAAACTCTCAGGCGAACTTCCGACAATGATAGGTTGATCCATATTCATATAATACATATATGGACTTGGATTTTGCCGTTTTAAATTTTGATATAGCTGATACGATAATGGTTGTAGTTGTTGACCAAAAAAGTGTTCATAGCTATAAATAATTGATGGTACAACTTGGAACATGTCGCCTTGTTGAATAAGTGTTTTCATATGTTCAACCGTTTCAATAAATTGCGTTGGTTGCATATTGGATTTTATGTCCTTCTCTATTGAAAGATGTTCAATTTGTGTTGTATAAATTTTAATTTGTTGCAACTCTGCCACACGACGTTGCACACGTTCTTGTAATTGTGAGTCATTATCATTAGAAAATAAGTTTGTCGCTATAACATATAAATGTTCTTTATAATGATCAAAAATATAAACATCCTCTACCATATGAAATTTCGTGTCGTGTTGTGGGTGGTCTGCTAATTCAATTTGCTTTAATACCGGAAATTCATGTCTTACTAAATCAAAACTACATGATCCAACGAATCCGGAGATAAATGGTAATTGTGCCAATATTTCGTCATCTATCGCCGTTTTGTATTGATCAATAAGTTCCTTCATTTTGTCATATGGTTGATTACGTTCTATGTTTATTCCATTCGGTGTGTCTACAGTCATTGCATCATTGTCCAAAGTAATAGATCCATACGTGTCGAAAATGACAATAGAATAACGCCCTTTTAATTGAGATTGATCTGAACTTTCTAGAATTATTTTATTATTTCTTAATCTTGCTAGAGCTTCCGGGGTAACTTCAGCATTTAATTTTTGATATTGTACTTTCATATTACTTTCCTCCTTATAAAAAAATCAGCATCCTTAAACAATGTTCAAGGACGCTGACGCGCGGTACCACCTAAAATTAGTAGATAATCTAGTTTCTTAAAAACCATCTACTCTCTCTTTGTTATATTCATTTGTAATCCAACAAAACCCAATTTCAGTATATGTAGGTGTTAGTTCGCATCAACCACTAACTTTCTGTAACTACCTAATCATCACTTACTTCATTTTGTCTTCCAATTTAGTTCAATTTTAGTATAAAAAAACACCACGCTAACGCATACTGTAAGGACGCGTTACCGTGGTGCCACCTTAGTTAACAAGTTCATTGTTCACTTTAATTGCTATTTAATTTTCATTTAAAAGCCCAATTCACAATATATGCAGTGCTAATTTCCATCAACCATTAGCTTTCTTATTGCTACATCACATATTTGCTACTTTATCTTTCAAATGGCAACTTTTGTTGCGATAAGTAATTAAGTAAAATCCTACTAGTATAAATCGAATTTGTCAACATTTAAATTTAATTTGTGAATTTTACTGTCGTTTTCCACGGTATATCAATTGCTGAAAAACTTTGTATTTACACTTTTTATCGTAATCTATCTTCGTTATTTTGATATTTTTCATAATTATCTTTCGGTGCTACTTTTTTAATAATATTTGCACCTATTGCAAATAAAAACAAGAATATAATTGGATGATATGGTATCTTATGATTTGCAAATGTTACATAAGCAGCATATAGCAATACTAAAAGCCAAAATATAGTAAATAATACAGCTCTCAAACTCGGTTTTTTCATAGTTTATAATCTCCCAAATTTTATTTGCTTTTTTAAAACAAAATTTCAATTATATTTTGTTTTAGTTAGTCACTCTCTATTTTAAAACTATCACAGCAAGATGCAATAGCTAAAGTGAAAATTGTGGTTAGATGGTGTGAAAGACAATTTTAAAATTAGTAAGCTAGAATCTTCTTTCACTTACTTTCTCTTTGTATTAAACAATAATTGGCATCATTTCTTTCATTGCACCTTTAAATAAATTTCCTCATAGATACAATATGTAATGACTCATTATTCGGCTTATCAATAGTATAATCATCGAATATAAAGTAACCGCTATCTTTATAAATTTTAATATTCTTTTTAATATTCATACGAACTTTACATATAATTTCTGATACATCATTACTTTTAGCATATGCTTCTAGTGACTTTAATAGGTTCTTTCCTACGCCTTGTCCTTGACATATAGGATCTACAGATAGGCGATAAAAATTCATTTGATAATTATCTATTTTAAATCTAGCCATTGCCACTGGTTCATCTGACTCATATGCGATTAAAGCTTTTTCTCCTTCTTGCGATAAGGCTTTAGTAATACCGTTTTCTGTTTCCTCTAAAGCGCTAGATGGGATTATATCATTTTTGTATTCTGAAAACGCTCTAATCATCAACTTGTGAATTATAGGTGCATCAGAAATTATTGCTTGCTTAAAATGCATCTTTATTCATCCTCTCTTTGCTTAGAAACTGTTATAAACAATTGGATTCATATTCTTAATTAAAAAAACTACAAATTAAAGCATATGCTTTATCTCTCCAATAAATAAAAGAGCGAAGTATAGGCTAAAACCAATAAGTAAAAAACCTGCAACTATAGATGTCCATTTAGTAAATGTATGATTCACAAATTTTCGCGTGTAGCTAATTATTCCCATTAATATAATGTCATGAATCAATATTCCAAATAATATACCGGAAGCTACCAATAGAAATTGATATCCACTCACATTATTAATTGCTGTGGTAAGGGCAGTGCCAAATACTCCAATCCAAAACACTATATTTGATGGAGTAACAGCCATCATAATCCCTCTGCCATAAGACTTAATTAAAGATTTTTTGCCTATGTTACTACCAGAGACATCTAGAGGTTGCTTTGCCTCTTTAATACTTTCTATCCCAATATACATTAAGAATAAAAACCCTATTAGCCACATTGCTATTTCTACTGCTGGAAGCATTAATATTTCTGAAAAACCAAAATAAATAATTAGTATCATAATCAAGTCTACTGTCATACCGCCTATACCAACAAACCAACCATGAAAGAATCCGTTTTTCAAGCCTTGTTTTGACATTTCAATCGTCATAGTTCCTGCTGGTAAAGATAAGGTGATACCTAAAATTATGTAAGATATAAATAGTGAGATCATATTTAGCAAAACTCCCTTTATTACACTTGTATGTATGTACGCTTTATTTACTTTTCCAATATTGTTATTACCTCAAATGACATATTCATTTTAGTTTTTCTCTGTATAATTAAAATGAATATTTTGTCATAGGCTCCCTAAATGACAGATTTTTCAGTTTATTATACACATATGTTTTAGGTAACTTTAAAACCAACAAGTAAACATCGCGCCTAAATAATTGTATCATCAAATCTTTGGAATGTAATTAATTTTTATACATTTTTTTACATTATTATAATATATTTATTACATTGCCTTAGACATCTTATCGAAAATCAAATACTTATTTGTAAAGAATAATAATATAATTTCAAATTCTAACATATAAATAAATTCAACCAAATACTACTTAGAAAATACAATTATTGTAATTCTATAAAAATAACCTATCTCAAATCAGATAGGTTATTCTTTCAAATATTAAATTAATGATGTTATTAATTATTAATCTAATCACCAAGGTAATTAAATGTATACTCTTCTTCAAGTACAACTTCAAATACTAGTTTATAGCATATACTTTTCGTTTCAAGTAATTATAATGCTTATTAATATTGTTGTTATTGCTATTCGTAATTTTTTATTGTTTATATCTTATTTTATTAAAATAATTTTTGTCCGCCTAATAAATAATTTAATATCATAAGTTGTTCGGGCACGCTGTTTGGTGATACATCAGAATGAATCGATATATTATCATCGTCTAAATCAATACGCTTAAAATAATTATTATCTATTTTTATTATTTGTTCATAGTAAAATTTAACGTTTTCGCAGCAAATAACAAACTTTTCTTGTTTATTAGACTGAGCTAAATAATCATTCACTTTTGGGGTAACGTCTTCATCTCTTAATCCTTTTAAAAATCGTTTATCATTCATAAACATATTTCCACCAATATTAAGTAGAGGGTCGACTGCTAATACTTTATAATCTGACATCGCTCCATGATACAGTGCTCCTGACCCGCCTCTAGAAAAACCATAAAATACAACATTTTCTTTTAAAACCCCTAAATTATTCGTAACTTCTTTTATTGCTTCTTGTATCTCATCTTCATACAAAGGATTATTGGTTGTATTAACATAGAACGAGCCATGAGAAACGTTCAAATCCATTATTCTCATAATATACACATTTTTAATTAAGCTTCTTTCAATATTATCAAATGTAGGAGGGAACATTCTGACAGGTATTTTAGCGTTATCATACATTTTATTACTGGGCATCCGAGCAAAAATAACTAATAATTTTTTGGGTACTTTATTGTTAATTTTACGTCCACTCGGTTGATTTAATTTATACAAAATATTTTTATATCTATTGAGCTTATGCTCTTCGCTAAATAATTTATAAGTATGTTCTCTTTTACAAAAACGAGAAACTGAATTTTTATGCAAATAAAGGATATAATCATTTGCTAATAAATCTTTATAAACACTTTTTATATCATTATTCTCTCGTGATAATTCTAGTAAGTTTTTTTCACTACCGGTATTCACAAAGATTTTTTCTTGACCAAGAAATTCTATATCTTTATAAGAATTATATATTTTCATATGCTCTAGATGTCTCCTATTTTATACTGTCTATAAACTCATAAATTAATTGGTTAGAATTTAAAAGTCTAGTATTTAAATATTTTTGTGGTACTGTGTATTTTTGGAAAATATTTGCTTTTATTTTTTGGACTAATGCATTTTCATCTCGAGCAACAATTGGTAAAAAGTCTTGATACATATCATTATAAATTCCACGTACTAAATCAAATTCAGGAAAATCTTTCATTAATAAATAAAATGGTTTATTGATATGAATTGCATCAAAAAAGATTGATGAATAATCGGTTACTATAATGTCTGAACTTATAATTAGCTCTTGAATATTTGTATTATTATTTACAGTAATAACATTTTTCATACCCAGATTCCATGAAGGTTGATTATCCATTGTATGTGCTTTGTTTATAATAATATAATCATTTCCTAATTGATTTAATATTTTACGAAAATCGGCCATATATTTTTTGTTTTTATTATGTTCAGCAACTTTATAATTATAATCACGCCATGTAGGTGCGTATAATATCACCTTTTTCTCTGGTGGAATATTATTTTTGATTTTTATATCTTTAATTAATTCATTATTATCTTTATTCTCTACTAACCATTGATTCCTTGGGTACCCTGAATTTAATATTTTACTTTCACCTATGTCAAAAGATGATTGGAACTTCTCTTTAGCTGCTCTTGAGTCAGATAATAAATAATCCCATCGAGATATATCTTTTTTTTGCTGAACTTTATGATTAGGATTCAATGAAATCATTTTAATTTCGTTTGTATCAAACAACATTTTCTTAAAAGGTGTACCATGCCACAACTGTATCCACTTTTGTCCTTCTTTTTTTCTAAAAGCTAGAGGAATCCAAGACTCTGCTATAATAATATTTGATGAATAAAATGTTTCAAAGAATTCTTGGGATCGTGGCTCTACTCTATATTCCTCTGGAACATTTGTATTGAATGTTGCTATTTTCAAGAAATTATTTGTGTATTTATTTTTTAAATATTCAAAAAGATATTTAGAATTACCAGTAAATGAATAGTCATACCCTAGCATTAAAATTGATTTTTTCTTCATATCTTTATTCAATAATATCTCTAATTCTTTGTTGTTCTTTTTAGCTCTTCTAGAATGCACTTTTCTTCTGGCCTTATATATTAAAGGCTTCAAATAAAAATTATTATTTAATGTGTTTTTTAATTTTTGTTTCTTTAATTTTTTATCAATTTCTCTACTTTGATAAAAGTTCAACCTGTTTTCTTTGTGAAGATTAAACAGTTTCTTCATTAATTTCACATCTAATTTTTTTACAATTCCTTGTTTAAAAGCATAGTCATATAAAGGTATAACACCTTTTGGAACTTCGATAACTGGGGAATTCTTATTTATAATCTGCATACTTGATAATATAAAATCGTTAACTATCTTCTTATCACTTGGCAATCTTTTTTCCGCGTATAACATTGTTCTATATATTAGATATTTATTTAAATGATATGGGGAAAATTTGTTTTTAAATCCATTATGCAATTGAGCAGTGGCATCATTCATTGCAATTAAAAATGAATCTCTATGTTTCAAACTGTCATGATTAGTTTTAGTTGTTGATTCATTATGAACGCGAATTTTATATAAAATATTTGAAACAATTGGGATTCTATTTGCTCTTAAAGTTGCTTTTACATAAAATAATAAATCTTCGTATATATACCCTTCGCCGTATCTTATATTATGATTATCTAAAAATTCTTTTCTATATAATTTATTTACCGTGAAATAAGAAGAGCAAGATAAAAGCATTTCACATGTTTCACGATATAAAGCTTTTTTACTTTGATATTTTTCTTTGTTTACAAATATTGTTTCATTTCGATCAGGATAATAATATGCCCATTCAAAAATAACAAAATCATTTTCATATGTCCCTTTCAGTCTATCAAATGATATTTGAATAGCATCTTTAGTTAGCAAATCATCTGAATCTAAAAATAAAATTGCTTCACCAGTTGCATTATCAATACCAAAGTTTCGTCTTGCACCCTGTCCCTTATTTACACCATCGTTAAAAAACCTGTAGTTAATACCTTTATTACTTGGCTTACTAATAAAATCTTCTATTATCTTTACAGATCCATCTTCAGACTCATCATTAATTAAAATCACTTCGATTGCACCATTAAAACGCTGATTTTCAATAGAATTCAACGTTTCTTTAATATGTTGTTCAGCGTTAAATACAGGAATTATAATACTAACATCATGTTCCAATTTTTTTCCTACCCTTCAAAATAAGTTCGTTTAATACTTAGGCATTTTTTTGCCTATCTTTAACCTCTTAAGTATTCTTACAAGTAAAGATGGGTTTTTAATCTGTATTATCTCGTTTAAAGTTTTATCTACAATCAATATATCGCATCCCAAAAACACTTGTAGCCATGAAACTTTAGCCTTATATATATTACGGCTAAAATCGTTAAATTTCTTTTCTAATATGACAAAGAATCTTTCATTATATAATTCAGCTTTGGCAAACCTCTTACGCTTACTATAAATATATACATCAGAGTCATTTGGTATTCCAAACGAGTTTGGTGAAAAACTAAATTGTAACTCCCTCTTTGTAAAATCATAATTTTGGATAAATAAACTAATTTTATTGAAATATCTATAATATGGAAATGATTCGTTTTTCAGATAATATAAATAATTTTTATGACTGTTAGGAACTTTTAATTTGTCTATAACTGACACAGAAATATACTCGAACATTTTTCTTGCACTTGAGATGAATTCTAAATCATTCAACACAAAACCAAAGTTAATTTTGGATTGATTACGTTCTCTTATATATTCTAAAAAATGGTTAGCTAGTAGAAATTGAATGTATTCTATTGCTTTATCATATTTCCCTACGGAGTGTCTTATTAGTTGGAAGTAATTCGCCTTTATTTGATACGTGTAGCGGTTGGAGGAATCCCACGCAGTATTACTTAGCGAGAAATTATCATTTCTATTATAAAAATAAGTGGCCTTTTTTATTAATCCATAAAATCGCTTTTCTAAAAATATAGAATTAATCAATTTTGCATCTTCCCAATAACTTATAGTTTCATCAAATCGATACTTTTCGTGGCTAAATATTTTTTTTCTAAAAACCACTCCCCCAATATGATAATGTATACTCTGCGTATTTTTAATTATATCTACAAATTCAGTTTGAGAATTAAATTTATAATTTAAATTATTATTTCTTGTTTTCCCATTTTCAACTATGGTTATAGGCGTAACTGCTATATCTATTTCATTATTCCTTCTAAAATAGTTTAATACATATTCAAAGAATTTCTCTCCTAGATAATCAGAATCATCAACAAAAGTCACGAACTGTGTATTTTCACTTAGAACTTCTAACGCAGTATTTCTGGCTGAGCTAACTCCTTGATTAGATTGATTAATTACTTTTACGTTACTATAACCTTTAAATTTATTAAGTATATTACTTGTACCATCTGTGCTTCCGTCATTAACAATAATAATTTCATCTTCAAAAAAAGGTAGCTTACGCAAAATATTAAGCAAAGTCACTTCAATTGTAGTCTCACTATTGTGAACAGGAACAATAACTGAAAACATTTTATTCCCCCAATTACATAATTCACATTTTCAACATAAAAGTTATTAGTATCCCTGCACTAATAACTTTTATGTTGAGTTTTGCTTATTCGTTTCTAAACACACTAAAAACTCCCATATCAATAGTGTGCCAAGTTAATATAGTTTCATTAAAAATTAACTGAAATTTCAAAGTTGGATCATTGGTATTCCCTCTATATTCTATAAATTCTATAGATATATTCCAACTAAAACAATCTAAATATATTATACATATAATTAAATTTAATACTATTTAAAATAAAACAATAAAGTAATTCCAAATATTTTAAACAACAAATAAAAATTGACTAGACTTTATCAAGCAGGCATCATATATTTAATACATTTAATTTATCATTGAATTGTTTTACGTTAATTAAATTTAACACAACGCATATATATATTCAATATACATTTTTGTGTTTTATTAATTTATTAGATTTTGCTACTCTCTCATTTGAGTATTATAAAATTAATTTAAAATACTTTTATGAGTTAATTAATTTGCACACATTTAATATAGTTCAAAAAGCATAAATATAACTTAAATTCATCCTGTGACACATTAACATTTGTGAGAAAAACTTTTCCGAACTACAATTAGATAATGAACGCAAATCAAACTTAGAATCATTGTTTTCTAGTGTGAAAACTAACCTAAGTGTTACTATTATCACTCAATCATTAAAAACAAGAGTAGATAGTATGTATATAAATTATCGGCAATTAGGTGGGTATAAACGGTTGATAGGATTAATAGCCTATAAAGAAGAATTAATTGATAATGTCTTTAAATCTCTAGGGAAATATGGTATTAGTAGTTTTGGAACAACGTAAAAAATAATAGTACTATTTTTTATTGTTAAAAGTGAAGGTTAAACAATGGATATATTAAAAAAGATAATGTAGATTGCAACTTTCGCATTCAGTAGTTATTCGAATTGTTAGTATGGGTACTTCTGATCCAGTTGGTGTTTAAATATATTAATTGATAGGAAATTGCCTATGTCGATAAACAGTCCTCAAAGATACCATTACCGAAGAAAGTAAATTGACAAAGTTATAAATCATTATTAATGAGGTGTTTTTATATGACTAAAGTCTCAAACATATTATTAACGGCAGTTTTATGTACTATATATGCCCTAGTAATAATATTTCTAGTTTCAAATAATACTTTAAGTACAATACTTTTACCTGTGGGTTTATTTATAATAATTTATGGTATTAGTAAACTTGAACAGAAATTAACAGAAAATGATAAGTAAGTTTTCAACGTGACAATAAGTAAAATAGGCGATTATGTCACACCCAAAAACCCCTCACTCTTCTCAGTAGTGAGGGGTTTGGTGTATCAAATGCAAATATCCTTGTTAACTATATTATAATATCGCGAAAAGTAGGAATACAAAGTGCTTATTTTATGTAATATATTTATTCAGTAGTCATATTTACAAATGAATTTCACACCGTTTGTACGTATATTTATAAACAATCATTAATCTCAAATTAATTTAAATCTTTTCCTTCCATCTTATCTAGTTCTTTTTCCATTTTTTTCTTCTTATCTTTTTGTGCGCTATCCCATTGGCCAAGTAGAAACAACAATCCTATAACGCCAAATATTATAGCTCCCCATATATTTAACCCCAGCTTTTCTGTTAAATACAAATAAATGAGAACGATTACAAATATAACAGGCACAATCGCCCCCACTATTTTATTTCCTGTTCTAGATAAAAAATATTGAATTGCCAATAACACCGCATATAAAATAGCTGGTGATAATGTTGCTAAAATGTTCAAGTCAATCAATCTCCTTTTTCATTATTATAAATTTCTAACAATTGTTTAGCATCATTTAAATCTAACCTTTCTTCTATTACTAACTTTCTTACGTAATTAACTAATGAGCTTTTTTCATTATCTTGAGTGGATTCAATACGTGCAATTACATTATCCAAACGTTGTCTAATTGTTGGATATGATACTTCATAATGTTTTGCCAATGACTTTAACGATCCAGAATTCATGACAAAGTTTTTAATAAATTCAAAGTCTGATTTTTCTAAATTAGCCATCCATATAGGTAGGTCATTATTCTTCAATAAAATCGCCTCTTATCAATCACTATATCAATTTATTAAATAATATTAAACGATAATTAAACATTATTTAAATAAAATTTAATAATATTAAAAACCAACCATAAATACCCTTCAACAAAAATTTCACTACAGTATTATTTATTTGTATAGTTTTTATTTATATAGTTACTTTTCAAAATATTGTAGTCTACAGTCCATTATAAGTCCCTTTACTAACCACATTGTGATTTTTTAAGATTCTCGATAGCACAAATAGTGCGGTATCCATGAAATTTTGCTATCTCCTCTAAATTTTGTCCGTATTATATTATGTAATTTTTTATATCAATTTTAATTAATAAATGTTTATTAGTAACTTACTTAGAGATAAAAAGTTAGTTCGTAGTGATCTCTTTTATCAATTAATTTACTTACCATAATAAACACCACTGTTTAATTTATATATTATCATATTGGCAGTGATTTGGGCCGACTCCTGCGGGAAGAGCACTAGCCGAAGGCTACAGGCTAAGGCAGTGCCCGCGGAAAGCGTGCACAAAAAAACTGCCAACTAAGTCAGAGACTTTGTCGACAGTCTGAGAGTATCCACTTAGGGTTCCTCTCATACATAATCCTAATGTTAAATTCAACTATATTTTCCAACATCTATCGCTATATACAAACTGCTTAGGTTACAGTTCTCTTCGAAATATATCTAAATTATTGTATGTGTGATTGTATAGGAGCTAAACAATATGCATGAAGCAGTGCTTGAGTTGCTTTTAACGAATCTATATGCGTACGCTCTAGTGCATGTGAAGATTCAATACCTGCACCAAATAAGCCATGTCTGATATCAGCGCCTGCCTTTAATGCTGCAGATGCATCCGAACTATAATATGGATAAATATCTACTTTATAAGGGATGTTATTAAGTTGGCATAAATTAACTAGTTGTTCACGTAACGCTTTATGATAAGGGCCTGATGCATCTTTCGCACAAATTGATACTGTATATTCATCAGATGTTTGACCATCACCCAACGCTCCCATATCAAAAGCTATAAAATCAACAATTTTTGGTGATATTGAAGCATTTGCCCCGTAACCAATTTCTTCATTGTTTGAAATATAGAATTGTGTCGTATGAGGTAGTGTTAAGTTTTCATTATTAATTGTTTTTAAAAACTCTAAAATCATTGCCACACTAGCCTTATCATCTAAATGACGTGATTTTATAAATCCTGATGATGTGATTTGAGTCCTTGGATCAAAACTTATAAAGTCTCCTACATCTATACCTAGACTTTCAGTGTCTTCTTTTGACATCACTTTTTCATCTAATCTAACTTCCATGTGTTCAACATTTCTTGGTATATCGTCATTATTACGATACACATGGACACTCGTCTCATGTAAACAGATGGTACCAGTATAAGTTTGTCCTGACGAAGTTTCTATTTCACAATATTCTCCTTCAATTGCGTTATAACTAAAGCCACCAATCAAGTCCAAGGCTAATCTTCCATCTTCTTTAATTTCTTTTACCATAGCACCAAGCGTATCAACATGTGCAGTGATACATTTTTGGGCTTCATCGTTCTCACCTTTCACAGTGATCAGCAATGCCCCTTTTTTCGTTAGCGTTGTTGTATAACCTAAATGTTCAACTTCATCTTTAACGTAATTAATTGCCTTTTCTGCGTGTCCTGATGGGCTATTAATTTCTGTTAATGCTTGAATTGTGGTGAAAATTGATTCAGTCATGCAATCCCCTCCTAATATATGTAAGTCTATTTTAACTTTTCTCTTCGAAATTTGGTATAATTGTACAAAAATCCTTAACAGTTATAATTAAAATCAACTTGTTTAATTCTTAACTAAATTTAGTATCCTTTACTGAAATCAACTTGATTAGATACTGATTCATTATTTTCTAATTTTTTCAATGTGTTACAAAAACACGATATGGCATCATCTATATCTGTTAATGCTGAAATATGGGGTGTAACCGTAACATCTTCCCTTTCCCACAACTCAGAATTCTCTGTTAATGGTTCTGACTCAAAGACATCTAATACAGCATGTCTTAACTTTCCCTCATTTAAAGCATCTAGTAAGTGGTCAGTATCAACTACTTTCCCTCTACCTACGTTTATAAAATAAGCATCGTTTAAATAATTAAAGAAATGTTGATTTAATAGTTTTTCTGTATTTTGTGTTAGTGGCAAGGTACTAATTATATAATTTGAATGTTCAAGTATTGTATGAGCATTTTCTATATTACTTATTTGATTAAAATATGCTTTATCTTGGCCACTATTTGAAATGCCATTTACAGTTGCTCCAAATGTTGAGAATACTTCGGCAATCTTTTGACCAATTTCACCTGTACCTAGTATTGTTATAATTTGATCTTTCAATGAAGCTGATGATTTAACAGACCAAACTTTAGCTTTTTGCTGTGCTTGAAATTGTGTATGACATTGTAAATCAGCTAATATATAACTCAAGCAATACTCACTCATTTTTTCTCCAAAATCACTGATTGTTCTAGTTAACAAAGTATTATCCCAACCAGAAATAGCTAAATAATTATTCACGCCTGCGTTAAATGTGTGCACCCATTTGACTTTAGAAGGTTCAAAGTTTTCATGCGGAGCAAACCCTACATATGTATCTGCCCAATTCATATCTTCTTGTGAAATAATCTCGGTCGATTTAAAACGTAAATTATACTGCTCTAGCTGTTTCAAATATGGATAAAAATCAGATTGATGTGAACCTGCAATTAAAATGTTTTTTATTTTCAAAATTTACACTCCCTTTATTTTTTGAAGATCATTATAAATCGCCTTATTTTAAAAATTATCACTATGCTTATCATATATTACGTTGTTCATTGTTTACTTTCTCTTACTTTAGCATAATTCTATTCGATTTATGTTCTTATGTTTCACATATTCATTTCTAATCTATTTATTTTAGGTAATATTTCATATTGTCAGCTCTAATAATTCATTTTCAATAAAATTATCACTACGATTTTAAAGTTGTTAAAATATAATTAGTGATTAGGCAAAAATTTCATCATGTATTGCGTATTAGTAATACCTACTATACAATATTACTATTCTGAAAATTTTGATAGAGGTGATTCGCTTAATGAAACAAATACTTTTCGTTGGCCTAGGCCTAATCGGCGGCAGTCTAGCGAGTAATTTAAGATACTATCATAATGATATAGAAATTACAGCATTTGATGCTGATACATCTCAATTAGATAAAGCTTTATCTATTGGTATCATTGATTTTCAATCGACAGACTATAAATCAAGCGTCGAAAATGCAGATATCATTATATATGCAACACCCGTACAACAAACAATAAAATACTTACAAGAATTACCAAGCTATCAATTAAAGAAAAATGTTATTATCACAGATACTGGTAGTACAAAATCAACGATTCAACAGTATGAACAATTTCTTTTAAAATACGATATTCACCTTATTGGTGGCCATCCAATGGCTGGTAGTCATAAATCTGGTGTATTAAATGCAAAAAAACACCTGTTTGAAAATGCTTTTTATATACTCGTGCATAATGAACCAGCTAATGATCTAGCTTTTGAAGAAATCCAAGATCTATTAAAAACAACTGATGCTAAATTCATTTCAACAACTGCAGAAGAACATGATTTTGTAACTGGTATCGTTAGTCACGTCCCTCATATTATCGCTTCAAGTTTGGTTCATTTAAATGCTCAACATGTAGGTGATTCTGCTTTAGTGAAAACATTGGCTGCGGGTGGTTTTAGAGATATCACTAGAATTGCAAGCAGTAACCCAATTATGTGGCGTGATATTACAGTTGAGAATAAAGACACTATATTAAGCATCTTAAAGGAATGGAAAGATCAAATGGGTGATGTTATATCGTTAATTGAGCGTAATAATGCTGAAGACCTCCACGCTTTCTTTAATGATGCTAAAATTTATCGTGATGAACTTCCCCTTAAACAACAAGGAGCGCTTTCCGTGGAGTATGATCTATATGTCGATATTCCGGATAAACCAGGTATGATTAGCAAAGTGACAAACATTCTGAGTTTACATAATATTTCTATAAGCAACCTTAGAATTTTAGAAGTTCGCGAAGATATATACGGTGCATTGCGCATTAGTTTTAAAAACCCTGAGGATCGTAAAGCTGGTGCTGAGGCACTCAATGATTTTGATACTTATATTGATTAATATATGAAATTTTATAAGTGGGAGTATGAAATCATTTTTGATAAATTGGATTTCATACTCCCACTAATTTAATGGTTTAAACAGCGGTTTTTATGTTTATCTGGGTTATTGCTCATGCATAAGCCCCCAGTAGAATTTTTCTTGGAATACAAGCGTTTCTACGCTTATATAAGAATTACTAATTTTCATGACATGAAAAAGTAGTTCTATAGAGAAGTAGGACTTTACATTTTATGCCCTGCCATAAGACCAAGACGACCATGTTTTGTACCTGCCTCTGTATATGATACTGCTTTAGATACAATTCCTCGTCCAAATTTTCGATGCAACGCATCTATGGTTTTAGCTAGCTTTTCATTTCTTTTTCTTTCATACTCATCAATGAATAAATTCAATTGTCTGTCTTTCTCATCGATAAACTGGGTTAATGAAATACTTACTGTACGGAATAATGCATGATGGTCACATAATTTATCGGCAAAACGCTCAACTACTTTATACATATTATCTTCAAGATTTGTTGGATCTTCTAACGTATATTGTTTACTTATACTTCCTTCATCACTATATCCAAATGAAAAATGAATCGTCTTAGCCAATTGATTTCTCCCTCGAACGCGGCTAGCGACATCCTCAATCAATTCGCGCATAACTACTTTGGCTTCGCTGTAGCGATAATCTCTCATGAGTATTTGACTCTTACAAATAGATGGGTTCATCACTTTATATTTATCTCTTACTCTACTTTGGTCAATACCATTTGCATGTAAATGTAAATCGATACCAATGACACCTAAGTCTCGTTTTAAATACGCGTGTGGATAATGTGCTAGATCACCAACAGTAAAAATTCCTCTTTTATTCAATTTAGCTTCTGTTCTTCTACTAATCCCCCAAAATTTGCTGAGCGGTTGAATTGGCCAAAGCTTTTTAGGTACATCTTGATAACGCCATTCTGCAATTAAACTATCGTTATGTTTGGCTTCTATATCCATTGCAATTTTACTCAACAACATATTTGAACCTATACCGATTGAACAATTAATACCTGTTGCTTCTTTAATTTCCATTTGTAATTTTTGACAGAATGAAGGCACCGTACTACTAAATCTATGATAGCTATTCGTAACATCCATAAAAAATTCATCTATACTATATTGATGCAAGTCTTCTGGTGCAATATATTGCAATGCAATTTTTGATATCGCTATAGAAACTTCCAAATATTTTCGCATACTTGGATTAATTATATAAATATCGTTTCTATGTGGTATTTCAAATAATCTAGATCCAGTTTTGATACCTAATGCTTTTAGTGGTCCTGTGGCCGCTAACACGACTGAGCCTTGTCTTTTAGTATCAGCAACCACTGCTAATTTTTCAGTCATAGGGTCTAATCCCTTTTGAATACAAGATACACTCGCAAAAAAACTCTTTTGATCTATACACAATACATCTCTTTCTTCTACTAGATTATAATCATACATATCAAACAACCTCCCTCAATTAACTCTATTATATACGAACGTTTGTTCTTAATCAACAATAATAAGAACAAGTGTTCTATATATCTTATTTTATAATTTTTAGAATTTTCGTGATATAATATCTTTAAATTAGTTTAGGAGGAATTACATATGCCAATCGTAAATGTGAAATTATTAGAAGGTCGTTCAGATGAACAACTCAAAAACTTAGTAAGTGAAGTAACAAATGCAGTTGAAAAAACAACTGGTGCTAATAAAGAGGCAATCCAAGTAGTTATAGAAGAAATGAAGTCATCACATTATGGGGTTGCTGGAGTTAGAAAATCTGACCAGTAGTATAAACCGTTCTATTACTAGAATATGGCTTTACCTTGTCTAAAAGTAAAAATTTTACAATAAAAAGCGCGAGACAGAAATCTAATTTATTTAAAATTATTTCGCCTTCTCATCTCTAGAGATAAAAGCTTTCCCTGAACTCATGCATAAGTCCCACTAGCTCTTAAAAAGCGGAACACCTGAGTAAGTACTCAGGTGTAAGAACCACTAACTTAATAAATTGAGAAGTGGGACTTTATTGTATATATACAGATGATATAATAATTAAGTCGCCTATCTCTCAGGCGTCAATTCGACGTAGAGAGGAGGTGTATTATTTGTTAATCTTTTTCGTTCACATCATCGCGCCAGTCATCAGTGGCTGCGCCATCGCATATTTTACTTACTGGCTAAGTAAACGCGATAGATAATTAAAAGGCGACAATAGCCAACACCAAAAAAATCCCCCTCACTATGACAGTAGCGAGGGGGATTGGTGTATTAATGTTAATCTTTTTCGTTAAATATATTATAACATCATACTGAGTAATAATGCAAAAAACTTCACCAGTTCTATACTTCTTACTAGGCATCTTTTAATCGGACAGAGACTAATGAAATATGATAAAAGTGCTGCATTACTTCTTTGTTTCAAACTTATATAACAACAAAACTATTCATCTAAGAATTTCTTAACTTCTTCTTTGTTTTTCGCT
Source organism: Staphylococcus sp. 231237_7MaSpsaltlick (assembly GCF_043107035.1). NCBI lineage: Bacteria > Bacillati > Bacillota > Bacilli > Caryophanales > Staphylococcaceae > Staphylococcus > Staphylococcus sp. 231237_7MaSpsaltlick. The sequence continues at coordinate 25,302 of NZ_JBICNX010000010.1, forward strand.
TTATCAATTTCTAAAGCACTACCATCTGTTGGTGATTGAATATCTTGATACGTCCCCTTAATTGGTAAGGTTATAGAATCTACATTTTTATCACCACGAATACCGAAGTTTAATCCTGACTGCACCAATGCAGAATCTGGCATATTAGTATTTAAGTAACCTCTTAAAATACCTGCAACTCTTGGTAACTTGAGCAGTGAGTCTACGCTCACAAGTTCTTCTTTTAAAGACTGCATTACTTGTTGTTGTCTACGAACGCGTCCAAAATCTCCTTCAGCGTCATGTCTAAATCTCGCATATCCTAAGAGCTCTTTACCATTTAAACGATGATGACCTTTTTTCAACGATACACCGATATTTTTCGACATATCTTTTTCAACATCAATTGGCACACCATTCGGTTCTAGTTCATCTATCATTTTTTCAAAACCAGTAAAATCTAAAACAGCGTAATATTCAGGATCAATCCCTAAATTTTTCTTCAACGTTTGTCTCAATAATTCTGGTCCACCGATAGAGTATGCAGAGTTAATCTTATGTTGACCACTTCCTGGTATGTCAGCATAGATATCACGCATTACAGATACCATCTTCATTTTTTTATTAATATAATCGTATTGAGCAATCATGATAGAATCTGTTCTAGAAATTCCTCCATCTTCGGCATCTGCTCCTAAAACCATTACCGTAATCTTACCGTCATTTTTAGCGGCACCATTAAATTTCTCTTGTTTTAATGTTTTACCGTGGTCTTTAGCATAATTGATTCCGGAATTATAACCATGCACAGCATAACCTACGATGATTGCTAAAATTACAATAAAAATCAAAATGATTATTGGTAATTTCCTAATCCGCTTCTTTTTAACCCTACGCATAGGCGCTTCTTTAGTGTTATTGCTTGAGTTTGTATTACTTCTTTGTTTGTCTTCATTCATTAGTATCAACCTTATATCTTCAAAATTGCACTGCTATGTACTATAATTAACATATATTAAAGTTATATAAAAAGAGTATAAAAATCAAGTGATATCTTTATATATGGTACTAAGGTCTAATACGGAAAGGATGTTAAGCATGAATATTAATAAAGCATACTTCGCTGGAGGTTGCTTTTGGTGTATGGTTAAACCTTTTGATACATTTGAAGGCATAGAAAAAGTAACTTCTGGTTATATGGGAGGACATGTAGATAATCCTTCATATGAGCAAGTCAAAAGTGGTAATACCGGCCATTTGGAAACTGTTGAAATCGAATATGATGTCGCACTGTTTTCCTACAACAAATTATTAGAGATTTTCTTTTCTGTAATAGATCCATCTGATGAAGGCGGACAATTCCAAGATAGAGGTTCACAATACAAAACTGCTATTTTCTATACAAATGAAGATCAAAAAGAACTGGCAGAAATTTATATTGAGAAATTAAAAGATACTATGGATAAAGACAAAGCGATTGCAACACAAATTCTACCCGCTTCTACATTTTATGAAGCAGAGGCTGAACATCAAGATTTTTACAAAAAGAACCCTGAACGTTATGCAAAAGAACAACAAGATCGTCAAAATTACGAAAAAGGATTAGACATTTAATTTGTCTCAGATTTTTTATCATTCTCTTTGGCAATAGCGGTTCAAAGTGACTATGATTCAATGTAAATGTGTTTTCCTAGTCAATGCGTTCCAACACCATAAATTATTTAAAGCCGGAGTAGTATTTGCTACATCCGGCTTTATTATAGGTTGTCGCTAATTTTGTTTTTTCATTTCTAATGGTATTTTGTTCTTCTTCTCTACTTTCTTACCATCAAATAAGTGCATTACTGTTTTAATACTTTCTTCCCCCATTAAACTTGGTTGTTGTGCCACAGTAGCATATAATTTATTATTTTCTACCGATTTGATTGCGTCCTCGTTCCCATCAAATCCAATAACTTTGATATCCTTATTGCCAACCGCTTCTACAGCACCTAATGCCATTTCATCATTTTGTGCAAAAATAGCTTTGATATCTGGATGTGCTTGTATAATATTTTGCGTTACATTCAACCCCTCTGTTCTATTGAACTTAGCACTTTGTTTCGATACAACATCGAGTGATTTATCTGCTACATTATGAAATCCTTTACCACGTTCTCTCGTTGCGCTTGCACCAGGAATACCTTCCAATTCAGCAACTTTCGCATTTTCACCGAATTGCTCTACAATCAGTTGACCACCCATTTCTCCACCTTTAACATTGTCTGAGGCAATAAATGATGCAACTTCTCCTTTGGCAACTTCTCTATCCAAAGTAATTACTGGGATATTTTGATCATTTGCAATTTGTATACTACCTGAAATCGCATCTGAATCCGTTGGGTTAACAATAAGGTAGTCTACATTTTGTTGAATCAAATCATCAATATCATTTGATTGTTTTGCTGCATCATCTTGTGCATCAGCAAATTTCACTTTAACTCCTTGCTTTTTAGCTTCATCCTCAATACCATCTTTTATTTTCACAAAGAAAGGATTATTTAACGTAGATATACTGACACCGATAACAACTTCAGATTTTTTCTTATTTGACTTATCCTTGTTATTACTTTCTAATGGAGATTCTAGTGAACATCCTGCTAAAAATATCAACATTGTGATAGCGCTAATAAATAACTTTTTCATTAAATTACCTCCCTTATGATTTATTCTTTCTATCTATTAGCACCGCAATAATAATTACAACACCTTTAACGACTTGTTGATAAAACGAAGATACACCTAATAGATTTAAACCATTATTTAACACACCTATAATTAGCACACCAATTAATGTACCGAGTATGCGCCCTTTACCACCTGTAAGCGAAGTACCGCCAAGTACGACAGCTGCAATAGCATCTAATTCATATGACATGCCGGCTGTTGGTTGTGCAGAATTTAAACGAGATGTTAATATAGCTCCTGCCATCGCAGACATTAAACCAGCTAAACTATATATCATAACCTTCAACTTATTGACTTTAATGCCTGAGATAAATGCCGCTTTTTCATTACCACCCATAGCATAAGTCTGTCTACCAAACACCGTTTTATGTAAAATAATATATAAAATAATGAATGTGATAAACATGGTCACTGCTGGTACAGGTATACCTAAAAAATAGCCACGTCCGAATAATTGAAATGCATAACTACCATTTAAATTTGTAATCGGATTGCCGTCAGTGATAACAAGTGTGAGCCCCCTAAAAACAGTCATTGTTGCTAACGTTGCAATAAATGGTGCCATCTTACCTAAAGTGATTAAAATCCCATTAATCGCCCCTAAAATAGCTCCGAAGATACAACCTATTAACAATGCAACAATTGAATCAACACCAGACACCATTAATATGGCAATCATCGCACTGGATAACGCAAGTGTGGACCCAACTGATAAATCTATCCCCCCTGTTAAAATAACAAATGTCATGCCAAATGCTATCAAACCGTTAATGGATACTTGTCTTAATAAATTAAATAAATTGGATGGTTCTAAAAAAGCACTGTTTAATACGCTTATGATAATGACTAATAATATTAATCCGATAAACGGTATGATTTTTTCTAAATATGAAAAAGATAATTTAGATTGATTCATTTATTTTCCCTCCAGTAGCTAAAGTCATAATACGTTCTTCAGATAAAGATGACTTATCTAATAACCCTGCAATATTTCCTTCATGTACAACAGCAACATTGTCACTCATGCCAATAACCTCAGGTAACTCTGATGAAATCATAATAATCGACATTCCTCGTTCAGTAAGTTCATTCATTAATTGATATATTTCTCTTTTAGCACCTACATCAATTCCTCTAGTAGGCTCGTCTAAAATTAGCACACGTGGTGCTGTAGCTATCCATTTCGCTAACACTACTTTTTGTTGGTTCCCACCAGACAAATCTACACAAGCATCATCTTGTTTACCTTTAATATTTAATCGCTTAATCATTTGCTGCGTATATTGTTCCATTGAACGCTGAGCGAGAAAGCCTGATTTTGAAAAGCTTTTTAACGCAGGTAACGATATATTCTCTAAAATAGAGTCTTGTAATACTAACCCTTCTTCTTTTCTATTTTCAGTAATAAAAGCTAAACCATGTTGTATAGATTGGTTAGGGTTATTCATATAAATTTTTTTACCATTTAACTCTACTTGCATAGTTCCTTTATCTAAACCAAATAACACGCGCATAATCTCTGACCTGCCTGCACCCATTAACCCACTAAAACCTAAAATTTCTCCTTTATGCAATTCAAAGTGAACCGATTTTAAATCATGTTCATTTGAATTCAAGTTATTCACAGATAGCACTAATTCACCTTGCTTATAATTTCTTTCAGGATATTGGTTATCTAAATCTCTACCTATCATCGCCTTAACGATTTGTGAATGTGTGGTAGATTCAGTAGCAGCAGTTAAAATAGAACGACCATCTCTCATTACAGTAATACGGTCAGAAATGCTGAAAATTTCTTCCATTCTATGTGAAATATAAACAAAAGATACGCCTTCACTTTTTAACTTTTTGATTTGTTCAAATAATACTTCGATTTCATTATTTGTTAATGCAGCAGTTGGCTCATCCATTATGATAACTTTAGCCTCTTGCATAAGTGCTTTACTAATTTCTAACATTTGTTGCATTCCAACAGACAAATCTCCTGCTAATTGATTTAAATCAATCGTAATATTCAATTTCTTAAATATCTCTTGTGCCTGTCGCTTCATAGCTTTATTATCAACAATGCCGAAAAATTTAGTTGCTTCTTTTCCTAAAAATAAATTTTCTAGTACCGTCAAATTGGGCCAAATATTCAATTCTTGTTGTATAAATGCGATGCCATGATTTTCGGCATCTTTAGTATTCTTAAAATGGATTGGTTGTTCATTTTCTACTACTGTGCCACCATCCGCTTCATAGACACCTGTAAGAATTTTCATTAATGTACTTTTACCAGCACCATTTTCGCCCATTAACGCATGGACCTCTGCATCAGCAATTTCAAAATCCACACCCAACAACACGTCGTTTTGTCCAAAGGATTTATATATTTGATCCATATTAATCATTATTAATCACTCCTTTAAAATAGAACGCCACTTTTTAATATTGCATTAGCATAAGGTTTAGCTTCACCAGTTCTTATAACAGCTTTAACTTGCGTACTATCCACTTTCAACTGTTCATGAGATTTAGTGTTAATATCGACATTTTCTGCCATCAATTGTATGTAGAGCTCATCGTTTTGCTTAATCATCTCATTAGCAATCGTTACTTGCTCTATTACCATATGATTTTTTATTAAGCGAAATACTTCTAAGAATGATGGTTTCCCAAATTCTAAGGCAAGGTCTATTTTCTTAACTTCCTGTGGTACTGGCAGACCACAATCAGCAATAATAATTTGATCTGTATGACCTAAATCACTTAGCACCTTTGAAATTTCACTATTTAAAATACCTGTTTTATACATCAAACCACTCCTTTATTTATGTAACCCGTTACATGTTACGCATTAATGACGTGTACTCGATCTCTTTATTACGGAAATGGCTACTTTTTCTAGTTCGACATAATCTTGGCGATTATACAATTTAAGTAACTTTGACATTGCTAGCTCTCCTAAACGATAAGCCGACTGATCGATTGTACTAATTTGAGGAAATGTCATTGTTGAAAATGGTATATTATCATACCCTACAATTTGAACATCCTTTGGAATTTGTAAATTATGTTGTTGAAGTACACCCATCACTCTAATTGCTAACAAATCATTACTACAGATAACGCTGTCTATGTTTTGTTTCCTAATTAAATTAATAAATGAACCTTCATCGTTTAAATCCTGAGCTGAATAAGTTCTATGGTTAATACGCTGTTCTTTAAAAATTGACATTATTCCTTCTACACGGTGTTGAAATGCATCAATAGTTAAATCTTCATGTACAACTAAGGCATGGTTACAGCCACCTTCAATCACTAGTTCTGCTTGGCATTGTCCTCCTTCATAATGATCAGTTGAAACCCCTGTAATTTCATTATTAGTACGGTCGACAAATACAAAAGGCATATGAATAGGTTCTAATATTTTTTCAATTAAATTTTCGTTAAGCGCAGTAGTAATCATACCTGCGCAATTATGAGATATAAATGTTGTTAAATAAGCCTTTGCTTTTTCAGTATCATTATCACTGTTACCAATTAATACTTGATACCCATATTCAACAGCAACATCTTCAACGCCTCTTGCAATCAATGTAAAAAACGGGTTACTTATATCTGGTAATAGCAATCCAATCATTTTAGATTTCCTTTTATATAATGTCCTTGCTGCTTCATTTGGTTGGTAATTAAGCTCTGCAATTGCACGATCAATTTGCAATCGTGTTTGCGCCTTAACATACCCCGTATTATTAATCGCTCTAGAAACGGTTGCAACTGAGCAGCCCGCTAATTGCGCTACATCTTTTATCGTTGTCAGTCAAATCACCCCTTTTGTGTAACCGTTTTCATACTACCACATATTTCCACTATTTAATAGCATAATTGCATGATTAATTTATTAAATTATTTTTATTTAAAATAAAAACCTAGTTTCAATCTAAGTTATTTGTCACTAAAAAAGAAAATCATTTATATGAATTCATCACCTCAGAAAAGTAATAATACATATAAATTTTAATAAGGAAATGCACGTATAATATGTTCATAATAAAGTGAATAAGATTTCAATACACTATTGAAAGCGTTTTCTAATGATGATATATTTATATTGTACCTTTAACAAAGGGGTAACGAGAAATTCAAATATAGTTAGAATCAAAATGATATTTAAAAAGGTAACAATTGTTAGTTTATTAAAGTAGTTAATGACTTCTCCAAAGATTAACTACACAAACCATTAAGCACTATTAAACTCCTTAAAAAGCACCCCACATGCATATGACATGTGGGGTGCTTCATGTTGTAGTCTAACTATTTTTCCTAATGACCCGCATAACTTTTAACATACTGACCCATAATGAGTGGCGTTTACGATAAACGAGGAATCTTGGTTCCCATTTTGGATTAAATTTCTCTTTATATCTTCTGAGACCTTGAAACCTGTATAGCCCATTGAAATGCTCAAATACACGGCCAGCGATTCTTTCACCATAAAAAGAATAAGGGATTTGTCCAACATTAGATAATGTCGCCATTCCCATATTAAAATGCTCATAATTATTAACTTTTGACCAAAGTAACATATTCAAATATAAACTATCCATTAACGGTAACTCAATATTTGGTTTCCAACGTATTAAATCAACAGAAATAACACCATTATAATAAGTTGGCATCAATGTGCAGAAAGCAATAAGGGATTGATTATTATCTTTTAACACGCCTATCGGGGCTTGAGATAGATAATGTTCATCAAAACTTCCAACAGAAAAATGCATTTCATTTTTGTCAGCTAACCATTCATCACTAATAACTTTTAAATCAACAATCATTTGTTGTGAAAATGGCGGTTCCACCACTTCAAATGAATACCCCAAATCATCAAGTTTATTTAGCGTAGCTCGCAACCCACGCTTTTTCTTCCCTGATGTTGTAAATGTCGTTAAATTTATAACAGCTTCTTCACCTAATTTAAAGAATTGGTTACCAAAACTATGATAGAGTGACATATGTTTATCCGTTACTTGATAAAAAATAATATCATAACCTAAATATTCCGCTTCTTGATAAAATGCTTCTAATAAACTATAAAATGATTCTTTATTACCAATTGGATCACCTAAAATAATATACGTATTATTTTGATAACGATACATTACAAAAGCATCCTCGTTGTCATTTATAAAAAATTTCTTATCTCCACTGTACATTAAGTGACTTAAATAATTTCCATTATATTTATTAATAATCGACTCGCATGTAGTGATATTATCTCTACTATTTGATGATCTATATCTATATTCAAACCACCATACAATAACGCCTACTATAATTGCTACTAATAAAATAGTAATCCAGAAATAATATCTCAAAATAGAAGTCAACATTTCAATATGATAAATATCTAAAGAATAGAACGTACTCTTAATTACAAGATGATTAATATAGAGTATTATTGCACCTGTAATAATACTTAATAATAACTTGGAATATCTAAACGGTCGTTTGATAACCCGAGCCCGTTTATAAAACACAAGCAATAACACAAAGATCACTGTAAGCCAACTTAATAGTATAAATGATGCATAAGTATAAGCTGTTGCAATAAATATAAACAATACAGAAATAATTGCGAATAGTATTGCACGTTTAGATAATTTATATACACCTATGACATTTAATAATAATAGCAAACAAGCACAAGTATGAATTGAAACAATAATATAATAGATATAGTGGTTTGGATCATATAATCCATCATAAATAATTGTTAAATTATTCAAAAAGAATACTAGACTCGTAAATAGCAATAAAAGTGCCATAGCAAAAGATGGTATACGTGCAATGATGTCCTTTTGATATGAGCCTAACAAGGACGTCATATCTTTTACTGGCAATAATATACGTGAACCTTCCCAGTAACGTTTGGCGGTACTACGGAATTCAAATGTAGATAAAATCAGTGCAATAAGCACAGGAAATAAATAATAAGCAAAACGATAAAGTAATAAACCTAATACGATTGCTTCCTCATCAATATTTAATGCCTTCAAACCTAACAGTACAACTAAATCAAATGTACCAAATCCACCAGGAATAAAACTGATTAATCCCGATAATGCCGCTAGAATAAAAATCCCCATAAAAGTAGCAAAAGGTATTTGAACACCCACAATAGCCATTGCCATGTATAACACTAATGCTGCAACAAACCATTCAACACCTGAAACAATTGTGCAATGTACACCGAGCAATCTATGTGTTTTTTGTACAGGTTTTAATATAGTAAACACAACAAACATAGGTAAAAACAATGCTACCACATACATTAACCATTTAACCCATGGATACGGTGTAAAAATATGTGAAATATCAAAGACATGAATAACTACTAATATAGAAAGTAAACTCAAACCAGTTAACATTGAAACCAAAACAATAGAAATGGTATGTAGCAAAGCTTTTTTATCATCGGTTGTATTTTTATAAAATAAGAAACGTACACTCGCTCCTATAAATCCACCAAAGCCGACAACAGCATTCAAAGCATTGACTATATAACCAATTCTAATCGTTTTAGGCAAACCAATTTTTAGCTTTAATGTTTTAGCTAATATTACATCATACATTGAAAGCACTATAATAGACGCCCCACCACTAAGGAACAGCGCTACAAGCCAAAATCGGTTTATTTTACTAAAGGATTTTATTGTTTCTTTAAGATTAATATGTGAGAGCTCTTTGTACAAAGTAATCACTACAATGGTAAATAACGTTAACGCAAATGCAATTTTTAATAAAGAAAATAATTTACTTCTCAGTTCTTTTGACATCTTTTCACTTCGCTTTTAATAATCTAATCATTCCATAAAAATATAGCACAAGAACAAAACATAATAAATAATTTTTTTAATAATAATAACTAACAAAACTGTTAGACGTACTATTAGGTGTACTACTTGATTTTTACCGTAATAAATTAAACTCTAATAAATAAAATGAAATTTTTAATAATATAGTATTGCAGTACATAACTTGTATATATTGCAATAAGCTAACTCAGTATATTAGTAATATATAAATAAACGATTAAAGGGCGAGACAGAAACCATATTTAAAAATTGATTTCATCGTCTCGCCCTTGATAGTTTTTATAATTGTAATCTATAAATGTTTATCACTTTGTAATTTAGTCGCACCGCTTCAGTTTGAAAATTTAATGATATAAATGCAAAATAAAAATAGCATTTATTTTCAAAAAACAATGAACAAAACTTACAGTGGTTTAACGAATTTCTTCGTCTGTAGTAATTTCATATTCTCCAGCGTCTTCACCATAATACTTATTGTATCTACGTTTAAACATAGCGTATAAATGTGAAACTAACACTTTTAATATAGCATAAGCTGGGATACCTAAAATCACACCTACAATACCTAATAAGTTACCTGCACTTAATAAGATGAAAATAATTGTTAATGGGTGTATTTTAAGTGTTTTACCCATGACATTAGGTGAAATTAGATGTCCTTCTATAAACTGAACAGCGGTCCAAACTACAATCAATTTCAATAGCATAATTGGGGAAGTGATTAACGCAATGATTATTGCTGGTGATATCGCAATTGTAGGTCCTATGTATGGCACTACACTTGTAACAGCAGCAATTGATGCTAAAATCAAACTATAATCTAACCCGATAATGCTATAACCTATAAATAATAAAATACCAATACAAAATGAAACGATGATTTGACCTTGAATATAAGAACCAACTTGAACACTCATTTTGTCTAGTAAATCATGATAATCTTTTCTAAATTTAGGTGGCATTAATTTTGTAGAAAACTCTTTGAAACGATGACCATCTTTTAACATAAAGAATAACACAAATGGTGTCGTTGCAATTACTACACCAACATTTACAATCGCCTCAGCAAAATTCTTAATCTTTGAACCAAATCCATTAAAGTAATCTGAAACCATAGATGGCAATTTGTTAGCCAGCGCATCTAATTGCTCTTGAATTTGACTGTAGAAATTCGATATCAATGAATACTTAGTAACGCTATCTATAAATTGATTGACCTTATCCACATATGACGGAAAATTATTACCAAAACTTCTAAATTGCGACCCTATGACAGGTATTAAAAGGTTAATAACAAGTGCTATTACACCTACAATCAATAGGAATAATATGATTACGCCCCATACTCTAGAAATATTATACCGTTCCATTAAATTAACTAATGGGTTCAATAGATAATATAGAATAACTGAAACAATGATAGGTGCTACAATAGTATTAAAAACGATAATGAATGGTTTGAAAATATAAGATACTTGATCAAATATAAATATAGCTATGCCTACTAATATTAAAATTAACAAACCAAAAAGTAAGTCTTTCCCACCTGCAAACTTCATGAAGCGAGTTTCAGGAAAACTAAGCTTTAATTTATCTTTACTTTTCTTCTTTTCTTGTTGTACATTGTCTTCATTCGACATATAACTCACCATACCTTAAATTAATTCTTAAAAATAATAATTACTTATTAATATTATAAAAAGACGTACAAAACTCTATCACGAACAGCTTTAATAGTTTGTTGTACTATGCTTAATAATAACACATTCTATAAATAACAATCATCTATTATACTAAATTATAATTGTCATAGCGCTTCTGCATGGATTATTCACTATTCCTATATAATTAAACGCATTTTCCAAATATTTCTCAATAATTATTAAACCAACAGTAACATTGAATATAGGAAGGGCTATTGTCAAAAATGCCCTAAATATATTATTTAATTCAAAAAAAGAGGGAACCTTTATGGCCCCCGTTAAATAATGTTTTATCATTAATTTTACGTCGCTACTTCATTACTAGTATCACTATTACCTCGCAAATTAGCAGGAGTTTTATTAGCTTTCTTTTTCGGAATTGGCACAATATAATTACCAAATGGTAACTTACTAATTAAGTAAACGATGAATACAGATACAGCCACCGCTGCTATAAATACCCCAACAAACTTACTTTGAGCATCAATATTTTCAACAATAGGTAAACGTTTCACAAATTGGATTGCTACATAATGTACTAAATAAACTCCCATAGAGTAATTGCCTATTAACGTTAGCGTACGTAAAACAATTTTATTTTCTTTCACATATTCAAACATATAATTAAGAAATATAATAAAGAATGGGATATATATTATATTTGAAACATGTATAGAACTGTGTAAATTGTCTAAATCAATACTGATTAATAAATCAATAAATAATATGCCAATAATAATAGAAAGTAACACTTTATATCTAAATATCAGTTCTTTTATTTCATTGTAAAATTTCGCATAAACAATACCTAAAATGAAAAAAGATATCCAATTCATAATAAAAAGCTTATCATTAACAAATCGTTCTAGTCCTCCGCCATCAATTGCAACAGGACCCATCATTATCCAAACTATATTAGCTATAGTTGCAACTACGAATAAAGTAAGAATTGGCCACCCTTTTTTAAATTTGTGTACGAATGGAAATAAAAAGTAAAATTGGATTACAGTTAATATGAAATATAGATGGAAATTTGCTTTACCGAATATAAAATAATTGATTAGTTTACCATCATCTTCTAAATTATGTAAAAAATAAGCCCTATATAACAAATAAAAAACTGTCCATATAATATATGGGATTAAGATTTTGCTAAATCTTGATTTTATAAAATAATTCAAGCTAAAGCCTCTATGAATAACAGAAATAGTTAATAAAAAAGCACTAACTACCGCGAAAATAGGCGTGCCTAACCTTGCAATTTGGTTTATATAACCTAACCCGTCTGATGTAAACGAGCCTCCTGAAAGTGAGATACTATTAACTGTATGAATGGCAACAACAAGCATAGCCGCAACAGACCTAATTATAGGAATTTCATCATAGTATTTAATACGAAAACATCCCCTTTAAACATAACAACTTGAAAACTAATTTTATGATTTTTAATTATTATAGTAAAGCGAATTTGTATTTATAAATAAAAATATAATACTTTCATTACGTACTATTAAAAAACTTAACATTAAATTTATAAAATAAGACTAATTACACATTTATTTTTTTACAAAAACGCAATTTTGCCTTAAGGAAAATTCTAAATTAATTATTATTAGAAAAAAATACGACAGCACCATAATATAGTGTTGTCGTATCTTTCATTCTGAAATTATCCCAAGCTAGCATTTTTATATAGGCCTATATTTAAAGTACATTTGACGACCTGACTTCATTTTTTATATTTTCTGAATAGCAAACACTAGCTATAAACTTTAAACATTAGTTTCGTTAGTATGGTCGGCATCAATCATAAAATGGTAGACATGCAAAGTTAAATAAATAACTTCAGCCTCATATATTTTAATGCCCAATTCCTGTTGCAACATTTTCATTATTTTCAAAGCGATATTGAAACATAAAGGATACTGAGTTTTCAATAACTCTTCAAAAGCATTTGTTTTCTGCAAATTTTCACCAGTTCTCAATCTTTTAATTAAAAATTGAATATGTCTAATAAAGCGTTGGTACTGGACTGTGTCTTTTTCTATCTCTTGTTTTAAATCATGTTCTAAAATAAATATACTTTTATTAATCAAACGATTAATCAGTTCCATTTCACGTATAGATAAAGTTTCTGTATTAGAAGCTATATGTAACGCTATAAAACCTATTTCATCTTCTGGAAAATTCACATCTAATACATGGTTTAAACGATCGATTACTTTCTCAGCGATACCATATGCCTCAGTATATAATTGCTTTGTCTCTACAACAAAAGGATTATTTATTAATTGATTTTGTTTCAATCGATTATATGCAAATATAATATGATCTGTTAAAGATATGACCAATTTTTGATTATCTACCTTCATTACTGAATTCGTTATAATATTAACAGCTTCAATGACTGCTTGAATTAATGTGTCATCAGCTTGCTCAACCAGTGATTTATAATGATCTTGTTGAGACTTTTGGTCTAAAATATACGTTTTCTCAACTGTTTGATTTTCTTGCAAAGTCATGCCACTTTTTTTATTAAAACCAATGCCCTTAGCAATGAGCACATATTCTTCTTGTGCCTTTTTACAGATAATAACATTATTATTTAAAACCTTAGTTATCAGGTAATCACTCACATGAATCATCCTTCTTTTTCTGTCATTCAATATTATATAGTGGATTTTCAAAAATTGAAAGACATAAAAGAGCCTTTCAAATTCCCACTAATAAGTGATCTATTTGAAAGGCTCTGTATGTTAATATAAATAATATTTAATTATTTTTTCATGCCCCAACTTTCAATACCAAATAAATTAATTTCTAATTCTTCAGGTTTGAAAACAGGCTTTTTACCAGCTCTACGCTGACGTTGGTAATCGTTCATAACGGCAAAAGCAATATTTGATAATCCTATAATCGCCACTAAGTTAACAATTGCCATTAAGCCCATAAATACATCGGCAGTACTCCAAACAGTTTCAGTTTTAATTACTGAACCAACAAATACTAGCACAACAACTAAACATCTAAATATAAATAATATAGTTTTATTTTTAGATAAAAATTCAATATTAGATTGACCGTAGTAATAATTACCTACTACAGATGAAAAGGCAAACAATGTGATAGCGATTGTTAAGAATATACCGCCTCCACTACCCAAATGTTCATTTAGAGCAGATTGTGTAACAGCAACACCTTGTGCTGCATTGTTTCCAAATTCTAAACCTGTGTATAGTAAAATCATGATTGCTGTAGAAGTACAAACTAACATTGTATCAAAGAATACGCCTAACGATTGAATTAAACCTTGCTTCACTGGGTGTGGCGCAGCAGCTGTCGCAGCAGCATTAGGTGCTGACCCCATACCAGCTTCGTTCGAGAACAAGCCACGTTTTACACCTTGAAGGATTGCTGCTCCAACTGCACCACCAGTTGCTTGCTCAAATCCAAACGCGCTTTTAACGATAGTTGTTATCATTGGTATAATTTGATCATAATTAAATAACAATATCACAGCAACTAAACCAATATAAATAATTGCCATAAATGGTACGATTATTGAAGATAATTTAGCTATACTACGCACACCACCAAAAATAATAGCAGCTGTAACAATTGCTAAAATAATACCAGTTACAATTGGACTTATATTATATTGCGTCTTTAAAGATTCTGCAATTGTGTTTGACTGAACTGTATTAAACACAAATGCAAATGTAACTGTGATTAGCACAGCAAAGACAACACCTAGCCATTTTTGATTTAAACCTTTAGTTATGTAATACGCTGGGCCTCCACGGTAGCCACCGTCCTCATCAGGAACTTTATACACTTGAGCTAAAGTTGCTTCTATAAAAGCACTAGCAGCACCGATAAAAGCAATAATCCACATCCAAAATACCGCTCCTGGGCCACCAAGTACAATTGCAGTTGCAACCCCCGCAATATTACCAGTTCCAACACGAGATCCAGCACTAATTGCAAATGCTTGGAATGGTGAAATCCCTTTCTTACCATTATCTAAAGTTTCAGGTTTCTCACCAATTGCACGAAACATTTCTGGAATCCATCTTAATTGAACAAATTTTGAGCCAATTGTAAAAAATATACCGGCTGTTATTAACAATCCAATTAAATACTGCGACCAGATTAAATCATTCCCGACTTGAACAAATGTTTTGAACCAATCTGGAATTAAACTATCAAAATCTCTCAATTTAATCCCTCTCATCTATGTATATTTAATTTCAAAATTAGAGCAAGAGATTTATAGCTATATTCATAGTAATACACCTTAAATTATTACTATGAGTTTAAGTGGAAAAATATGAATAACAATAACTAAACACATCTTTTCCTTACGCTATAAACCTCTTTTTTAATTATTTATTGCACCTAACTGGTATTTTATCACTATACAGTTGTATTTACTAACAATTTTTTATAAGATATTTTATTTTACTTCTAAATCTTTTATTTCACCGAAATCGCTAGTATCTACGATAAAGCTACCATTTGTATATTGTTCTGATAAGTGGATATCTTTTATTGAGCCAGTTTCTTGCTGTTTGTCAGAGTATATTGTATAAGTTGTTTGGTCTGGTTGAATGACTGCAGCGTCTATAATGCGGTGTGGCGCTTTCTTCAATTCTTTTAATAATGTAATACCACGTTGGGCACGTTTAGCTATTTGTAACACTTTAAAGCTGATGCGTTTTAAAGATCCACGTTGTGTCGCCATTAATATCGTATTATTTGAAGTTACAATATCTGTTAATACCGTATGATCTTCATCTTTTAAGTTAATAGATTTAACACCTGCAGCTCTCAAGCCTGTATCAGAAAGTTCATCACTATCGTAAGTAAGCGACATGCCTTTATTTGTTACCACAGTAATCAATTGCGGTTCTGATATACGCATAACACTTATAATTTCATCATTGTCTTTCAATTTCATGGAAACGAGTGGTTTATTATAGCGTGTTGTTTTGAACATGGATACGTTACTCTTTTTAATCATCCCATTACGTGTCGCTAATATATAAAACGCTTCTGGTTTAAAATCACTTTCACAATAAGCGTTTATAACGTGCTCGCCTTCATCAAGTGGCACAATTTGAGAGACATGCTGCCCTAAATCTTTCCATTTTATATCAGCTAACTTATGAACTGGTATAAATAGATAGCGACCTTTATTTGTAAACACTAGCGCTGTATCTAAAGTGTTGGCTTCTTCATATTTCATAATCGAGTCGCCATCTTTAGTACCTACTTCGCCTACGCCACTTGCATTAAAACTACGTAATGAAGTTCGTTTAATATAACCATGTTTAGTAATACTCATAATCACAGTTTCACTAGGAACCATCACTTCTTTATCAATTTTAATCTCTGAAATCTCAGCTTCTATAGAGGATAGACGATTTTGTTTAAATCTGTTACGAATTTCGGTTAATTCCTCTTTAATTACATTTAATAATGCATCATGATTATCTAAAATATTTCTCAAACGCTCAATTAATGCTTTCAATTCATCATGTTCTTGTTGTAACTGAACAATATCTGTATTCGTCAAACGATACAATTGTAATGTCACTATCGCTTCCGCTTGAGCTTCAGTAAAGTCATATTCAGCTACCAAATTATCTTTAGCATCTTTTTTATTTTTTGAAGCTCTAATAAGTTTAATCACTTCGTCTAATATAGATAAAGCTTTCATTAAACCTTCAACGATGTGCATTCTACTCTCAGCATGGTCTAGTTCATAACGTGTACGTTTCGTTACAACATCAATTTGATGATTTAAATAACTATCTATAAATTGACGAATACCCATTAATACTGGTCGTCCTTCACTAATAGCAACCATGTTAAAGTTATATGAAACTTGTAAATCTGTATTTTTATAAAGGAAATTAGCTACGGCTTCACTATTAATATCTTTTTTCAATTCGATTGCAATACGTAATCCTGTACGGTCAGTTTCGTCTCTAACTTCGACGATGCCATCAACCTTTTTATCAGCACGTAATTCATCCATTTTTTTAACCAATGCACTCTTATTAACTTCATAAGGTACTTCTGTAACAATTAGTTGTTTTCTACCATTTCTTAATTCTTCAACCTCAACCTTCGAACGAACTACGATCTTCCCTTTACCTGATTCATAAGCTTTCTTAATACCATCCACACCTTGGATAATACCGCCTGTTGGAAAGTCAGGGCCTTTGACATATTTCATCAATTGATTCACTGTTATGTCCGGGTTATCAATAAATTTAAGTGTTGCTTGAATCACTTCTCCTAGGTTATGTGGTGGAATATCTGTAGCATAACCAGCAGAAATCCCAGTACTACCATTTATCAATAAATTAGGAAGTCTTGCAGGCAAGACCATCGGTTCCATTGTCGTATCGTCATAGTTTGGCATAAATGGCACAGTTTCTTTGTTAATATCTCTTAAAAGTTCTTCTGAGAGACGACTTAATTTTGCTTCAGTATAACGCATTGCAGCAGCTGGGTCATTATCGATACTACCGTTATTACCTTGCATTTCTATAAGTACATGACGTAGTTTCCATCCTTGACTTAAACGCACCATCGCATCATATACAGACGTATCACCGTGTGGATGATACTGGCCTATAACATCACCGACAGTTTTAGCACTTTTACGAAAATTTTTGTCGTAAGTGTTACCGCTTGAATACATTGCATATAAAATACGTCTTTGAACAGGCTTGAGACCGTCACGAACGTCTGGCAATGCACGCTCTTGAATGATGTATTTACTATATCTACCAAAACGATCGCCAATAACATCTTCTAGCGATAAATCTTGAATTACTTCACTCAATTTACTTCCTCCTCATTAGGCGCTTCCTGTTCCAATATTTGAATTTCATTATTATCTAAAATACTTTGTTGTTCTTGTAAACCAAATTCGACATGATTTTCAATCCATTCACGTCTTGGTGCAACTTTGTCACCCATTAGTGTTGTAACACGTTTAGATGAACGTAACTCATCTTCAACTTGCACTCTAATCAATGTTCTTGTATCAGGGTTCATAGTCGTTTCCCACAATTGGTCAGCATTCATTTCACCAAGACCTTTGTAGCGTTGCAATGAGAAACCTTTTCCTAATTTTCGTTGCAATTTTTCTAATTCTTCATCTGTCCAAGCATATTCTACTTTTTTAGATGCACCTTTACCTTTTTCAAGTTTATAAAGTGGTGGTAACGCAATAAATACACGGCCAGCTTCAACTAATGGTTTCATATATTTAAAGAAAAATGTTAATAATAACACTTGAATATGCGCACCATCTGTATCGGCATCTGTCATAATAATGATTCTATTATAGTTACTATCTTCAATTTTGAACTCATTACCGACACCAGCGCCAATAGTATGAATAATTGTATTAATTTCTTCATTTTTAAAGATATCATCAAGGCGTGCTTTCTCAGTATTTATTACTTTACCTCTAAGCGGTAAAATCGCTTGATATTTACGGTCACGACCTAACTTTGCAGAGCCACCCGCTGAATCACCTTCGACAAGGTATAATTCTTTTTTCTCCGTATTTTTACTTTGTGCAGGTGTAAGCTTACCAGATAGCAAAGTATCTTTACGTTTATTTTTCTTACCTGAACGCGCATCTTCTCTAGCTTTACGCGCTGCTTCTCTAGCTTGTTGCGCCTTTAAAGCTTTTTTAACTAATGATTTAGATAATTGACCCTTTTCTTCCAAATAATACGGTAGTTTGTCAGCTACGACTGAATCTACTGCACTTCTGGCTTCAGGTGTGCCCAGCTTAGATTTAGTTTGTCCTTCAAATTGTAACAATTCTTCAGGAATTCGAATTGAAATAATCGCAGTTAAACCTTCTCTTATATCATTACCATCTAAATTTTTATCTTTATCTTTTAATTCATTAATACGACGTGCATAATCGTTAAACACACGGGTCATAGCTGTTTTAAATCCAACTTCATGTGTCCCACCATCTTTTGTACGCACATTATTAACGAAACTTAATATACCTTCTGAATATTGATCGTTATACTGGAATGCAACTTCCACTTCAATATTATTAGCTTCCCCAGAGAAATCTGCTACATCATGTAATACTTCTTTCCCTTCATTGACATAAGCAACGAATTCTTTAATACCATCTTCATAATGGAAGATATCTTCACGTTCTTTGCCTGCTCTTAAGTCTTTTAGAGTGATTCTCAAACGTTTAAGTAAAAATGCTGATTCTTGTAGCCTTTCACTTAAAACTTCATAATTGAATGACGTAGATGCTTTAAATATTTCTGGGTCTGGCTTAAATGTTACTTTAGTACCAGTCTTTTTAGTCTTACCATGTTTTTTTAAACCAGTTGTTGGTTTCCCGCCATCTGCAAAACTTTGAGTATATATGTTACCATCTCTATAAATTTCAACTTCTAACCATTCACTCAAAGCGTTGACAACTGAAGCACCAACACCGTGTAAACCACCAGAAGTCTTATATCCGCCTTGTCCAAATTTTCCACCTGCATGAAGTATCGTAAAAATGACTTGAACAGTAGGTTTTCCAGAAGTATGAATACCAGTAGGCATTCCACGTCCATTGTCTTCTATAGTAATGCTCTCATCTTTATTTATCGTAACAGTGATTTCGCTACCGAAACCATTTAATACTTCATCGACGGAATTATCGACAACTTCATATACTAGATGATGTAATCCACGTTTATCGGTAGAACCAATATACATCCCAGGTCTTTTTCTAACGGCCTCTAGTCCCTCAAGTACCTGAATGGAATCATCCGAATAATTATTTTTTTTATTCATTGCCAATCGTTTCGCCCTCCTACAAACGTACGTTCGTTTTTAAAACTATACATTAGTTATTCTTATATAAATCTTGATAAATTGCAAGTATCAAATCAATTTTCAATAGATAAATGCTTTTCATTTAAAATTTTTATTCGTATTATGATGGTCTTATGTGGTAAAATAATTTTAATGTCATTAAAGGATGTGGATTATATATGATGATTATAATCATGTTAATACTAAGTTACCTCATTGGTGCTTTTCCAAGTGGCTATGTAATAGGTAAATTATTTTTCAAAAAAGATATTCGACAATTTGGTAGTGGCAATACTGGCGCAACAAATAGCTTTAGAGTACTAGGGAAACCTACAGGGTTTTTAGTTACTTTTCTAGATATTTTTAAAGGATTTATTGTTGTCTTTTTCCCACTATGGTTGCCTGTTCATGCGGAAGGTACAATTAGTACATTTTTCACAAATGGACTTATCGTAGGTGCTTTCGCGATTCTAGGTCATGTATATCCAGTTTATCTTGGTTTTAAAGGCGGTAAAGCCGTTGCTACAAGTGCTGGTGTCATACTAGGAGTTAATCCTGTCTTATTATTAATATTAGCAGTAATTTTCTTTGGAATATTATATTTAACAAAGTATGTATCACTCTCAAGTATCATTGCATCAATTTGTTGTGTTATTGGTGCATTATTAATTCGAGATTATATCCTCTTTGTTGTTAGTATTGGTGTAGGCGTGCTACTGATAATTAGGCACCGTACTAATATTGTAAGAATATTTAAAGGTGAAGAGCCTAAAATAAAATGGATGTAACTATTACAAAAGTCGCAGTATAAAAACAAATAAACTTTTCAAACAAACGCTAAGCTGGGACATTAAGATGTTTCCAGCTTTTTAACATTGTATCTATTATACTACGTAAACAATGTTTTATCATAGTATTTCTATAGTTCATATTTTCGTAAATCATTTATCGAAATTAATTGAAAAATTATGTTATACTACTTTTAACGTTACTCAAAGTGGGTAATATATAAATTACTAATGTAAAAATTAGTAACCAACGTTCATAAGTGAAAGCTTATGGATCGAAAGGAGACTTTTATTATGGAAATAGAACTTTCAGATAATGCTGTATCTTGGTTTAAGGAAGAACTAGATTTACCAGAAGATGACAAAGTCTTACAATTCTTTGTACGTTATGGCGGAGAATTCCAATTAAAACAAGGGTTTAGTCCCGCTTTCAGCGTAGACAAGAAAAATGACGTAGAAATTGGTTACGAAAACCATTACGATGGACTAGATGTCGTAATCGCTGAAAAAGATTTATGGTATTTTGAAGACCACAATTTATACATTGATGTTAGTAACAGTATTGATGAAATTTCATATGCCACTAAATAAATCTTAAATTGTCCTATGGAGTTTTCTAATTCATTTGGCTTTAATTTTATTAATAAGCGTATGAAATATTTATACATTTTTAAATAAATCATGATATATAGTAATAAAAAAGCGTTCGGGTACCCCCAAACGCTTTTTTATTTAATTTAATTTTAGTATTGTTAATTCTCTTAAGCATTTCACTATACTAGTGATTTAATGCAACACCTACATTATATGCCTTTAATAACTTCTAAATTCTCGCCTAACTTATTTCTTTCAGCGACGTCGCTATAAACAGCGTGCCATTCAGGGAAATATCTATCTAATCGTATTGGCTTGAAATCTTCTTTTTTAATACAAGTCAATGTAGTTGATCCTGTGGTAGCTAATTCTCCCGCTTCATTATATATTTCGTAGCAATATACAGATCGTAATCTAGAATACTTTTCAACCCATGTTTTAATTTTTACCGTTTCTGGATAAAAAATTGATTTGATATATTTAATATCCAAATCAACAACTGGAGAAATGATACCTGAATCTTCCATGGCTTTATAACTAAAACCTAATTTAGAGATATAATCTGTACGCGCTACCTCAAACCAAGTTGGATAGTTACCATGATAAATCACACCCATTTGATCAGTCTCTGAATAGCGTGATTCAATTTGTGTCATACTGTAAATCATTATAAACGTCCTCTTTTCAATTGTTCATGTTATATATTATTTACTATTAAATATTAACATAAAAATTTCAGTATAGCATTTTACCAGTTTATCGCTTAGAATGCTGAGAAAAATTACTTATAACCTATTACCTATTCTATATTCATTTACCCTACGTCACTTAAAGATAATGCTATTTCAAAATATGGCTAATCTATCCGTAAATTTATAATATAGTTATAACTTTAAAGCAATGCATCATACACATATTTATACGTCTTTAATTATAATTTTGAGGCTGAGACATATCTATATATGCCTCAGCCTCGTCTAAATCTTTATTATTTAATTAATACTTCTAACCTTAAAAATTATTCAGCTAATTTATTTCTTAATACTAATTGAAGAATACCACCATGACGGTAATAATCCATTTCAACATTAGAATCGAAACGAGCCATTGCTTCAAACTCTATTACATCGCCGTTTTCTTTCTTAGCTTGTACTTTTACGAAATCATGCGGTTTTACATTTTCATCAATATCTACTGAAATAACTTCAGTACCATCGATACCAAGGCTATCCGCAGATTCGCCTTCTTTGAATTGTAATGGTAAAACACCCATCATTACTAAGTTTGAACGGTGAATACGTTCATAACTTTGTGCGATAACTGTTTTAACACCTAGTAAGTTTGTACCTTTAGCCGCCCAGTCACGAGATGAACCCATACCGTAATCATTACCAGCTAAAACAACTAAACCAGTGCCGTCTTCTTTGTATTTCATAGCAGCGTCAAATATTGGCATTTGTTCGCCTGTTGGCCAATAAGTTGTGAAACCACCTTCAGTGCCTGGTGCTAATTGGTTTTTAATACGGATATTCGCAAATGTACCACGTACCATTACTTCATGGTTACCACGACGAGAACCATACGAGTTAAATTGACGAATAGGAACGCCATGGTCAAGTAAATATTTACCTGCAGGCGTATCTTTACCAATTGCACCCGCTGGAGAAATATGGTCAGTTGTTACTGAATCTCCAAATTTACCCATAACTCTTAAGTCTTTTAATGAATCAATTGTGCCTGGTTCTTTAGAAAGACCTTGGAAGAATGAAGGATTTTGGATATAAGTTGATTCAGGATCAAAGTCATATAACGGTTGATCCGTAACATCAATTTCATTCCACATTTCATTATTATTATATACAGTTTCATATTCTTCTTTAAATAGTTTTGGAGTAACAACTGTATCAACAGTGTCTGAAACTTCTTTAATTGATGGCCAAATATCTTTTAAGTAAACATCTTCTCCATCTTTACCTTTACCAAGTGGTTCATTTTGTAAATCGATATCCACAGTTCCTGCTAGTGCATATGCAACAACTAATTGTGGTGAAGCTAAATAGTTAGCTTTAACTAATGGGTGGATACGACCTTCAAAGTTACGGTTACCTGATAATACAGAAGAAACAAGTAAATCTTCGTCAGCAATTGCTTTTTCAATTTCTTCTAGTAATGGACCAGAGTTACCGATACAAGTTGTACAACCATAACCAACAAGGTTAAAGCCTAAATCATCAAGATATTCAGTTAAGCCTGAATCTCTTAAATATCCAGTAACAACTTTAGAACCTGGCGCTAATGATGTTTTAACATATTCAGGGACTTTCAACCCTTTTTCTACCGCTTTCTTAGCAACTAGCCCTGCACCTAACATAACATATGGGTTAGATGTATTTGTACATGATGTAATCGCTGCAATCGCTAAATCACCAGTTTTCATTGTAGTTGATGTACCATCCTTGAATTCGATTGTTGCAGTTTTATCGAATTCACTTTCATCAAAACCGTGACCCTGGTTACCTGCTGGTGCAGTAACTGATTTTTCAAATTCTTTCTTCATGTCGCTTAAGAAAATTAAATCTTGCGGACGTTTTGGTCCTGATAATGATGGTTCAACAGTAGATAAATCTAATTCAACTACATCAGTATATTCAGGGTCCTCTTTTTCAACAGTAAAGAACATGCTATTTTCTTCTAAATATTTTTTCACTAGATCAATTTGTTCATCAGTACGTCCTGTTAGGCGCATGTATTTTAATGCTTCTTCGTCTACTGGGAAGAAACCACAAGTAGCACCATATTCTGGTGCCATGTTAGCAATTGTTGCACGGTCTGCTAATGGTAAGTGTTGTACACCTGGACCAAAGAACTCAACAAATTTTCCAACTACACCTTTTTTACGTAATTCTTGAGTTACACGTAAAGCTAAATCTGTTGCAGTCGCACCTTGAGGTAATGCGTTGGATAATCTAACACCGATTACTTCAGGAATTGGGAAATATGATGGTTGACCAAGCATACCAGCTTCAGCTTCAATACCACCTACACCCCAACCTAATACACCAAGGCCATTAATCATTGTTGTATGTGAGTCAGTACCTACTAATGTATCAGGGAAAGCTACTGTTTCTCCATCTACATCACGTGCATGAACAACATTAGCTAGATATTCTAAGTTCACTTGGTGAACAATACCAGTTGCTGGTGGTACAGCGCTATAATTGTTAAATGCTTTTGTAGCCCAATTTAAAAATTGATAACGTTCATAGTTTCTTTCAAACTCTAATTTCATATTGCGCTCTAATGCGTCTGGATTTGCATAGCTATCAACTTGAACTGAGTGGTCAATAACTAAATCTACAGGTACTTCAGGATTAATTTTATTTAAATCTCCACCTACATCATTCATTGCTTTACGTAATGACGCCAAGTCAACAACTGCAGGTACACCTGTAAAGTCTTGTAAGATAACACGAGAAGGTTTGAAAGGTACTTCGCCTTCAGTTCCATTAGTAAATTCTGATAACGCTTTAATATGTTCATCAGTAATTACAAAGCCATCCTCTTGTCTTAATACAGATTCTAGTAATACTCTAATTGAATATGGCAATTTTGAAACTTTCGTTAAACCTTGTTCTTCTAAAGTATTCAAATCATAAAAAGTATATGATTTGCCATTTAACTCGAACGATTTTTTCGATTGCTGTTTGATATTAGAAGCCATATAAATCCCCCTTGAAATTTTTGTAATATATATGCCGTTATTTAAATTGTATAATTATATGTCCTTTAAAACAACTAGCTAGGGCAAGAAACATCTATAATTTAGATTTGAATTTTCAATCGGTATGTATAAGGAAAACTTATCTTAACTTTGGTGTGTAATAAGTTATTATTATCAATTGAGAATCATTATCAACCTCTTGTCACATGTTCCTCATTATATTTTATAAATAAAAAAAGCTGAGTATCCAAATGGATACTCAACTTTTTATTCTAAAGTGATTTTATTGATCTGCTTTTTCTGCATTTCTAAGTGGTTTACGTTGTTCAATAATATCGTCTTCATAATCTTCTTGTTGATGCTGTAAGTAATCTTGTAATCTATGTTTATTAGGCGTCAATGTTAAACCTAAGAATTTACGTTCTTGGTTAGCATCTTTATAGAATGAAATCATCATCATAATTACTACAAATGAGAACGGTAAAGCACTTATAATGGCGGCACTTTGAATTGCATTCAGTGCTTCTGCGCCATTTCCTCCACCTGCAAATAGTAATACAAAGGCGATTAGTGATTGTGCAGCGCCCCACGTCAATTTGACAACATTTGATGGCTCTAATGAACCATAAGTTGTTTGCATCCCTAGTACAAATGTTGCAGAGTCTGCCGATGTAATAAAGAATGATGCAATTAATACTAAAGTTACAATAGATAATATCATTCCAATTGGCATTTCATGAAATACTCCGAAAAGTTGTGTTTCAGCAGTCATATCAAATAATTCTGGATTTTTCTTACCAGTTTCAATGCCTAATACGCCAAACACACTGAACCAAACGAAACTTATAAGTGTCGGTACTAACAGTACGCCACCAATAAATTCACGTATAGAACGTCCTTTAGATACACGCGCAATAAAAATACCTACGAATGGACTCCAACTTAACCACCAACCCCAATAGTAAAGTGTCCAACTAGACATCCATTCACGTTTTTGAGGGTTTTGTGCCGCTGTATCAAATGTATTTAATAAGAATGAGTTTAACAAACTCCCTGTTGAACTTGTCATCATATTCAAAATCAATACTGTCGGACCAATAATGAGCACAGCAATCATCAAGATTGCACCTAAACTAATGTTTAAGTTACTTAAATACTGAATACCTTTACTCAATCCAGACCAAGCACTCATCATAAATAAGATTGTTACTACAACTATGATTATAGCTTGTACCCAAACATTGTTTGGTATACCGAATAAGTAATTAAGACCTCCATTAATTTGTAACGCGCCCATACCTAGTGATACGGCCACACCTACTACTGTAGCAAATACAGCAAGTACATCAATGATTGTCCCAATTGGTCCTTCAACTTTGTTACCTAAGATAGGACGTAATGTTCTTGAAATAAGTCCTGGTTCGCCTTTTCTAAATTGAGCGTAAGCTAGTGCTAATGCAACAACACCATATATTGCCCATGCATGGAATCCCCAATGGAAAAATGTTGAACGTAATGCTTCTGTATATGCTGCTGTTGTTTTTGGATCTGCATTTGGCGGAGCTGCAAAATCAGCCATTGGTTCTGCTGCACCGTAGAATACAAGTCCAATCCCCATACCAGCACTGAATAACATCGCAAACCATGAAATTGTGTTAAATTCAGGTTTGTCATTTGGTTTACCTAATTTTAATTTCCCAATAGGGCTGAAAATTAGAAATACACAGAAGAAAACTATAAACGTTGTAAGAATTAAGTAATACCATCCAAGTTTATCTGTAATCCATAGTTTAATCGTATTCGTAACATAATCAAATTGTCCCGGTAAAACTGCACCAATAATAACAACAATTGCTACGATAATCGCACTATAGATAAAAACAGGAGATATCTTCTTACCATCAGGTTGGTTACTAGAAGAATTCATAATTAATTACTCCCTTTCTTATCCTATTAAATTTTCAAGCCAAATAGAACTTTCATTTTTTCAAAAAGATTCTATTTAAGTATTAACCACGTATTAGAATAACAAAACAATGCATTAATATCAAATTTCATTAAAAAAACTATTCTCTTACTTTTAAATATATTGTATAATAATCTTTAAAATTAAATAAAAGGGAGTTTACCATATGTTTCAAGAGTTTAAAGAATTTGCATTAAAAGGCAATGTCTTAGATTTAGCGGTAGCTGTAGTTATGGGAGCAGCATTCAACAAAATTGTTACAGCTTTAGTTTCATTTATCATTATGCCATTAATCGGATTGATTTTTGGTACAGTTGATTTCGCTGAGAGCTGGTCATTCATGGGAATTAAATACGGTATGTTCGTTCAGTCAATCATAGATTTTATCATTATTGCATTCGCATTATTTATTTTTGTGAAGATTGCGAATACGCTAATGAAAAAAGAAGAAGAAGAAGAAATCGAAGAGAATACAGTTTTACTTACTGAAATTCGTGATTTATTACGTGAAAAAAATTAATTTAATATACTAAAAAAACGAGAGTCCTAGCAGAATAAAAACTACTAGAACTCTTTTTATTTATCTTATTTCATTAAAATCTTTATACTTTTTTATTTTGAAAACGTGTTGCCACATAATATTACTTATTGTTTCTTAAAAGTTGTCACACTTTGATATTGTTCCGTAACCACTTCTAAAATGAGTGGAATTCTTTGTTTCAATTCACTTACATGTGAAATAATGCCCACCATTCTGCCTGTAGATTTTAAACTTAACAGTGTATCTAAAGCTGTTTCTAAAGTTTCTTGATCTAATGTTCCAAATCCTTCATCGACAAACATAGAATCTAGTGCAATACCACCTGACTCTTGTTGAACAATTTCACTTAAGCCTAATGCTAAAGCTAAAGAAGCTTGGAAGGTTTCCCCTCCAGATAATGAGCTAATATGCCTAGATTGATTAGAGTGTGCATCAAAAACATCAATCTCAAGTCCACTGTATCCTTGTGAAACCTGTGACTTACGTACTAGTTGATAGCGTTGACCCGTCATTAAAGATAAACGTTGATTGGCTTGCGCAAGGATTCTTTCTAAATAATAAATCAAAACGTAATTTTCTAATGTTAATTTTTGTTCATTTTTCCCCGCTAAAATTTCTGCTAATTGAAAAATTTCTTGTTGTGTTTTTAATTCACTTTCTAATTTACCAATTATTTCTTTTATTTCACTGATTTTTTTATTATTAAATGTGATTTTATATTCATGTTGACTCAATTCAGAAGAGATTAATTCAAACGCTTGCTGCTGTTGTTCGAAAGCTTCAGTTAGTTGTTGTGTATCTTCTAATTTTTTATCAGAAATTTCATCTTTTAGTTGCGAAATAACTAATTCAAAAGATTGTTTTGATTTATTAAATTCAGTTATTTCATTTTCTAGTGATTCTTTTTCTTTAACTTTAGAAACTGTATTATATACTTGTTCTATGTCTGTGAAACCAATCCGCTTCATTTCATCGTCAATTTTCACATTTATATTATTGATTTCTTGTTCAATTTCAGACGAGCTATTATTTAAATGATTTTTGTTATTTTGTTCTAAAGCAAGTTCACTCTTGTATTGTTGTATGCTATTTTCCAATTCTTCCAAGTTTTTTTCATATTTTTCTATTTCACTTTGATAGTTTTCAAATATTTTTATAAAAGCATCTACATTAGTAAAACCTGTAGTATTTTCAAAATCATTTATAGCTATTTCATTTTCTTTCAAGTTATGTTGTTTAGTTTTCTTATCTAATTCTAACTGATGGAATTGTTGTTCATATTGTTGTTGTAATTCTTTTAATTCAACAATCTCTTCATTTTCTTTTTCAATCTTTTGTTTTTGCGCTATTTTTTTCTTAACTTCTGTTTCAAGTTCATGATAATTTGTATTTTCTAGTTTCTCTTTATCAAATTTCGCCAACTGTTCTTCAATATAATTTAGTTCACTTTCAACTTTAATTTTATCTTCAGTTGTAGCATTTTTCTTTTGTTCTAATTGAGCAAGACTTTGGTGACGTGCAGTTAAATCATCAAAATCAATATGTTGCGTTATAGTATGTACTTGATTACCACAAATTGGGCATGTGTCTCCAACATTTATTGCTGATTGCAAAGTGCTAATCAAATCTTGCTTATTATTTAAATCTATACTTGTTTTATCTATTTTTTTATACGCATCCGTTAGCTGTTGAAGCTCATCATTTAACTTTTCACTGTAATTTGCTTTTTGATGTTTTCTTTCTTGTAATTGTAAGTATTCTTTTTTATCATGATTATTTTGTTTTAACACTTTAACTTCATTATTTAAACTGTATATTGTTTCATTTACTAGTTCTATTTTTTTATGATTCGGTACTCTACCGTTTATTTTTCCTTTAATTTCTTCTAATTGCTGTATTAGTGCTTCGAGTTTTGTTTGAAGTGATGCAAAACCTTCTTGAAGTGATTGTTGCTCTTCATAAGCCACTTTGTACTTTTGAGATCTCTCAAAGAAAAGTTTCGTTTTTTCAATAAAGTTTTTACTATCTGTTATTTTTTCTGACTCATTTTTATGTGCATCTAACTGTTCATCTGCTTTTTTTATTTGAATTTCAAGCTCTGAAATAATTTCTTTTTTCTCATTGATATCTTCTTTTATTTTTTGTTGTTTTGTATATAATTTATCTTTAGATTCTAATAAATTAGCAATTGGCCTTACCTCATTAATTGCATTCAATCGCTTAATTTTTTCATTTATATCATTTTCTTGAGTTAATAATTGCTCATAATTTTGTTGATTTTCTGCTAATTTATTTAATGTTTCTTCTAATTTTTGATTATTTTTCAAACAAGCTTCAGCATCATTTAGTTTAGTTTTATGTTCATCCTTTTGTTGTTTTAATTTATTTTGCTTTTGCTTTGCTTTTTCATCAAATACATCTAATACTTCAAGCACCTGATTTGTTTGTCTTGGGTTAATGGATTTATATTCAATTAATGTTTCATCATTGAACGTTTCTAAATCCAACCAATTTGTTTCTAATAAATGATATCTCTGTTCTATTTGTCCTCTAACTTCTTTAACATCTTCAGATAAGTTTTTTTGTATTTCTTCAAAACGCTGGCTATTAAAAAGTGTCCTTAATATTTCTTGTTTTTCAGAGCTTTTTGATAATAAAAATCTTTTAAATTCGCCTTGAGGTAAAATAAATAGCTGTCTAAATTGTTCAGCATTCACGCCCAACAATTCTTTAATAAATTGATTACCATTTGTTATTTTACTTTCCCTAAGTTCATATGTTTCAGCTTCCATTTCATACACGGCAAGCTGACCAAGCGTTTTGTTTTTATTACCCTCTTTAACAAATGCACCTTGTCTTTTTATTTTGAAATATTGATCCCTTAATTTGAATTCAAATTCTACTATCATAGGCTTTTTACTTTCAGCAAAATGACTTCTCAAATCACTCTCTTTTCTATCTTTTGTAGAAGCTTCTCCAAATAAAGCGTAAACGATAGCGTCAAAAATCATAGTTTTTCCTGAACCAGTTTTACCGCTAATTAAAAACAATTGATTATTATTCACATGATTAAAATCAATTGTTTCATTTAAAAAAGGTCCAAAATTATTTAATTTAAGTGTCATCGGTCTCATTTAATTAGAACCTCCTTCTAACATTGCACGCATGACATACTCAATTTTTTGCTTTTGATTGGTGGTTAATTGTTCATCCGTTATACTTTGATAAAAATTATCTATAATAGTTCCATCATCAAGCTTTTGTATTTCAATATTTTCATGATACATCGATGTATTAAATTCAAAGGTTTGATTAGTCAGTGCTAGTGTATTCGGATAAATTTGTTTTAAATGCATCATCGGATCATTCACATGTGACATATGCTTTAATTTAAAATGCATATAATTTTCTTTATTTTTAACTTTTAATTTTTTTTGTATTGCATCCTCATAATCTCCTTCTATTACTTCCAATTGTCTCAAAGGCTTCAAAGGTATAAATTTATCTTTTATATCATTTTCATTTATTTCAATAATTCTATAACCTTTAGGCTGATCTACTTCTGAAAATGAGTATTGTAATATAGATCCACTATAATTTATAAAATTTGAGTCAATACTGAATGGATGGTGTAAATGACCTAATAGTACTCTATCGAATTGCTGAAATACCTTTTCCTCAACTGATTCTACTGTTCCAATTGTTAATGGTCTCTCAGAATCCGAACGTATACCGCCTTGCACCGTTAAATGGCCTATGAACATATTTATTCTATGTTCATCAATTACTTCATTCATTTTCTTCAAAGCATGTGCAAGTGCCTGTTGATGCGTTTCAATTTCTTCATCATCGAAGTAGTATTGCATTTCATTAATTGTTGCAAATGGTAATGTATAAAAGTCTACATCACCTATTGAAATAGGATTTTGCATATCATTCAAACTCGTACGAATATATATATTTGATTTTTCAAACCATTTAGCACCATAATTCAATCTTTCTTTACTATCATGGTTGCCACTAATTAAAATTAATGGGATATTCATTTCAAGATTCAAGACATCAATCGTATGCTCCAACAACTGAATTGCATTTTTATTAGGATAACTCGTGTCGTATAAATCGCCAGCGACTACAATTACATCAGGTTGTTCTTTACGCATCGCCTCAATAAATTGTTCTAATATGTATGATTGATCTTCTAACAATGATTTACCATTTAAAATTCTACCTAAATGCCAATCGGCCGTATGTACAATTTTCACGTCAACACTTCCTTTCAGAACGTTAGTTCGTTATTTTATTATATTATCATCTATTATACTTCAAGCATATTAAAAATGAAGGGAGTAGCCGAGAAATCCAATTTATTTAAATAAACTTAGCATTTATTTTCCCTATATAAATGACTAGGGTTAAAAGGGATGAAGGAAAAGATTTATCTGTGCATACGCTCTTGTATAATCACTGATAATTTTCAAAAGTGGAACACCTGAGTAATGACTCATGTGTAAGAGCCACTAACTTAATAAATTAAGAAGTCCTCTTTAAGTTACTGCCAATATAAAAATTAAGGCTGAAACAATTAAAATTTGTCCCAGCCTCACATATAACTTATTGTATTAAAGTTCTTTTCACTTTTTTATATTTGTATAACATCGCTAAACGCCAAGGTACAATCATACAAAATGCAAGCAAGAAAAACATTCCCGCAATTTCTCCAGGATCTATCTGATTACTTATAAATATTTTAATAATAGTACGTACTAAAAGTAACGTTATAAGAATTATAGGAAAGGCTTTTGAACGTTTCATATAAATTTCACTACCTTGTGTTTCAAACCTGGATGTCCAAATTAAAATTGTAGAAAATAAAACACCCAGAATAATACATTCTATTATTTCAAAACCAGTTAATCTAAAGTATGGAACAACGTACATTAATGCGCCCGTTGCCATAAAAAAAGGAGGTAATATAATTTTCTTTTCATTTACTGGAAAATGTTGTGCTTTCATCCGAACAATTATAACACCAATTCCCATTAGAAATGCAAATACAATTGAAAATATTAAATACAACATGCTTACACCTACTTTAAGTTTCTACAAGATGATATTCACTTTGGTTAGTATATCATTTAAATTAATAATAATCAGTATTTGTACGCTCATTTTTATTTACTATTAATCATTAGCATATATATTATATCTTAGCATTTTTTACATTGCTAAAAAATAAACATAGTTCATTCAAATATCATTATAAATACAAATAAAAGTACGATAAGATAAGCCTTTTTAAAAGCTCACCTTATCGTACTTTTATTTAATAAGCATGTGTTTGGTTACATGCCGATAATGCATCATTTAAAGTGTATCTAAGATAATTCATATCATGAATTTGCATCGCATTATGATATTTCTTAAATGCTTCATCGGTCGGAAAGTTAATATGCATATTTGCTAGTCGATCAAGTACTTCTTTATCTTCCATGTCATAAGCATCCTTCACTTATCGATACCTCCCTTATATATACATTATAACAAATCACATTTGAGAATCAATTATTTTCTGAATATTTCAATAAATTAATACAGCTATATTATTATATAAACTTAATACCAATACTTTCAAATACAAAATCATTAAAACAAAGTTTTATTATTTACTTTTCTTTATACAACTACATTTAAGTAACATTATTTAAAATATAATCGTAAAATATTGATTAACGTAAAATAGAACAGTAAAATGATTTTTTAACTGTCTATGTATGATGATTATAATATTTCGTTATTAATTTAGATAAATAAGCACCCAAATCCTTATAAATTCAAAATTTGAGCACTTTTATTAACTTCAAAAATTACATCATTCCCCTATAAACGAATCACTTACTTTTCATATTCTCTTTTCCTAATATAAAATATGATAATAATAACCTATATAGCCTAAAACACAATTTTCTCAATCATATTTTCAGGCATTGAAACAATGTAAAATGCTAGGAGCGATGTAAATTCTTTTACTTGTATCTACATTGGTAAATGCTAGTGAACTTGCAAAAACTCCAAGACTATCCGCGACAGGTCCACCAATTAAATTTGATATTAGAGTAATAGCACCAGTACCTACTATGATTTTAATTTAAAACGTTAAACGTTTTTCTTGCTACTGCTTTTGCCTTTTGATTGGCGTCATATTTTTCAAGATCAATTGTTTTATATTTTCTAATAATTGGTTAACTTCTTCATTTGGTTGTAAATTTTTGATATATAGACTAAAATTACACCTATAGTTTAGGTGTGCTGAAAATGTTTTATATAAATTAATATACGATAATTCAGTGAATAATTGAATCTTTCTTATAAGCAGCTAATTCAACCATAATGTATATAAATTATATAACCTTAAAAAATAAGAGCTGATAACTACTTAATACAAGTAGCTGTCAGCCCTTTAATAACACCTTATTTAGGTTTTTTCATTTGTTCTTGTTGATTTTTATTCATCATCGTCATCATTTGATTAATTTTCTTTTGAGATGGTTTTTGACCCATTTGCATCATCATCATACGTAGCATCTCTTCATTAATTGGTGGGTTCTTTTTAAGATAATCCATCATATATTTTCTTGCAAGGAAAAATCCACCGACTAATCCTAGAATTAGTGCTAACACGATTAATAATATTGCTAACCAAGTTGCCATTGTTTCACCCACTTTCCTATCCTAATGAATTTTACTAAAATTAGCGCCCCTTTTCAAGAGCAACTCAATTAATATAACGTTTCGACTTATGTATTATACCAATTAAAAAATAACTTTGTAAATATAAGTATATTTTGTTATCAAAAATAAAAATTGGTATGAGAACCTAGGCTCTCATACCAACAAATTAAGCTTAGTTACATAAATTAAAATGTTTGAATTTGATTCAATACATTTTCTTTTGTGAAGCCATATTTTTCAACAACTAAGTCTCCAGGCGCACTAGCACCGAAACCGTCGATACCGATAACTTTACCTTCAGTACCTACATACTTATGCCAACCAAGTGGTGAAGCCATTTCAATAGCTACACGTTTAGTAATTGATGATGGCATTACTGATTCTTTATATTCAGCAGTTTGTTGATCGAATGCATTCCAGTTTGGCATAGATACAACGCGTACACCTTTACCTTGTGCTTCTAAGTCTTTAGCCGCTTCGACTGCTAAGTTAACTTCAGAACCAGTAGCTAATAATAAGAATTCTGGCGCTTTATCGGATTCAAATACTACATAAGCACCTTTACGTACACCCTCTTCTACTGTTTCTTTTGGTAAATCCATAGTAGTAAGATTTTGACGAGTTAAAACAAGTGAAGTTGGTGTATCTTCAGATTCTAATGCTACTTCCCAAGCTACACGAGTTTCGTTACCATCTGCTGGGCGAATAACATTCATGTTTGGAATAGCACGTAAACCAGCTAGTTGTTCAATTGGTTCATGTGTTGGACCATCTTCACCAACTGCAATTGAATCATGCGTAAAGATAAATGTTGAGTTTAATCCCATGATTGATGAAAGACGTAAAGCTGGTTTTAGGTAGTCGCTAAATACGAAGAAAGTTGCACCGTATGGGTGTAAACCACCATGCGCAGCCATACCATTTACTGCAGCTCCCATTGCAAATTCACGAACACCAAACCAAATATTTTTACCTTCTGGTGTATCTTTATCAAAATCTGTTGCATCTTTTACATTTGATTTATTTGAACCAGCTAAGTCAGCTGAACCACCAAAGAATGACGGTACAGTTTTGCTTAAAGTTTGAATTACTTCACCAGAGTCAGCACGTGAAGCGCCACTATGCCCAGCTTCAAAGTGTGGTAGCTCATCTCTATAGTTTTCTGGTAATTTACCACTGATAGCCAATTTAAATTCTTCAGCTAATTCAGGATATTTATTACTATATTCTTCAACAAGTTTATTCCATGCTTCTTCTTTTTCGTTAGCACGTTTCAACATACTTTGTTGGAAAATTTCATAAACTTCTTCTGGAACATTGAAACGTTTTTCAGGGTCTAAACCGTAATTCTCAAGCGCTAATTTTCTTTCATCTTCACCAAGAGGCGCACCGTGAACACCATGTGAAGCTTGTTTATTAGGCGCACCATAACCAATAATTGTTTTAATTTCAATAATTGTTGGTACATCTTGAGATTTAGCTTCTTCAATCGCTTTATCAATTGCGTCTAAATCATTACCCTCTTCAACTAAAATGTGTTTCCAACCATAGGCTTCAAAACGGCCTTTAACATCTTCAGAAAAGGCTTTATTTAAATCTCCGTCTAATGAGATATCATTTGAATCATATAAAACAATCAATTTGTCTAATTGGTTATGTCCTGCTAATGAAGCTGCTTCGTGAGAAACACCTTCCATTAAATCACCATCTGAAGCGATTACATATGTGTAATGGTCAACAACTTTAGCATCTTCTTTATTAAATTTACCTGCTAGATGCTTTTCAGCCATAGCCATACCAACAGACATAGCGAAACCTTGTCCAAGTGGACCAGTTGTAACTTCTACACCATCAGTGTGTTTAAACTCTGGATGTCCTGGCGTTTTAGAACCCCATTGTCTGAATTCTTTTAATTCTTCTAATTCTAAGCTACCTGAAACATGTAATAAGCTATATAATAGCGCAGAACCATGTCCAGCTGATAATACAAAACGATCTCTATCAAAGAAATTTTTTGATTGGGGATTAAAATTCAAGTGGCGTGTCCATAACGTGTATGCCATAGGAGCAGCACCCATTGGTAATCCAGGGTGTCCTGAATTTGCTTGTTCAACTGCATCGATACTTAGCGCTCTAATCGTATCTACCGCTAATTGATCTTTTTCTTTATTCATCTAAATGACTTCCTTTCTTCTAGCAAGTTTCTATCTCATTATACCTTATTTGGTATCTTTTTAACAAAAAATTGATTTAGTTTTTATCTTCTTTATTTTTAGAATCTAATATATTTTTCACTTTATCAGGAGTAACATCGTTTCCTTCAGGATCTATGACTCTTGTATTTTCAATTTGCTGCTTAAATTTTTCTCTAAATGAATCTAAGTAAGCTTTTCTCAATTTGGATTGTTCTTTAGCTTCTTTTTCAGTTAAACCTTTTTCTTTTTTCTTTTTTGCTAATTCATTTATGCGTTGTAAATCTACACCGTCTTTATCAGCCATAATAAACCTCCGATATTATTTATATAAAAAATATAACAAAAAAATGAACGAAACTAAATTGTTTCGCTCAAAAAATCACTATATAAATATTTATATTAAACGGCGTCTATGTCACTAAAACTATTAGTGAACAGCTGCCACCACTTGTTGTGAAGTTTGTTCGCTTTGTAATTTAGCTTCATTCTTATTCTGTTCGCTATTTACCGATTGACTTGTCATTTGATGGTCAGTCATTTCGTACATCTGTTCTGAATTTGCACTATTATGTGCGCTTAATATAAATAAGGCACAAAGTATCATTGTCACCGTTAGCACTATAACATAAGACTTTATTTGCGAGTTATATTTCTTCATCATTCCTAACCACTCCTAGAACGTTTGTTTGTATAGTTACTTTATCAGAACGTCTGTTCTATGTCAACATCCAAACGAACAAACGTTTGTAAAAATGCTATAAGCATGCTATAATTGACCTAAATTAAATTAGGGAGTGCCTATTATGAGAGAGTTAACTAAACGACAAAATGAAATTTTTGAATATATCAAGCAAACCGTTCAATCCAAAGGGTATCCACCAAGTGTTAGAGAGATTGGGGAAGCTGTTGGATTAGCCTCTAGTTCTACAGTTCACGGGCATCTATCTAGACTAGAAGAAAAAGGTTATATTAGAAGAGACCCAACTAAACCACGCGCTATTGAGATTGTGTCAGAGCAGTTAGGTGAATCAATTAATATGGAAGAAACAATTCATGTTCCTGTGATAGGGAAAGTAACTGCGGGTGTACCTATTTCTGCAGTCGAAAATGTCGAAGAATACTTCCCACTACCTGAACATTTTACTTCAACCCATAATAGCGATATATTCATTTTAAATGTTGTAGGAGAGAGTATGATTGAAGCTGGCATTCTTGACGGTGATAAAGTTATTGTAAGAAGTCAGACTATCGCAGAAAACGGCGATATCATTGTTGCAATGACAGAAGAGAACGAAGCGACTGTTAAACGTTTCTATAAAGAAAAAAATCGTTATCGCTTACAACCTGAAAATAGCACCATGGAACCAATTTATCTTGATAATGTAACTGTATTAGGAAAAGTAGTTGGATTATTTAGAGAAATGTAATTGATATTTATACCAATGATAACACTCTCAAAAAAAAGAGGATGCGCTTATCGCGCACCCTCTTTTTTTTCGTCTTTTTTCTCTAAAATGTCTTTTACTTTTTCAAGTATATCTTCTGTTTTATCTTTTTTGTTTGTTGTCATAACTTTTCATCCTCACATGATAACAGATACCCTCACAAAATAAATAATAAACATTATCCAGTATAATTTTCTGTCCAATAAGGCTGGCGGTCTTTATTAAAGTCGACACCTACACCAAGTGTATCAAATTCTTTTTTAAGAATATTTTTTCTGTGTCCTAATGAATTCATTAGCCCTTGGTGAGCATAAATACTACTTGTTTGACCATATGCTAAGTTTTCACCTGCTGCATTAAAATCGTGTCCGTCTGCTTCCATACGATCAAATGGTGTATTACCTGATAAATTATTATGATCAAAATAATTATGCTTAGCCATATCTTCACTGTGTTTTCTGGCAGTATCAGAAATACTAGAAGAGTATTTAAGTGGCTCTAACTCATGCTGTACTCGTTCCGCATTTACTAAATCAAAGTTTTGTAATTCAAAGCTTTGAGCTAGTCCTTCCGATGGTGCGCCATATTGTTGTTGTAATCGGTTCTCCATTTTTTCACTAACTTGTAAAAGTGCTGTTAAGTTATTGTTCTCATGTTTATCATAAAAAGCTGTTGTATATATTTTATCTTTGTGAAAATTATCAAATTCATCATCTTGAACATCAAACTTCACATTTCCTTTTTGCTTATCAGTAATCGGTTTACCTATACGTTCTCTTACCGTCTCTTTTGGTGTGCCATATTTAATTTTTGATTTAGACGATATGACGTTTTGGTTACTATATAGTGCATTTACTTTTTCATCTATATAACTAATCATCACAAATCCTCTATAATCATCCGAATAATATGTGTGCCAATTTGTACCATATTCATTAGATGTGACACGTTGCGCGCTTCCTAGCTTTTCTTCTACAGCATCCTTAGTCATATTCATTTGTATGTTATTAACTGCAAATTCTTGTTTGCTGGGTACTTTCAACGCACCATCACTTGTTGTTTTTGATGAAGACCAATCGGCAACTTTATTTTTCAATTGTTGTTGTACTGTAATCATCGGTGCTGGCTCTTTGATAGGTAGGACTAGAATAATCACTAAGAAAGCAAGTACATACAAGAATAATTTTCTGATATTTTACACCTACTAATATTTTAGTCTCTATCACCGTTAAAAATTGAGTTTCTTACAATTACATAATCAACTTTTCTTAACGATTTAAGGTCAGTACCACCTGCATATGAAATTGAACTTTGTAAGTCTTGTTGCATTTCTATTAATGTATTAGATAATGAACCTTTGTGTTCAACAAACATTTTTTTACCTTCTACATTTTTATGCTCTCCTTTTTGGAATTCAGAAGCGCTGCCGAAATACTCTTTATATAATTTACCATCTAATTCAACTGTTTCGCCAGGTGATTCTTCATGTGCAGCAAATAGCGATCCTACCATTACCATAGATGCGCCAAAGCGTATAGATTTCGCAATATCACCGTGCGTTCTAATACCACCATCAGCAATAATTGGTTTTCTTGCCGCTTTACTACAGTGATTTAATGCTGATAATTGCCAACCGCCTGTACCAAATCCTGTTTTAATCTTAGTTATACAAACTCTTCCTGGTCCAATACCAACTTTGGTAGCGTCTGCACCAGCGTTTTCTAATTCGCGTACACCTTCTGGAGTACCAACATTACCTGCAATTACAAATACTTCAGGAATATGTTGTTTAATATGTTTAATCATATTGATTACAGAATCTGAATGACCATGTGCAATATCAATTGTAATATAATCTGGAATTACTTTTTCATTAGCTAATTGCTCTACAAAATCGAATTCCCGTTCTTTAACACCTACAGAAATTGATGCAATCAAACCTTTTTCATGCATTCTCTTCGTAAATGGGATACGTGCCGCTTCATCAAATCTATGCATTATATAGAAATAATCATTTTCAGCAAACCATTCAGCTAACTCTTCATTCATCACTGTTTGCATATTTGCTGGAACAACTGGTAATTTAAAGCTCTTCGGCCCAAATTGGACAGTAGTATTGCATTCAGAACGACTATTTACAATACATTTATTCGGTATTAGTTGGATATCTTCATAATCAAAAATTTTCACCGTTAACAAACCCCTAACATTTTTAATAAAACAATTATTTAATGGTAAGATTTTCATGATGTATTCAATAAATATATAGAGAATATTAGATATATTCACTATAATTCCCGAACAATAACTTTTTATTCATCTTTACCAATAGATAATATACATTGTTTTAAACTAAATGTAAATGGACTTAGGTCGTAAATTACCAACTTGCTTTTTTCACACCTGGAATTTGCCCTTTATGCGCATGTTCACGTAAGGCTATACGTGACATTCCAAATTTACGATACACGCCTCTTGGTCTTCCTGTAACTTTACAACGACGTGTTAACCTTGTAGGTGATGAATCTCTTGGTAATTTTCTTAAAGCCTCATAATCACCTTTAGCTTTTAGTTCTTTACGTAACTCATAATATGCTTCAACTAATTGTTCTCTTTTTTGTTCTTTAGCTATTTTTGATTTCTTTGCCATTATTTTAACTCTCCTTATTATAAATCGTAATAATTACGTTTTATATACTAACATACTCATCATATTTTTCAACTTAAAAGTATTTGAAATTATGTTCTTTATGTGCTAGAATTTTAAAACGTAATCATTCCTGTTAAGAAAGAGGTGTTAACTTTGCGCGTAAATATTACATTAGCATGTACAGAATGTGGCGATCGTAACTATATTTCTACAAAAAATAAACGTAATAATCCTGAGCGTATTGAATTAAAAAAATTCTGCCCTAGATTAAATAAATATACGTTACATCGTGAAACAAAATAATTTCTCCGCTAAAATTATCTTTTAAATACGACAATTTAAACGCAACAGTCTGTTGTAATGATATTTAGCTTATAGTACTAGAATTATCTTTATTAAATTATGATGACTTATGATTGCCAGCTACATTTTTATAATTGTGGTTGGCATTATTTATTTTCATAGAAAAAAAACACCTCCGTATGATTCATTTTAAATGAATTCAACGAAAGTGTTTTTATTTCATTCCCACTATCTAGGATCAATTCATGGTTCACCTAAGGTTTGTTTTGTCTATGTTCTGAAGAGACCCATCACGAGCCTCTTTTCCACATGTAAGTAAATACTTCTATACTAATCATCATTTTCAAAAGGATTGGGAACACTTATTTTAAAAGTATTCGTACCTCATTGTTTTTCTACATTATTAATCTTTAATTTCTAAATCTACGTCATTAATGTCAATACCTAAAGCTTTTGCTACGCCTTTACCATATTCACTATCCGCTTTGTAACAGTGACGGATATGACGATGTTGTACTTCTAATGTCGTACCTTGCATCTCATTTGCAGTATTTTCAAAAATACGTTCTTGTTGTTCTTTAGATTGTAATCTAAATAAGCGTCCTGGTTGTTCAAAGTAGTTATCGTCGTCTTGTCTGAAATCATATTCATAGGCTTCGCCTTCAACTTTTAATCCAGGTTTTTTGAATTCAGGTTGATCTTCAAATGAACCATCACTATTTGGATAATAGTGAGTGCCTCCGCCTTGGTTGTTATCTAAAATTCTCATTTGCCCATCTCTACTAAATGGACAAATATTTTCAACGCCGACACCTTTTGGTTGGTTTACTGGTATTTGCCAATGGTTCACACCTAATCTATAACGTTGCGCATCGCCATAAGAGAATAAACGACCTTGTAACATTTTATCTGGTGAAAAATCTAAACCAGGGATAATATTAGTAGGTGCAAATGCGGCTTGTTCCACGTCTTGGAAGTAGTTATCAGGATTACGGTTAAGTTCCCATTCTCCTACTTCAATTAAAGGATAATCGCCTTTATACCACACTTTTGTTAAATCAAATGGGTTATCTTTATGATTTCTCGCTTGTTCCTCCGTCATAACTTGGATGTACATCTTCCATTTTGGATAATCTTTATTTTCAATTGCTTCGAATAAATCACGTTGTGATGATTCTCTGTCGTCTGCAATAATTTTCGCTGCTTCATCAGGTTGTAAGTTTTCAATGCCTTGTTGTGTTCTATGATGGAATTTAACCCATACACGTTCACCTTTATCATTATACATTGAATAAGTATGAGAACCAAAACCATGCATGTTTCTATAGCCTTTTGGAATACCACGATCAGACATCAAAATTGTAACTTGATGTAACGCTTCAGGTAATGACGTCCAAAAATCCCAATTATTTTGCGCACTACGCATATTTGTTCTTGGATCACGTTTAACTGCATGATTTAAACTCGCGAATAATTTAGGATCTCTGAAGAAGAATACAGGCGTATTATTACCAACTAAATCCCAATTCCCTTCATCTGTATAGAACTTTAAAGCGAATCCACGAATGTCACGTTCTGCATCCGCTGCTCCTCGCTCACCTGCTACTGTTGAAAAACGTGCAAACATTTCAGTTTGTTTACCAACTTCAGAGAAAATACTCGCTGAAGTATATTGCGTTATATCATTAGTAACTGTAAAAGTACCAAATGCACCTGATCCTTTTGCGTGCATACGTCGTTCTGGAATCACCTCTCTATCAAAGTGAGCCATTTGTTCTAAAAAATACCAATCTTGCATTACTAGTGGGCCTCTTGGTCCTGCAGTCATACTATTTTCTCTATCAGAAACTGGCGCGCCAAATAGGCTAGTTAATTTTTTATTGTTGCTCATCACATTTCCCCCTCATTCTCTCTAAATAATAATTATTATTACCTAGTATTCATTTTAATGTAAAGTGTTTTTAAAAGCAACATTTCGACCATTAATTAATTAGACTATTTTCACAATATTTAAACATTTTGTGACTTTGGCTCATAAAAAGCATTGCTTGTGTCTGTCAAAAGCATTAAAATGGAATGTATATAAATTTTAATTAACTATTAGGAGACTTATTATGGCACAAAATAATATGAATCGTGGTTTAAACTCTCGACATATTTCGATGATAGCAATTGGCGGCGCCATCGGTACCGGTCTTTTTGTTGCTACTGGTAATGTAATTTCCCAAGCTGGTCCTGGTGGTGCTATATTAGCTTATTTAATCATAGGAGTAATGTTGTATTTCTTAATGTCCTCCATTGGTGAATTAGCTACATTTTACCCTGTTTCAGGGTCTTTTAGTTCTTATTCTACTCGATTTGTAGATAAGTCGTTAGGGTTCACGATGGGATGGCTATATTGGGCAATATGGTTACTCGTTACAAGTGTGGATATTATTATTTCTGCAAGTGTACTTAATTATTGGGACACGTTCCAATTTTTCAGTCCAGTGACCTGGAGTATTATCTTTTTATGCTTACTTTTCTTATTAAATATATTTTCAGTTAAAGCATTTGGTGAAACTGAATTTTGGTTATCATTAATTAAAGTAATAACGATTATCGTCTTTATTGCCATCGGCGTTCTAACTATTGTTGGCATTTTAGGTGGTAAAACTTATGGACTATCTAATTACACTGCAGGCGAAGCGCCGTTCGTTGGTGGTTTTTCAGGTTTCTTAGGTGTACTACTCGTTGCAGGATTTTCAGTTGGTGGTACAGAAGTAGTAGCAGTAACTGCAGGTGAATCATCTAACCCTGATCGTTCAATGCCTAAAGCAATCAAACAAGTTTTTTGGAGAATATTATTATTCTATGTATTATCTATTGCTGTTATTTCAGCAATCATACCTTATACTGATCCTTTATTACTAAATGAAAGCGAATCAGTATCTCAAAGTCCATTTACGATTGTCTTTGACCGTGTGGGAATTGC
Source organism: Staphylococcus sp. 231237_7MaSpsaltlick (assembly GCF_043107035.1). Lineage (NCBI taxonomy): Bacteria > Bacillati > Bacillota > Bacilli > Caryophanales > Staphylococcaceae > Staphylococcus > Staphylococcus sp. 231237_7MaSpsaltlick. The sequence continues at coordinate 69,351 of NZ_JBICNX010000010.1, forward strand.
TTTTGCAGCATCTGTGATTAATGCGGTTATCCTAACTTCATTATTGTCAGCAGCTAATTCAGGTATCTATACGACTAGTAGAATGTTGTACTCAATGGCCGAAGACAAACAAGCGCCAAGATTCTTAGCGAAATTAAACAAAACAACAAAATTACCTATAGTTGCCTTATTCACAACTTTCATTATTGTATTAGCTGTGATTATATTAGCTCAATTCAAATCAGATATTGTGTTTACATTACTTAATATTATAGGTTCATTAGTTATTGTTATTTGGGCAGCTAGTATTTTAGCTCAGATTAGACTTCGCTTAGCAATTAAAAAGCAAAACAAAGATCCTAAAGATATACTGCCTTATAAAGCGCCATTTTATCCTTTGGGCCCTATCATTGTAATCCTTGCCTTATTATTCTTATTTGGCGGAAATTCTTTCGGTGCGGTATTATCAGGAGATATTGGTGCATTATTTAGAAATATAGTACCTATTGTCATTCTAGTTTTAATATATTTAGTACATAAATTCATTAGAAAAACTAAAATTGTAAAACTCGAAGAAATTGACTTAAAACGTCATGATTTAAATGGATAGAAAATCCTTAATATAACTAGCACACTAACAACTGAAATATAATATTTCAAAATCATAAAAACAGGGATACGAACGCATTTTTAAATCGTTGATATCGTATCTCTGTTTTTTTATGTTATATAGCAACTTTATTTAAAAATGCATAGATTTATCAGATTAATACCACAATCTTTTTATCAATTCTTTCGAAATACATAAGACTCTGTTATTTTCAGTTATATAGAAGTATAGTATAATGGTAAAAAACAATGACGTAATTTAGAGGTGGAGAATATGATTGGACAAACGAATTTATTTGACGATATTTTACAAACTGAAGAACGCTTCGTTATAGTTGTGCAATCACTTGAGGATAGGCATCAACGCTTGATTAAACGTACTTTAAGAGAGTATAGTAGTTTAGATCATTCACAAATGGAAAGCCTTTTTGAACATTTAAAAGACCTATTCTTACAAGAAGACTTTGAAGAAAATCAATCTGCTTTTGCAATAACTGTTTATACTAACTTAGATTATGCTGCAGACCATGTATATGCACACGTCAAGCGACATCGTGGCAAAAATGAATGGACGCATACTGCAAAGTGATCTAAAGCATACATCAAGATGCGCAACTCATCAATCATCTTCCTATAACGAACTATTATAATGACACAGATTACATTGATTTAAGCATAGTAAATAACACTTTTTTACTGAAAAAGCATATTAATCAAAACGACTTTATTGATTGTATACCAAATAAACTATCTTTTATAGAAAGGTTACCTTAAATTACTTTATAAAGTTAGTATAAATCCATTATCTATAAAATAGAGAGGTTGGGACATAAATCCCAGAAAAACAGCACTCAGATGATTTAATTCATCTGAGTGCTTCCTTTGTATTCAATACTTCGTATTGTTGGCTCGCTTTCTTAGGGGACAGCTTCAGCCTGTAGTCTTCAGCTTGTCCTGTTCCCTCAAGAGTCTCGCCAAAATACGTCTCATTCATATGTAATTTTACATTAAAACACTTTAAAAAAATAAGGCCCTTTCGTATAATTTAATAAACACAACTAAACTAAATTAACGAGAGGTGCCTTTTTTAACTTTAATTAAAGAGACCTACGGTCATTTACCTGAATATATCGTAGCTGATGATGGTTATGGTAGTGAACCTAATTATATGGCAATTATAGATGAATTTAATAGAACACCGCTCATAACTTATGGCATGTTTATTAAAGATAAAACCAACAAATATAAAAGTGACATTTTTAATACTCAAAATTGGAAATATGAGGAAATCAATGATGAATTTATATGCCCGAATCATAAAAGACTTGGTTTTAAAAAGTATGCCTATCGCTATGATAAATATGGATTTAGGAGAGATTTTAAATTATATGAATGCGATAATTGTTCAGAATGTCCACTGAAGAACAATTGTATGAAATCAAATTCAAAATCTAATAAAAAAATAACGAGAAATTATAACTGGGAATATTTCAAAGCCCAAATCAATCAAAAGCTTTCAGAACCAGAAACAAAAGAAATCTACAAACAAAGAAAAATTGATGTAGAACCTGTTTTTGGATTTATGAAGGCTATTTTGGGTTTCACTCGAATGTCGGTTAGAGGCATAAATAAAGTCAAAAGAGAACTTGGATTTGTATTAATGACACTTAATATAAGAAAAGTAGTTGCTCAACGAGCTAACTATAATCAAAACAATAATGAAAAAGACAATTTCTATATTATTTCAATAGAAATTGCCTTTTTTCACTTGTCTAAGAACTTTATGTCCCAGACTGTCTATTTTTTATTTTAATATATTTCTTAAAGCATGGGGTATCCCGTTATCACTGTTGCTTAAAGTTACCTCATCAGCAACCTTTTTAACATCATCGTTAGCATTTCCCATAGCTACAGCGTGGCCAACAACCTTTAACATAGAGATATCATTGGCACTATCACCAAAAGCAATCACTTCTGATAGGTCAACTTGTGCTTTTTTACATAAATCGGTAACAGCATTTCCTTTTGATACACCACTAGCCATAAATTCTAAGAAATAAGGTTTACTTGTAGTAACATCAATTTCTTCATTAAAATGACCGGCCAAATCTTTATTAAGACCTGTAATCGTAGGTACATAATCAATGCCCATAACTTTAGGCACATCTTCTTGAATAAAATTCTTTAAGTCATCTACACGTTTCATAGGTAACCCAGTTAGTTCTGATTCAATATTCATATACTCGTGTTCACCTTCGTAAACAATAAATCCGTCTTGATAAGTTAATACAAACAAGCCATTTTCTCTACAATAATCGACTATAAAATCAAAGTTTTCTTTAGAAACAGTACGACTTACTTCTACCTCTTCTGTATTAACATTTACAGTTTTCCCACCATTATAACTAATTACATAACTTTGGAATTTGTCTAATTGTAAAGTTTTAGCAGTCGGTAACATACCTTCTGTAGGGCGTCCTGATGCTAATACAACATTGTATCCTTGCTTTTGTATATCAATTAAATAGCTTTCTGTTTCAGGACTCATTTGATTTTCATGGTTCATCAATGTATCATCCATATCCATTACTATCATTTTATATTCACTCATGTTGCTTGTCTCCCTTCAACGTCTTCACTCTATATTACAACAAATTATTGACGTTGGTACAATACTTTAAGTTCGACACCTGTTTCATTAATTGTCACTAACTCTGAACGACAATTTTCAAATGTTCTTTTTAATTCTCTAACCAATTCACCACTACGTTCTGGACCAATCATTGTAAGTACTGTTGGACCTGCACCACTTATCACTGTAGCGTATGCTAAATACTGTTTTGCCAGTCCTTTAATAGCCTGAAATTCAGGAATTAAATCTTGTCTATAAGGTTCATGAAATCCATCTTGTTCCATCATTTTTCCAGCTAGTACATAATTATGTTGAATTAGCGCACTAATCATCGTGTTGCTAATTGCACTATTTTGAACAGCCTTTTTATGTGAAAACGTATCAGGTAAAGCATTTCTTGAATCAATTGTTCTTAATTCATAAGAAGGCACTGTGATAATGATATCTACTTTAGGTGTATCAATGTAAGAAACATCAGTTACTTTAGTTTCTGGATTATAGTACCCTAACACTAAACCACCGTAAATCGTCGGCGCGACATTATCTGGGTGACCTTCAAACTCAGTAGCTAGTTGCAATAATTCATATTTCGATAATTCAATATCACCAAAATAGTTTGCTATGTATAAGGCACCTACTAATGCAGATGCCGAAGAACCTAACCCTCTAGCTAAAGGAATCTCACTTCTCATTTCTACTTCTAATGAAGGTAAAACCACGTTATATTTATGCGCAACCTTTTGTGCAATTTGGTAAATATAGTGGCTATTATCTGTGGGTAATCCTTCTACATTAGGACCAATATGATTAAACGACCAATAACCATTATCACTTATTTTTACATCTAAGTATAAAAATTTATTTAAAGCCATACCAATTGAATCAAATCCGACACCTAAATTTGCAGTAGATGCCGGGATTTTCAAATGTAACCTTTCGCTCATGCTAAAGTGCCCCTTTGATATATTCTAGAATACTTTCTCTATCATTTGGCAATGGTTTAATTGGATTATCTAACAAGGAAATTGCAGTATCTGGATCTTTCAAACCATTACCTGTTAACACAGAAACTACTTTTTTGCCTTGAGGTAATTTACCTGCTCGATGTAATTTGATAAGTCCAGCAATCGAAGCGTTACTAGCTGGTTCACTAAACACACCTTCGTTACGTGCCATCAATTGATATGCTTCTAAAATTTCTTCGTCAGTAACACTATCAATTTGTCCATTGGATTCTTCAAGTGCAGCAGTCGCTTTATCCCAACTTGCAGGATTACCAATTCTGATTGCTGTTGCCACTGTATCAGGGTTTTTTACTACTTTATTTTGAACGATTGGTGAAGCTCCTTCAGCTTGAAAACCAAACATTTGAGGTAGTTGCGTACCATTTGCTTCATGGTAATCTTTAAAACCTTTCCAGTATGCAGAAATATTTCCGGCATTACCTACTGGAATAGATAAAATGTCCGGTGCTACGCCATCTAATTGTTGAATTACCTCGAAAGCACTTGTTTTTTGACCTTCAATACGATATGGATTTACTGAGTTAACTAGCGCAATTTCTCCATTTTTAGCAATTTCTTGAACAATTTCTAAAGCTTCATCAAAATTACCTTCAATTGATACAATTTCAGCGCCGTACATCACAGCTTGTGATAATTTTCCTAAAGCAATTTTACCTTCAGGAATAACTACGATTGCTTTTAGTCCAGCACGTGCCGCATATGCAGCTGCTGAAGCTGATGTGTTACCAGTTGAAGCACAGATTACAATTTTCTTACCTTCCTCTTTCGCTTTGGCCATTGCCATGACCATACCTCTATCTTTGAATGAACCAGTTGGATTGGCACCTTCATATTTAACATGTAACTCAATACCAAGCATTTTTGACATATTTTCGCAATAAATTAATGGTGTATGACCTTCATTTAATGATAATGTTGGTGTTTTTTCAGTTACTGGTAAATAATTTTTAAATTCTTCTACTAAACCTTTCCAATTCTTCATATTAATTAAACCCCTTCTACTGGATATATTTTCTTAACGATATAACCTGAATCTGTAATTGATGCTTCTGGATTTTCATCAATTCCGATAACTGCGATACCTACTGTATGAGCGTCACGTTCAGTTACCGCTAACGATTTATGGAAAGGTAATTCACCTTTAAGTAAAGTTTCTACTTTATTCACATCTTCACCATCTGTTTGCACGACAACATAGTAACTTTCTTTCTCCTTAATTGAAATCGTATCTCCATCATCCATAATTGCTTTGGTTTTTTCAGTTTTCAATTCAAAATGTGGTGGTAAAGTGTGTAAATTCGTGTCGAAGTTTAATGTTACGTTTAACAAGTCACTGACAACTGCACTTCCGGTTGCTAGACTACCAGCGCCTTTTCCATAAAACATTGTTTCTCCCACTGCATCACCAATCACATAAATTGCATTAAATTCATCTTCAACAGCAGCTAATTGATGGGTTTTGTTTATAAGTGTAGGTGAAACAGAAGCTTGTACTTGACCATGCTCATATGTTCCTTTACCAATCAGTTTAATCTTATAGCCAAGTTCATCAGCAACTTTAATATCTGCAGGCTCAACATCACTAATACCATGTCTTACCACGTCATCTAAGTTAATCACTTGGTTAAATGATAAGTATGAAGTAATGACAACTTTTCTAGCAGCGTCGATACCTTCAACATCATCTGTAGGGTCCGCTTCTGCAAAACCTAATCTTTTAGCTTCATCTAACGCGTCTTCGAATGATGTTTCTTCTTTTGTCATTTTACTTAAAATAAAATTAGATGTGCCGTTTAAAATGCCCATAAATTTACTAATATTATTAGCATTTAATCCATTGTTAATTGCGTTTACAATTGGTATACCACCTGCGACACTAGCTTCATATTTCAAAGCTACATCATTTTCTTGTGCTAAGTCTTCCAATACATTTAAATGTACCGCTAATAAATCTTTATTTGCAGTCACAACGTGTTTCTTTTGACTTAATGCGCGCTTCAACCAATCCACCGTTGGCTCAATACCGCCCATGACTTCCACTATAATATCGATTGAATCATCGTTCAAAATTTCATCAATGTCTTCAGTTAAATTATAATTCGACACATTGATTGGACGTTGTCTTGATTTATCTCGAACCAATATGTGTCGAATATTAATGTTTTTATTCATTGTTTCTTTTATTTGTTCACTATTTTCTTCAATAATTTTTACTACACCAGAACCTACAGTTCCTAACCCTAGTAAGGCTACATTTAATTCCTTCATAATTTCATTCCTCCGATTGTTCTTCTAAAAAATACAGATGTACAGTTGAAAAATACTTGAATATGGTATAGTATAAATTCATTCATTATTTTTGTAAAGGTGAAAATTTAGATCCTATATCTATCCTATCACTCTCGTAATAAAAACTAAACAAAATTTTCTGATTTTTTAGAAAGGTTGTATGTCTCATGAAAGTTGCCAAGTTTGGAGGAAGTTCTGTATCTACTGCAGATCAAATCAAGAAAGTATTAAATATCGTTAATTCCGACGAGGATCGGAAAATTACCATCGTCTCAGCACCAGGTAAGCGACATAAAGAAGATGTTAAAACAACTGATTTACTTATTCGCTTATACGAAAAAGTTATTGATGATTTAGATTACATTTCTAAAAAAGAAGAAATTATTCAGCGTTATGCTGATATTATTTATGAATTAAAAATGAGTGATAACTTATTAACTACTATTGATCAAACATTAGAAAATTTCATTGCTACATTAAAAGATAAACCTTCACGTTTATTAGACGCTTTACTTTCATGTGGTGAAAATTTCAATGCACAATTAATTGCAGAGTATAACAATAGTCAAGGTATACCAACTCGCTATATATCTCCTGGAGAAGCGGGCATTCAAGTTACTGACTTGCCTCAAAATGCACAAATTTTAGACCAATCATATGAAGCACTATATAATTTAAGAGCATATGATGAAAAATTAATCATCCCAGGATTTTTTGGTGTTTCAAGACAAAATTATATAGTGACGTTTCCTCGTGGTGGTTCTGACATTACTGGCGCCATAGTTGCAAGAGGTGTGCGAGCTGACTTATACGAAAACTTTACTGATGTTTCAGGTATTTTTAGAGCAAATCCGACAATTGTTAAAAATCCTGAAGTCATAGATGAAATCACTTATAGAGAAATGCGAGAACTGTCTTATGCAGGATTTGGCGTCTTCCATGATGAAGCCTTACAGCCACTACATAAAGATAGAATCCCTGTCGTTATAAAAAACACAAATCGCCCAAATGATACAGGGACATTTATACGTCATGACAGAGAAATTAATTCTAATAATATAGTGAGTGGTATTAGTTGTGACAAAGGCTTTACTGTATTAAATATCAAAAAGTATTTAATGAACAGGCAAGTGGGATTTACTCGTAAAATATTAGGCGTGTTAGAAGATTATAATATTTCTTTTGACCATATGCCTTCAGGTATTGATAGCATCAGTATCATTATGCGTTCTAAAGAAATCCACAACAGAGAAGAGCAAGTACTTAACGATATTCGCGATAAATGTGACGTTGATGAATTAAGTGTAGAACACGATTTAGCCATCCTAATGATCGTCGGCGAAGGCATGCACAGAATCGTTGGTACGGCTAACACAATTACGCATGCATTAGCAGAATCTAAAATTAATTTAAAAATGATGAATCAAGGAGCTTCGGAGATTTCCATTATGTTTGGTATTGATGTAGCAGATGCAGATAAAGCTGTGAAATCAACTTATGAATATTGTTATAACGGGAAGTGCTTAAAAGTATAGCATTGCATATTTATTAACAATCAAAAATCCTTCAAATCCATTTTGTCTCCCTATCAGGACTGACGAATGATTTGAAGGATTTTATATTGCTTTTTTCTCTGAAATAAGTGCTTGATTAATACGTTCATCACCGACAACCAACCTCAATATTACAAATTGATAATAACTTAGTGAATCAATTACATTTCTATAATTTGGAAGTTGATGGTAATCTATTGGATCTAATAGTTCATACATTAACACGATTTCTGGTTTAATATAATCTACGTCCCATTTGATAGAATGAAAATAAATATTTTTCTCTGGTAACCTTATATTGTGGTTCCATCTAAACATCCACTCTTCATCTTTAACATCATATACAATTATAGTCATAATCAATGTATCACCATCATATATATTTGCGTGAGTTATTTTTGAGAAATCTACTGCTGTATAATCAGAAGTACTATGAGAAGTATCATGCAATAATGTTCGGTATTCATTTGGAATATATTTCAAGACTTCCCCTAAAAACTTTCTCTCTACACTAATGTCCACTTTATTATCTAAATTAAATGAATCATGTAAAAACAGTTGCTTTGCTATTTCACCATTATATTTAATTAAATTTGGTACATTTATGTTTAAAATTTCAACAATTCGCCTTATTGATTTATTTTTTTCATTTTCCAAATGTGCACCTCCTGACAAAAAGTAAGCGTTTCCAATAATTAATATTATATAGTTTGTCCTTAAATATTTCAATGTATTAAATACAAAAACGTGAAATAAAACACAAAATATTTTTAAAAACTACCTACCAAGGTATAATCATGATGCGAATGGTTATCTAAAACATCTGGCCTATTTAATAGAAAAATATCGTTAGCATTTGTGTTAAGTATTTTTTGAATGTCAGCAATAGCAGGTATCGTCTGGTATAAATCATTACCTAATATAAACGGTGCAGTGATGAAATAATATCGAATACGATATTTGGAAAAAGTTTGTACTACATCTGAACCAACAATGATATGAAATGCACTATCAACTACGCCATTAGGTACAATAATATTGAAATTTGTATATTTAGATACATATTTAATTATATCTGTAGAGTAACTGATTACAGATATTTTGATATCATAGGAGGAAAGTTCATCTAAAATTTTATATGCAAAAGGATGATTATCAAAAGCTATAATATCCTCATGTTTAATTGTTCGAGTAATATGCTCGAGATATTCTTTTATTGTACTCAAATCACTGTTCACCATCTTCCTCATTTTATATTGCGTATAATTTATTATAGCTATTAATCCTCTTAAGTTAAACCGTTATCTATTTAAAAAAATACCACTTAAGTACTCAAAAGATACGAAAGGAATTAATTTACAAATATATATTATGTACAGGTTGGTTATAATATATTAATATGAATATAATTAAAGTAACTATAAATGAATTGGTTAATAGCATTTGTAGAAAATTAAATAAAAGCGTAAAATGAGCTATGTTAAAAAATTTAATAAGATTAGGATGATATTCATGTTTTTACCACTTATATTACTAATAATAATTGTACTACTTATTATTATAGTATTTATAGATCATCGTGTTATGCAGAATAAGCTTGAAACCGAAACTTATGCTAAGGATCAATTAGTAACTAAAATAAGTACAGTTACTCGTGAAAATACAAATCTAAAAAACAAAATGTTGGATATAGGTTCAAATAATGACACGCATCACCATGGTCTCAGAAAAGCTAAACAAGATTTAACAGTCATTTTAAATGAACAAAAAGAGCAAGGTGTTATAGCATATTTCGATATTATTGCTACTGGTAATTTAGCTGTTAAGCACCCATTATTTGAATATGCAAGAGCTTTTGATTATATTGTTTTTACTGAAAAAGGAATCTTTAATATTAATGTAAAAAATTGGAAGCAGAAGACTTTCTATCACTTTACTTCTGATTCAGCAGAGCAAACTGAAATTGAAAATGAGAATTCTGTGCATCAAATTGTAGGAAGATATATTGCCAACCAATTTCATGGCCAGTTTCAATCATCTCGTTCTACGACCTATACATTTATAGAACGTATTAAAGAAAATTCTGTCATTTATGACTTTTACAATTATGATCCTTATGAGCAAGCTTCTAAAAACACTCAAGCATTAGAAGCAAAAATCCAAGAACGTTTAAATCAACAAATTCCAAACGTTGGTCTCGTATACTTCACAGATGGTAGTGTGAATTTAATTGATGGCCCAGCAATTAGAAATAATTACGTTGAAACTGTTTCTTCTAAATCTTCTTTACAAGAAATTATAAAAGAAACTTTACATTTAAAAAATGACGTATTAACTAAAGAACAATATGATAAATTAGTCGCACGTTTTAGCTAATTTAACAAAATAGATCTTAGGTGATAGTTCGCCTAAGGTCTATTTATTTATACTTGTATAGTTATTTTCAAAATATCACTGATCTTTCAGTCCAAAGTTACCACTTTTATCAATTGATTTATTTAACATAATAAATACCACCAATGTTTAATTTATATATTATAATCTTTTTAGTGTAATATGGAAGTAATTTGGGACGATTTCTGTGGAAAGATTACAGACTAAGGCTGTGCTCGGGGAAAACGTGCACAAAAAAACTGCCAACAAAGTCGGAAACTTTGTCGACAGTCAGGTCTGTTTTATACTTTATCTATCTGCTAAGTAATACAAAGGTATATCAGCTACTTAAAATAAGTTTATTTACTCCAAAGGTTTATTTGATTATTTTTAGCCTGTGTTTCAGCTTTTTTAAATACCTCTCTATACTTTCCATTTGGAGAAAAATATTTTTCTCTAGCTAATCCTTTTTTCACCAATTCTTCATTAAACATTGTTTTATCATCGAGCCATACATATGCTAATGTTCTTCCATAACGATCTTCTTTTTCTTTATCATATTCTAAATAAATATCTTTATTCGTTAAATGTTTCTTAGAATAATCGGAAGCTTCTTTACCGTAAGGCTCTACAGGCGTATTAGGTTTAACAGTTTCTGGCGTATCCATACCTATTAACCTTACCTTCAATTGTTCATTGTCACTGTTTTTAGCCACTAAAGTGTCTCCATCTACAACACGGTCAACATGAACCTTTTCCGAATTATCAGGGCCTGAAGATGTGTCACTACTACCATTCTCTTGAAATGGTCCCGTATGATTAATAAATTGAAATGCTAATACACCCAATACAATTACTATTGCAATCAACGATGTCATTTTCTTTTTCGATTTCACTGTTGCACCCACTTCTTTTTAATTGTCCAAATCATCATATAGAAAAAAGAGCAATGCGTCAATATTACAAATGTGTTTTCTATGGGGGAAACACATTATTAGGCTATTTACGTCATATATAACATCTATTGTATAAAAAAATTAATTATGACAAAAAACTATTTTTACAATATTATCACCCAAATATTGTAAAATAGAAGTTCAATGAAATATATTTGATTTTATTTATCTATTCAAATAACTCATGCTATAATACTTGATGAATAGGAGTGAACAAGTTGAGTATATTTAAAGAGAACATGATAACGATTATCGCAGTTGTCATAGCTATAATTATCGGTATGGTGTTACAATATCAATTTCAATTACCACTAATGGTATCAGCAGTCGTAGCTATTTGCTTAGGCCTCTTAGTTGGTTTCATCGTATTTGTAATCCAAGCAATTGTCACTAAAAATAAGCATAAATAAATTTAACTGCCGCATAATAAAATGTCGGCAGTTTTTTATCTGCTTTGGTATTAAGCAATTTTATATCCATCCTTTATGTTTAGCAATATGCCATGCATCATAACGATTTTCAGCTTCTAACTTGTCGATAATAATCGAAGTATAGTTTCTAATCGTGCTGTTAATGTCTTGATTAAATAATAACAAATTTATCAATTGTATCATTTCTCATAAAATATTGTTATTTTTATCCTTGAATCCTTATCAATAATCATACATTTTAAAAAGACCACATTCATTAAATCCACTATATATAAATTTAATAAATATGCTCTATCATTGCTTCCTTATAAAAACCTATACAATATTCAATCATTATTTTTTAATAATTCAACACCTGTATTTTCGTCTGTAACTAAGACATCAATAAGATTATTATTTAAAGCTGCTTTAATAGCTTTTTCTTTATTTTTACCCCCAGCTATTCCTATTTTCAATGGGATTTTTTTATACTCTTCAATGTCTAAAGAAATAATACGGTTATTCCATTCACAATTAATTTTTTCGCCATTTTCATCAATGAAATTATACATAATATCTCCAATAGCTTTATTTTTGATGTCTTTGAAACTAAGTTCATCACGATATGAAGCTACCATTGTTGATTGTTCAGGATTAGCTCCTATACCAACTATCGCTATTGTTGCTTGCTTCATTTTTTCAGTAACTTTACTAACAAATTTTTGTTTCATCATAAAGTGTTTAAATTCTATGTCGTCAACAACTACAGGTGCGTGAAGTAACATATTATGGGCTCCAAAGCATTTGCTAAAACTATCTGCAATATGATTAGCATGTATGTCCATTGAAGCATTCCCCATACCACCAACCAAAGGTACAAACAAAACATTAGAATATTTATTATTACTATTAGTATTTTTAACTACTTGATCCATTGTTGTCCCTGCTGAAACAGCAACAATATCATTATTACCAAGCTTTCTAAGTAAATAATTACTACCTGCAAGACCTAGTTTAGTTTTTAATTGTTTTGTTTCTTTCACGCATATAACTTCTTCTAAATCATATTCTTCTTCAAGCTGAGATTCTAATTCTAATAAATCATTTTCATTTATTTTAATTTCAACAATCCCTTTTTGCTTTGCGTGAGTTAGATACTTAGATACTGTAGGCCGACTCACGCCCATTATTTCTGCTATTTTACTTTGGCTTAATTCTTGATGATAATACAATTTACAAATTTTTATCATCACTCTAGTATCATCTAAAATTGACATCGTTATCCCTACTCAAATGTTAAAATATCTCCTTTATCTAAATCTGGTAACTCATTACCACTTATTGCTACTGCTCCGGGTAAAATATCTTCTTTATTTAAATAAACTGATATATGCCCTAGAGTCATTAGATTATTATGGGCTTCTGATCCTACTTTATCAACCCTAAATTCAATATCATTAATTTTAAAAATAGAAGTACTATTCAAGCTAAAATCATCACTTACTTCTTCTGTTTCATGAATATATGAAATATCTTTTAATTCATCTGGAGCTGAAGTTCCGAATAACACAAATAAATTATCTTCTTTAAATACCGGTGCTATACTACCAAAATCTTTTATAATTGTTTTATACATAATTATCTCTCCTTAATATAATCCAAAACTAGCAAAATATGCAATTAATACTGCTAGCACACCCGTTATCATTCTACTATAGAGTACAGCAGGGACACCGACTTCAACTGTTTTCTCTTCAGCTTCACCCAGTGATAACCCAACTGGAATGAAATCAGCACCTACTTGACCTGTGATGGCGAATAAAGCAGGTAGGGCAAATTCTGGAGGAACGTTTCCAGCTCCAATTTGTGTACCAATTAGCACACCAATCACTTGAGAAATAACAGCTCCAGGTCCTAATATTGGCGACAATATAGGTATAGTACATATGAATACTAATATCAAAAGACCAATTAACGATCCAGCTAACGGGCTCATTAATTTTGCTAACCATTCACCGATTCCTGTGTAATTTATAATACCAATTAACATACTAATAAAAGCCATAAATGGTAATATGTTTTTTATTAACATATCAATAGAATCTCTACCAGCTTGATAAAACGTGCCAGTAACATTACCAATTCCTTTAGAAAAACGTATTAATAATGATTCTTTTTTCTTATTTTCTTGTTCATTTTGACTATCAGTTTCTTCAGTATTATTTTCATTAATACTTTCCACTTCTGTTGACTCTTTAACATCTTCACTTTCTGTTGTATCATTTTCTAATTCGATATTAGCTACTTTAACACCCGAAACAAAATTTTCTTCATTTATATGTTTCGCTAAAGGTCCACTAGGAGAGGTCGGAAGTAAATCTACAGTTAGTATACCTTTCATAGGATATACACCAATTCTTGCTGTCCCACCGCAATCTATAATTGCCGCAGCTACTCTGTTATCTTTGATTGTGTTTTTAAATCCATCTACTGCCTCTGCTCCTGTTAGATCAGCTATTTTTTGCGCAACTGGATGAATACCTCCCCCAGTTACTGATAAAATAACATTTTTTTCTTCTGTTGGAGCTATTGTAAATCCTTTACCCCATCCACCGTTACCTTTAGTTACTTTAACAGACTTATACATTTTAATTCACCCCTCGTTATAAAGCGTTTACATTTTTTTGTATAGATAAGCAGTTATTCTTTCTGTAATAAAACCTCTGATTAACATAATTACTATGGCTATTAAAAAATATCTCACGGCTAATTCTGATGTATCTAAACCGGCTTTTTGTATACCATTAGCAATACCAAGATAAACGAAGAGTTCACCAGCATTTGCATATGGAAAAAGTGCAGTAACCGGATGTAGGAATGTTACTAATGAATCGAAAAATGCTGGCTTTTTCTTTTCATCTACGAACTTACCAAATGTATAAGCCATTGGGTTGGTTAAAAGTAAGATTGATAGCATAGGCATAATTGTATATCTTGTTAGTGTATACTTAGATGTTAATTGAATGGCTTTTGTTACTCGTTCTTCTCCAATAAATTTAATCATTGCATAAGTAAATGTCAGTAAAACAACGAGTGTTGGTACAATACTGGTAAACAGTTCAGTGAACTGTTTACCGCCTTCTTCAAACAAACCAATAAAATGTTTACCAAACCATTCTATTATGTTCATGATACTTCACCCCTTAGGTACATATTAATATTTTCATGTACCTTTGTATTTTTAACATTCTCATCTTGTCTGACTTTCAATTTATATAAGTAACTTTGTATTGTATAAACACTTATTAAATTTTCTTCATGCCATACTGAAATGATAATAACTTTAAAAATTTTAAATTTCTTTTCAACAGAAATATTAATTTTATGTGTTTTTGAATATTGAGATTTAATGTTTTGTATTTTTTTATTTATTGCTTTGACTTGAACTATTCCCAAAACAAGCTGTAGCATCATAACAATAATAAGGATGTTTACAATTAAACTCATTTAAAAACCTTATCTTGTTCTTGTCTTAATTTATAAATCACAGAGTCTTTGTTCAAGTCAGTGTTATCATAAGTTAATATTTCATCTTTTTTGATGTCTTTTGTAGCCGTAGTCCCTTTTGTGATAATACCAATAGGGAAAGCGTTAGTATCTTTCATATTTTGATGGCTAGTAATTTCACCTCTAACTGAATAACCACCAATACCATCAATTTCCTCGCCTTGCTTGATATCACGTTTTGCTCTAGCTACTGTTTCTGATACTGGTCCTTCAATAGGTTTAATTGAATAGTCATTATACATTACAGCTTTTGCAATTGTATTAGGCGTTTCTATGCTTGCTAAATGATAAGGTCTATATAGCGTATAATGGTTATTATGACTTTGGTCTACTTTTAATAAGTATCTCAATTCCTCATCTACAATTTCATTATCAGATTTTACAATTACAAAAACACCTGGAGCTAAACCATCTACATATTCAACAACATGAAGGTTATTTAAAACGCCACCTTCAGATTTTAAATTTAATTTTTCATTTACATCATCTAAATTAGCTTCAACACCATGCATTCCATCGATATCAACATCGTAACCAATAGCATTACTTAATAAGTTCATTTCTGCCATTGTTTTTGTTCCATCTTGGAATGCAGCTAACATTTTTGGATTCATATGTTTTGATTGAGCTTCTTCTAAACATGTATCTGGATTTGCATACGGTTGTAGTTTATTATTTTTCCCTTTACCAGCTACTACTACTTCTAACCCCATCGATTTCGCAAATTCATATAATTCTACAAGAACGCCTGGTTCATCACCTGCTGATCCAGTATAAACTAAGCCTTTTTCTTCGAATTTTTTCTTCATAATTGAACCTACAGTAATATCAACTTCTACGTTTAAAAGGACTAAATGCTTATTAGCTTCAAGTGATAATTGCATAATTTGCGCTCCGATTTCAGGAACTCCTGTTGCATCGACTACTACATCTACATACTCACTGTTAATTACTTCTTCAAAACTTGTAGAAGCTTTAATATCATGGTTATGTTTATTGAATTTTTGATAACCTTCAATAGCATAATCTATATTTTTTTGGTCGATATCACACACGCCTCCGGCAATCATTCCTGGAATTTGAGAAATTTGACTAACTAAACCTCGTCCCATTTGTCCAGCACCTATAACACCAACACGAATAAAATCTGTTTTTTCTTCTTTTATTAATAAATCTGAATATAATGACATATATATTACCCCTTTCCAAATGTTCTGTATTAGAACTTATGTGAATAATAATTCAGAAAGCGTTTTCTGTCAATGATATTATTTAATTTTTCAAAGAATTTGTATATCAAATTAATAAATTTAGGCTTTTTTATTTTTTAATCTTTAGCTAATCATGATTATATCTTGAATTTATAATTTAATAATCTTTCATATGATTCTGATGAATAAAATTAGTGTGTGATGTCACAACTTTACGATGACAAATGTCATTAATTATTTTTATTAATAGTAATCTTGTTTACATAATAAATATACCGTTAATAAATATAGCTAACCTCATACCTATTATGAGATTAGCTATATTTTCTCTATTATTTAAGTGTCTATTAAATCACATACAGTTCATTTTGAATCAGAAAATAAAATTTAATGAAACCACTAATTATTTATGGCCACCCATATTTCACTATATGCAAAATCTTGTTCATTATTTTTAAATTTAGTAAATGAAAACATAGGTAAATCAGATAATTCGTACTCTGAATCAGGTAGCCACTCAGAATAAATTTTAGCGTAAGTATCCTGTAAAACGCTTGGATACTCGCCTTCATTTTCAAAAACAATCCATTTACTTTCATTAAAGTTTAAAATTTCTAATTGCTCACTTGGATCACTTTCAGTAGTTACAATACCAATCATATGTGTCAATTTGCCTTGTTCTTTTGTAAACGATTCGTCAGCATCATATGATACGTTTACAATTTCTTTAGGTTCTAAATTTTGTAGTTGATGCATTTCTTCTTTTTGTGAATTTGTAATACTCTTTGCCAATTCTACAATTTCCTCATTAACTCCTTCAAATTGCATAGACACTCGTTTTTGAACGCCGACAATATTAAATTCAGGTTGCTCTACGATTCTTGTTTTCATGTTTATTCCTCCTTTGGTATTAATAGAAAATGAAAGTTTAGGAAATGATATTAAAATTTGATGTTCATAAACTTGCGATGGTAAGTAACCACTCCAAGCTTTAAACGCTCTTGTAAAGCCATCTATTGAATAACCATATTTTATTGCTACAGCCGTAACTGAATACTTATTTAGTAATTCTTTATTGGCAAAATATAATTTTCTCTTCTTTATATATTCCGACAAACTCATCTCAGACAAAAATATAAATAAATTTCTGTAATGTTGTTCAGGTATGCCGATATAATTTGATATTTCAGCTAAATTTAAATTATTAGTTAAATTATTATCTATATAATCTATAGACTCATTTAATTTATTTATAATCATTTCCATCACCTTTCAAATACATAGTAATCAATTTTTAAAAATTTCACTCGACTATTCAAATATAAAATATATCGGTTATATTTGATTACTTTAAATTTAGAACTCTGTTTATTATCAATGAAAGTAAAATCTAATCTTAAATCGATTCCGACTTTTTTAGTTTCATATACGATACTTATGCTAATATACGCATAGTTGATAACCTAAATAAAAAACTCCCTTTAAAGTTTTCACTTTCTCAGTGTCTACTTTAAAGGGAGTATATCAAAACGTCTTAGTCTAAATATTAAAGTTCTTTTATAAAAGTTAAGATTGCATGAAATTCTTGTTCATTCGCTGAAAAAGTACGTTCTTCAATTTCTCGCACTGTAGAGTTCAATAGTTTATAACCAGCAACTTCATCATCTTGTAAATAAGCATTAATACTTGTTTCTAATTCCTTTAACGATGTTGCTTTTAACGTAGATAATTTAACTTCTTGCATATTGCCATCCCCTTTAGAATATTAAATTTATATTGTTTATATCATACTATTTAGGAGAATGACATTCAAACAATAAAACATAGCTATGCGCGTAATTTAATAAAATAATTTATGCTTAATATAGCTCTATATTGACGCAACATACCGCTTATTTTAAAATTAAAGTTCACTAAGTATGATTGAGGTGATTATTTTCTTTAAAACAAAAGAAGTGCGTGCGTTCATTATCTATTTCACAGTATGTCTTACTTTATTTATATTATATTTGATACCATTTTCGCACGCAATATTTGGTTAATAGCTTATATGAAAATTGAGCTATTTGATTGAAATAGCACAGTAACTTAAACTGAGTTATTTCAATCTTTTTTTATCCATAAAAATCAATTTTCAATACTAGTTATATAAATCTTTATTTCGTGCAATAGTTTTTTAATTACTGTTAACCTTCTATTACATCAGCCAATTGTGAACTTAAAAGCTCTCCGATTTTCTTAAATTTTTATTATATTTTCCCTTTCTTTTCTACTTGGATTTTGTCTTAATTTATATGTAGCTTCTATACTATCTACTTTCACTTTAAATTCAATCATTCCATTTCATAATAATTAGGAATATATTTCTCTCTTTATAGTAAAGGGTTATAAAAAAACAATCTGCCAGTAATTTTATTCAATCCCATTAATCATTATATATTTCGCTTTGAAAAATATTTCAATAAAACAATCTTATATACGGCATTCAAAATAATCTACTTTAATAAATATAAAACACTCCCTAAATATACAACTTTAATACGATTAAAGTGCTTATTTTAAGGAGTGCCTAAGATTAAAATGGCTTTTGATAATCTATTTTCGAACTAGGGAGTTCTATATATAGTTTACCATTGTCATGTCAACTACATATATTAGGGAAACCCCCTAAATAAAAAACCATCTCTTTTAATCTGACATACTAATTCTAAAACCATCGTACTAAACATATCACATATTTATAGATAGTTTATAACGTTGCTTTTTAATTAACACTTACATTAATTTCAATATCTATTGTTTCTTTCAATGCTTTTGAATACGGACAATAATTATGTGCTTTTTTAACATATAATTCTGCTTCTTCCTGGTTAAGATCTTTGACTGTTACATCTAATTCAGCAGCTAATTTAACGCCACCGTCTGTTTTGTCCGGTAATAAATACGCTGTTGCGCGTACTTCTGGTTCAATTGATCCTTTACCATCATTTTTTAAAATATGCATAAGTGCATTGTTGAAACATGAGCTATATCCAGCTGCAAACAGTTGCTCTGGATTTGATTCAGTAACTCCATTACCTCCCATTTCTTTCGGGACAGCTAAATCTTGATAAAACGTATTGTCTTCACTAAAAACCTTGCCATCTCTGCCGCCATTGCTAATTACAGTAACTTCATATAATGGTTTTACCATTCCAATCGCTCCTTTTAACTTAATAAATTATGCTTGTATTAATGAATTAATCTCAATTCATTAATAATATATCATTGATTTTAAAATATTAAAAATTAAAAGATTATCTAAATAAAGTCAAATCAAATAAACAACAATTTTATTCAAATAAATCTAGTGTTTGCGTGTGACCGTTTACTTTGTATATATACCTCTCTTTAGTTTGTATTTATCAATCTATAAAAACAACGAAATTTAATTATAGAATCGTTATACATTTTAAATATTAACTCAACTTAAAACAGTCTCTTCATAATAAATGCCTCATTTTTCACACACCAAAAACCCCTCCATCATTATTAAAAGTTTAGGGACTAACATAATAAATAGTATGTGGAGGTTTGAATGCATATATTTTTTGGAGTAGTACCTTTAATATAACCTTTCAATTCTTTTTCAAATCCATTAAAGTAAATAAATTTTAAAATGTATATACATGGAAAAGCGACAATAGTACCGCAGATTATAACTGTATTTTAAAAATCTTATTATTACACTTTATATAACTAATCAAATAACTAATCAAATAACTAATCAAGCCAATTATTAACCTATTAATTAGAAAAATGATAAGTTAAAATCCCCTCTTATCATTAAAAATCGAATAACTAAAATAATAGAGAGGTCAAAAATGTAATTGAGCATAAGATTCAAGCGTATATTTATAATCTTTTCATAAAATTTATATCATCATATTTATTGAATAAGCTAAAAAGCTTTCTACAGGGGGATCACTTTAATATCTTTATCTTTATATATGTAATATAATTGATTATTCTAGAAATTATATAATCAAGGAGGTTATATATGAACTATAAAAAAGAACTCGACAAAATAGGTTGGAATAAAAAAGAAGTAAAAAATAGGGTTGAGAGCTTGATAGAAGATGAAGTTATAAGCGAAAAAGAAGATGCTGCTAAAAATATAGAGGATATAGTTGAAAAAGAAAACAATAATTCCACACTTAATGAATTTTTAAATAAATAAAAAAACAGCCTATCTAAGCAGATAGGCTAATTTATTATAGTTTGTGAAGCGTTCTACGTCGCTTGATAGTTATATACCCTGATTCTTTTATTGGAAACTTATTATAAATAACAAACGCCCCACTACTTAGCGAAGCGTAATTTTCCCTACAAAACTTATCCCTATATCTTGCGGCATAGAGCCTATGGATATAAAGTTTATTTCATTAAATAAAATACTTTAGAATAAATCAAGTTGA
This sequence comes from Staphylococcus sp. 231237_7MaSpsaltlick, assembly GCF_043107035.1. Taxonomy (NCBI): domain Bacteria; kingdom Bacillati; phylum Bacillota; class Bacilli; order Caryophanales; family Staphylococcaceae; genus Staphylococcus; species Staphylococcus sp. 231237_7MaSpsaltlick. Next base: position 90,412 of record NZ_JBICNX010000010.1, read on the forward strand.
ATATACACATTTTATAATTATAAAAGTACTTACTATAAACGTTTTAAACTCATAGAATTTTACTGTAATTCACATTCTTGCACCCACTTCTGCACCAAACTCATTGTTTTGTTAAAGTGAGTGCAGAACAAGCAACCTACCTATTCACCTAGGTGGTTTATTTTATCTACACGATATCTTTCAAATTAACCTTACTTAAACAAGTTACTTCATATAAATGTAGTTTTTACTCACACACCACCCCCCCTTATTATTAAAAGTTGAGGAGCCTAAAATAATAGTAGGAGGTGCAAAGGTTTGAATGAGAATAAGATTCGGGAGTGCATTTATAATATAGCTCTTCAAATTCTTTTCAAACATTATACTTATATTAATTTTATAAAAAATCGTTCCTAGTATTTGTTTTTTTCCTTTAGTAACTTGGGATTTTTTCGGCCATTTATAATTAATAAAATCTTTGGCATGCCTTTTTGGATGAACACACCAATATTTTTATTGAATTCAATAAAAAATATCTCATATTGTGCGCCTTATGGTTAGCCATCAGGAAATCTATTACCAATATACTTAACTCCCCAATTTACACCGTCTATTACTTAATTTACATATACCCCTCATTTTATATTAAAGTCTTTTAATATTTTTTCTTGATTTTTAACTTTCTTGGTTACAACAAACGTATTAAAGAAATATTTTAAAATTTTCTGCACCCATCCTGCCCCATAAACGCTCAACAAAATAAAAATAGATGCAAAAAACAACTCGTGTCATCCTATTAGAATGACACGAGTTGTTTATATACCTAGTGTTTAACCCCTTTGTTTAGCACCTAGTATTGTTTCATATATTGTTCTCTTTCCCATTCAGAAACTTGAGTTCTGTAGTAATCCCATTCAATTGATTTAGAATTTATGAATTGATTATAAATATGATTACCAAGCGCTTCTTTGATTGGCTCGTTGTTCTTCATAGCTTTAATTGCTGTATATAAAGTTGAAGGTAAATCTTCAATGCCAACTGCTTCACGTTCTTCACGGTTCATTTCATAAATATTTTGGTTAACTGGTTCTGGTACTTCTAATTTGTTTTTAATACCATCTAAACCAGCTTGTAAGATTGCTGCTAATGCTAAGTATGGATTTGCTGCTGGGTCGACTGAGCGCACTTCTACACGTGTGGATAATCCACGAGATGATGGTACACGGATTAATGGAGAACGGTTTTTACCACTCCATGCAATATAACAAGGTGCTTCATAACCTGGAACTAATCGTTTATAAGAGTTTACTAGCGGGTTACATACGCCTGTAAATCCACGTGCATTTTTCAAGATACCTGCAACAAAGTGGAATGCATCTTTAGTCATTTGCATATCACCATCTGGATCATAGAACGCGTTCTCTTTTCCTTTAAACAATGACATGTTAAAGTGCATTCCGCTACCATTCACACCAAATAATGGTTTTGGCATAAACGTTGCATGTAGATTATGCTGACGTGCAATTGTTTTTACAACAAGTTTAAATGTTTGGATATTATCACATGCTGTAATTGCATCTGCATATTTGAAGTCAATTTCATGTTGCCCTGGTGCAACTTCATGGTGACTCGCTTCAATATCAAAGCCCATGTCTTCTAATTCTAATACGATGTCACGACGACAATTCTCACCTAAATCTGTTGGCGCTAAGTCAAAATATCCACCATCATCATTTAATTCTAATGTTGGTTCACCTTTTTCATCTAATTTAAATAAGAAAAATTCAGGTTCAGGCCCTAAGTTTAATTCTGAGAACCCTAAATCTTTCATTTCATTTAATACACGCTTTAAGTTCGCACGAGGATCACCTTCAAACGGTGTACCATCTGTTTTATACACGTCACAAATTAAACGAGCAACTTTACCTTGTCCAGCAGTCCATGGGAAAATAACCCATGTATCTAAATCTGGGTATAAATACATATCAGATTCTTCGATACGTACAAATCCTTCAATTGAAGAACCATCAAACATCATTTCGTTATCTAAAACTTTTTCTAATTGGCTAACTGGTACTTCAACGTTTTTAATAACACCTAAAATATCAGTAAATTGTAATCTTAGGTATCTTACATTTTCTTCTTTAGCAAACTTATAAATATCTTCTTTGGTAAATGAACGTTTTGGCATTGTAAATGTCCCCCATTATTTTATTTGATAAAACGTGATAAATCTCCACGGTTTATCGGAATTGCTTCTCGCTGTGGTTTCTGAGTGGCTTCAACTATCATTTGTTTTCTTGTTTCTTGTTCATCATCAGTAAGGTGATCTTGATCATTTTTTATAATTTGTTTAATTCCTTTTATATTAAAACCTTTTTCAATCAAGTTTTTAATTTCTAAAAGTCGTTCCAAATCATTTAATGAAAAAAGTCTTTTGTTCCCCTCTGACCTATGTGGTTTAAGCAGTTCATGTGTTTCATAGTAACGAATTTGCCTTGCAGTCAATTCGCTTAATTTTGTTACAACACTCATAGGGAAAACCGGCATACTTCGTCTTAATGTATCATTTGACTTCAATTCGATCACCTCTATTTTTGAACTTGTAATAAATTTAGCATAATATCTAAATTAATTCAAAGATATGTAAGGTTTTCTAACATATACTCCAATCCGTTGATATAACTACTCTCAACACTATCACTATCCATTACTCAAATAAATTTTTAGAAAATTCCTTAAATTTTTTCAAAAAAACACCATATATTTTATCTATGATTACTAAAATTAACGCTCAATTTCAGTTCATCGCAAAATAAAATATATGGTTAAAGTTATTATCTATACAAGTTGTTGCGTTCTTAATTTTTGTGCCGCTCTTGATACAGCTAATTTAACATGTTCATATGTTAAACCACCTTGCACATAAACTTCGTATGGTGGTCTTATCGGACCATCTGCTGATAATTCTATAGAAGATCCTTGTACAAAGGTGCCTGCTGCCATAATTACATCATCTTCATAGCCTGGCATGTATGCAGGCTCTGGACTGAAATGTGCATTTATTGGAGAAGCTTGTTGAATACTTTGACAAAATAGAATCATTTGCTCTTTTGTATCAAATGACACAGTTTGTATTAAGTCAGTTCTAGCAACATCATAACGTGGTGTCGTACGCATATCCATTTTTTCTAATAATAAACTGGTAAAGAACGCGCCCTTTAAACTTTGACTCACTACGTGAGGTGCAAGAAAGAATCCTTGATACATTTCTTGAAGTGAATTTAAGGAAGCACCTGCTTCTTTACCTATTCCTGGCGCAGTTAATCGATAACCACATCTTTCGACTAACGTTTTTTTACCTGCGATATAGCCGCCTATTTTGGCTAACCCGCCTCCTGGATTTTTAATCAACGATCCTGCTATTAAGTCTGCACCACATTCAATAGGTTCACGTTTCTCAACAAATTCTCCATAACAATTATCAACAAAGACAATCACTTCCGGATGTTTCGCTTTGATTTGATTAATAGCTCTTTCAATTTTTGCTAAATCAATAGATGGTCGTTGATCATAACCTTTAGAACGTTGAATCGCAATGACTTTAGTTTGAGGTTTAATATTATTTAAAACAGCGTCAATATCAATGTCACCTTGTTTTAAATCCACTTTACTGTATGCAACACCGTGTTCTTTTAAACTTTCTATCCCATTACCATTAATACCAATTACTTCTAACAATGTATCATATGGGTCGCCTGTAATATATAAAAGTTCATCTCCATATTTCAAAACACTCTGTAAGGCAATTGTAATCGCGTGCGTACCAGAAATAATTTGAGGTCTTACAATGGCATCTTCCGCTTTAAAAGTGTGTGCATAAATTGCTTCAAGGTGGTCTCGACCTATGTCATCATAACCATAACCTGTCGTACCTTGTAAGTCGTTTTCTGTTGCTTTGACTGCATGAAAAGCATTTAAAACCTTTTCTTGATTCTCATAGGCAACATCTTCAATGTTTTTAAAATAAGGTATTAATGTTTCTTCAGTTTCTGCAATCAGTTGTTTCATCTCTTCCATTAATCATTACTTCCTTCTACTCTTTTTTATAGCCTTTCACTTCATAAGTCGCAGTTGCGTCATTAAAATTCAATTCAGATACCAATGTGTGTTGTTTTAAGTAATATAAACGATCGGCATCTGAACTAGGCACATACTCTTCATAATAAGTTAATACTTTTTTCACTTCATTATATAAAAGTTCTTTAACCTTTTCTACATCTTCTTGTTCTTTACTTGAAACGAACACATGTGGTTTATTTGTTGTTGGCAATGTCCCTTCGTGTAAATCTTTTTTATTAAAAATAATTGCTTGAGGGATTTGCCCCATTTCTAAATCACCAATAATTTGGTTCACCGTATCATATTGGCCTCTGTATTCTGGATGACTACTATCTACTACATGTAATAGTAAGTCTGCATTTTTGGCTTCTTCCAAAGTAGATTTAAAAGCAGCAATGAGCGTTGTTGGTAATTTTTGTATAAAACCAACCGTATCAGAAATAATGAGATTAAAGCCATCGTTAATTTGAATTTGTCTCGTTTTAGGATCAAGCGTTGCAAACAATAAGTTCTTTTCGTATGTTGTTTCTTTAGCTAACGCGTTAAACCATGATGATTTACCAGCATTTGTATAACCAACAAGCGCAACTTGAAAAACGTGATTTTGTTCACGTTTATTACGATAACGTTCACGATGTTCTACTACGGTTTCTAACTGATGCTTGATTTCATTCATTCTTGTCCTTATGTGTCGACGATCCATTTCAAGCTTTGTTTCACCAGGACCTCTTGTACCGATACCGCCACCTAAACGTGACAAACTACGCCCATGTCCTTGTAATCTAGGCATTAAATAATCTAATTGAGCTAGTTCTACTTGTAATTTTCCTTCTTTACTACGCGCTCTTAAAGCAAATATTTCTAATATAAGCTGTGTTCTATCAATAATTTTCACGTTTAAATTACCATTAAGTGTCTTAGATTGCGCAGTGGTCAATTCATCATTTGCCACGATAACATCAATATCGTGAAATTCAACGTATGCTTTTATCTCATCTAATTTACCCTTACCAACGTAGTACTTATTATCAAAATTTGTTCTATTTTGAGTAAATTGCTCTTGAACATCCAACCGACATGTTCTAGATAGAGATGCCAACTCTTCCATCGTAGATTCAAAATTATAATTATTGTCTGTTTGAGCATGAACTCCAATCAATATTGCTGTTTCTAATTTTTGTTTAGTTGTATGCGTTTGATATTGGGTCATAACATGCACCTCTTTCCCAAGTTTTCTTAGCCATTCTATCATAGTGCCAATATAAAGACTATAAACTCAAATTGTGTTAAATTAATAAGAAGAGGTGAATTAAAATGACTATATATGATATAGAAGTTAAAAAACCAAATGGAACATCGTATCAATTAGATGCTTATAAAGATAAAGTTATGCTGATTGTGAATACTGCTAGTGAATGTGGTTTCACACCTCAGTTTGAAGGTTTACAAGAATTATACGAGAAATATAAAGAACAAGATTTTATCGTTTTAGGGTTCCCTTGCAACCAATTCGGCGGGCAAGAACCTGGTAGCGGAGAAGAAGCAACACAAAACTGTAAAATTAACTATGGCGTTTCTTTTCCAATGCATGAAAAAATAGATGTTAAAGGAGATAACCAACATCCACTTTTCAAATTTTTAACAGAAGCGCAAAATGGGTTGTTCAACGAAAAAATAAAATGGAATTTCACAAAATTTTTAGTTGATAAAAAAGGAAATGTTGTTAACCGCTTCTCTCCACAGAAAAAACCAAACCAAATTGAATCTGATATTGAAGCTCTACTTTAATTCAATACAAAATATCTAGAATTAAACGATTAAACTAATATTTTAATAATTATAATTACATGATGTCACATTTTAATCATGCGGTTTTATAAATTAAACTTTAAAGTAATTATTAATGTAGACTTAATAATTAATGCTTATGATATAACACTAGAGACAGGGGTATGAATAATACCTCTCCTTAAAATAAGAGAGTTAATCCTTAACGGCTTAACTCTCTTATTATTTATAAGTTCATAATTATAACCGCGCATGCCTTTAGTTTATAATTTGCCCCCATGCCCTTTCACTCATAAATTTTCTCCGATGGTCAAAACGTTATAAAGTTTCATAAAAACAAATAAACGCCAATTTCTATTATATTTTTATAGAAACAGACGTTTATTCTTTAGACAGAGATATTTACACCCCTGTCCTTCTACTTATACATAAAGTATCATATTAAATTTTGCTTTTTTAATACGTAGTGTTTATGCTTCTTCGTTAGTGTTTGAATCGTCAATTGTAAACGTACTTATAGCATGTTTGTAAATTAAATGCTGTTTACCTTGAGATAATAAGCACACTAAATAGTTGTCATAATCTTCGATAATACCTTTCATTTGAAAACCGTTCACTAAAAAAACAACTACCTTTGTCTGATCAGCCTTAAATTGCCCAAGGAATTTATCTTGGATGTTCTCTGTTGTATTCATATTATGTTCTCCTTTTCTGTATTTGGACTGAAACCTCTTCTAACATCAATGATAGTGACATTTTCTCTCTATCTAACCACAACACGTCAAGCTTGTTTTTAAACCAGGTCATTTGTCGCTTAGCGTAATTTCTAGAATGCTGTTTTAATTTTTCAGTTGCCTCATCCAAACTCAATTCTTGTTTGATGACCGGTACAATTTCTTTATATCCTATCGCTTGCATACTTTGACTAGTTTCATATCCATTGTCAACGAGTTGTTGCACTTCACTAACTAATCCACGTTCCAACATTATATCTACGCGTTTATTAATTCTTTGATATAATATGTCACGCGACATTTCTATCCCTAATAATAATGTATCATAATTTTCAGTAAATTGTTGCACTTTCTTGCGAGAACTTAAAAGTTTTTTTGTTTTTAAATAATACTGTATTGCTCTTCTAACTCTTTTACGATTATTTGGGTGTATGTTCTGCGCTGACACCTCATCAAATGATGCCAAGTACTGATGTAGTTCCTCATTTGAAAGTTGATCAAGCTCAGATAATTTCGCTTCAATTTCCAAGCTTTTCTGCTCAGAGATAGTTTCATCTTCAAAATCATAATTATAGATAAGAGATTGAATATACAGTCCTGTCCCCCCTGCAATAATAGGCACATGCCCTCTGGCTGTAATTTCTTTTATTAATCTTTGCGCTCTATTTTTAAATTCATAGGCGGAAAAGTTTTCATCCGGTTCTAAAATATCAATCATATGATGCGGGATACCTGACATTTCGTCTTGTGTGATTTTAGCAGTTCCAATATCCATTTGTTTATAAACTTGCATTGAATCACCACTAATAATCTCACCATTCACTTTTTTTGCTAATTCAATACTAAATTCTGTTTTACCTACAGCTGTTGGCCCTACTAATACGATTAAAAATGGTTTGTCGTTTTGCACGCGTATCAACTCTCTTTATCTATTTGTACTTTTTTAAAATTTGTCTCTCTATCCACTCATACATATGTTGCCATGTTTCTGTATAATCTTGCTCAAATAGTATTTCATGTCTTTTATTTTTATACAGGTGTACTGTAATATGCTTAACTCCTGCTTTTTTATATAAATTGCCTAGTTTTCTAATTCCTTTGCCATATTCACTCAACGGGTCATCTTTACCAGATATCAATAAAATTGGGAGGTCTGGATTAACCTTCTTCATATTTTTGCCACTACTTGTCAGTAACATATGTTTCATTGTTTCGTAGATTAATTGGTTAGATACCAAGAAACCTGTATAAGGATCTTTGATAAATTGTTCCACTTCTTCAGGATTACTAGATAACCAATCACTTGTTGTTTGCTGATTAACTATATCTTTGTTAAATGTTCTATACATAATACGATTTAGCCAATTTAAACGACGTCTTTTTCCTGAAAGCAATGTAATTAATTTCAAAATCATTCTTAGTAATGCAGCTTTAAATTTAGGGTATTGCGTAGTTCCTGATAAAATTAATCCTTGTGCTGCATCAGGATATTTTTGAACAAAAATGCGAGCAATAATTGAACCCATAGAGTGACCGATTACAATGTAAGGAATATTATAATAATGCGCGCACATTGTTTGTGCTATTTCATATGTATCATCTGCTACTTGAGACATATTATCAATATGTCCTCTATCACTCTCTTCAAGCTCTTTACCATGACCTTTATGGTTATGACGTAATACATCGTAACCTTGCTGATTTAACGATTCAACAAGAAGATCGTATCTATCCATATGCTCAGCCATACCATGTAGTAAATGTACGATACCAATCGTTTCATTTTTAGCTTTATCCAATTTAACTTCTAGCATTGTCCCGTCTGAAACCGTTATTTTAAATTCGTTTTTACTCATGTCGTTAGCCCCCCATACCATACGATTAATATTCATTATATTATACAATATACCCTCAAAATATTATGTTATCAAATACTAAGCTATGCGTTAAGGCGTTAGTTACAATGACTATTGCATAAAAAACAGCTACCAACTCATCAGAGTCGGTAGCTGCTTTCTTCTCACACTTTGTAGCACAAGATAATTGATAATTATTCTTTTACAGCCGGTTGTTTGTTACCAGTTTGTGCTTCATCAATAGCAATTTGCAATTCTTTTGTATAAGCTTCTTTTTGAATATTAGTATATCCTAATAAGTCACTCATAACTTCTATAACTTGCTCTTTATAATTTAATACGTCATCAATTTTGAAATAAAGTTTACCTGTACGACGAATAAAGAAGTCTGTTGGACGATATACCATTTCATTTTGTATTGAATAAATTAATTCAGTATAAATGTCTAATGGCAATCCCGTATCTTGATGTTGGGCTGTTTGTGCTATTTTGAATAATTCTTCGACGTTAGAACCATATTTAGAAGCAAAGTGACGTGCTGTTGCTTCATCTATTTGGTATGACTTAGCTTCTTTAACTTTTTGGTCAATGAATTGTTCAAAGTTTTTACTGCCACCAACATCACCACCAGAAATTGGTAAATGTTTTGTAGCACATTTAGCAAATTTAAGACCATATTGCTCTTTCAAGCGTTTTGATAATAAGTCTACAATTTCTAATGCCATGTGACGGTAACCAGTTAATTTACCACCAGCGATTGTTAAAAGACCAGATTTCCCTTCCCAAACTTCATCCTTACGTGAAATTTCAGATGGGTCTTTACCTTCTTCTAGAATTAATGGTCTAATTCCAGCCCATGATGATTCAATATCTTCATCTTTAACATCTACATCTGGGAACATGTAATTAATTGCACCAATTAGGTAGTCTCTGTCTTCTTGAGTAGCAAGTGGCGAAGCTTTATCGTTGTTGTAGAATGTATCTGTAGTACCTACATAAGCTTTACCTTCACGCGGTATAGCAAAAATCATACGACCATCTTTTTCGGTATCAAAATAAACGGCTTGACCTAATGGGAATTTAGATTGATCGATTACAATATGAACACCTTTAGTTAAACGTAACTGTTTATTATTTCTAGCATAGTCGCCACTACGTACTTCGTCTACCCATGGTCCACTCGCATTGATAACTTTTTTAGCTTTAACAGGGTAAGTTTCATTGTTAATTTGGTCTTCTACTTGAATACCATTAACTTGTTCGTTGGAATCATATGTGAAATGTATTGATTTTGTATGGTTAATAATTGTTGCGCCTTTTTCTTCTGCGCGTTTCATAACTTCAATTGTTAAACGTGCATCATCAGTACGGTACTCAACATAAGAGCCCCCACCTTTAAGGCCAGATTTTTTAACAAGTGGTTCTTTTTCTAAAGTTTCTTTAGCGTTTAGCATTGTTTTACGTTCTGCTTTTTTAACACCAGCTAATCTATCGTACATAGTTAAACCGATAGCAGTAGTAAATTTACCCATTGAGCCACCTTTATGCATTGGTAAAAGCATACGCTCAGGTGTTGTCACGTGTGGGCCATTTTCATATACAATTGCACGTTCGCGACCAGTTTCTGCTACAACGCCAACTTGGAGTTGTTTCAAGTAACGTAAGCCACCATGTACTAATTTAGTAGAACGTGAACTTGTACCTTGTGCAAAATCTTGCATTTCTACTAAAGCAACTTTCATACCTCTTTGACTAGCATCTAAAGCAATACCTGCTCCAGTAATACCGCCACCAATAATTACAACGTCAAAATCTTTATTTTTCAAATCTTTCTTGATCTGTTCTCTTTTTAATGTTGATAAACTCATAAAAACTAGGCCTCCTAAAATAATAAAAAAAGAGAGACTCATCCCATACATATATAATTGTACGAACTGAATCTCTCATTTCTCATCTCTGTATTATTAACTTACCCTTATTGTAGCATACATAACAACTTTTAGTCTATTTTTTTATTCATCTTCTAATTTAAAGACTTGCGTTGCTTCTACAGCTTTTTTCCAGCCTTTATATAATTTTTCTCTTTCTTTTTCTTCCATATTAGGAGTAAAGTCTTTTTCAAGCTTCCAACGGTTAGCAATTTCGTCCTTACTATCCCAGAATCCTACCGCAAGTCCTGCTAAGTAAGCTGCACCTAAAGCTGTAGTTTCATTAATTTCTGGACGTTCTACGCCAACATTTAATAAGTCAGCTTGGAATTGCATAATGAAATTATTTTTTACAGCGCCACCATCGACACGTAGATTATTCACTGTAATGGCAGAATCTTTTTCCATTGCTTCTAACACATCGCGTGTTTGATAACATAATGATTCTAATGTTGCACGGATAAAGTGTTCTTTTTCTGTACCACGTGTTAAGCCGAAGATTGCACCTCGTGCTTCCGCATCCCAATAAGGTGTGCCTAAACCAACAAATGCTGGTACGACGTATACACCTTCTGAAGATTCAACACGTTCTGCGTAATTTTCTGATTGAGGCGCAGAATTAATCATTCTAAGACCATCACGTAACCATTGGATTGCAGAACCAGATACGAAAATAGAACCTTCAAGTGCATAATTTACTTTACCATCTATTCCATATGCAATAGTTGTTAACAAACCACTCTTAGATGTAACAGCTTCTTCGCCAGTATTCATTAACATGAAGCCGCCTGTACCGTAAGTGTTTTTTACGTCACCACGGTTAAAACAAGCCTGTCCGAATAAAGCAGCTTGTTGGTCACCAGCAATACCAGAAATCGGTACTTCTTTACCAAAGAAATGGTAATCAATAGTATTTGCATAGACTTCACTTGATGCTTTTACTTCAGGAAGCATGGAATTTGGAATTTCTAAGATATCAAGTAACTCTTGGTCCCATTCTAAGTCATGAATGTTATAAATTAATGTACGACTTGCATTTGTGTAATCTGTAATATGTGCTTTACCGCCAGATAATTTCCAAACTAACCATGAATCGATTGTTCCAAACAATAGTTCATCATTATCAGCTTTTTCTCTTGCGCCTTCAACATTATCTAAAATCCATTTTACTTTTGTACCTGCAAAGTAAGGATCTAATAATAAACCAGTTTTTTCTCGGAATTTGTCTTCTAGACCTTGTTCTTTTAAATCTTGGCAAATACCTTGAGTTTGACGAGATTGCCAGACAATTGCATGATAGATAGGACGTGATGTTTCTTTATCCCATACTACTGTTGTTTCACGTTGGTTAGTAATACCAATACTAGCGATTTGGTCTGCCCCGACGTTTTCTTCATTTAAAACTTCCGCGATAACCGCTAAAACAGATGTCCAAATTTCATTTGCATCATGTTCTACCCAACCTGATTTAGGGAAGAATTGTTTAAATTCGCGTTGTGCTACACCTTTGATTTTACCATCTTGGTCAAAAAGAATTGCTCTTGAACTCGTAGTTCCTTGGTCAATTGATAAGATATATTTTTCCATAATTATAATCTCCCTTTTATCATGTTCGCTTTTCACATAGTATATGTAAATTTTGACGTTGACATATCTACTTTACACATTGCCAAATATCATTCTCAACAAACATGCTTTTATTACTTAATATTGTATATTATAAAGCCTGTTTATATTTTAACTTATAAACAGGACTGTTGAAACTTAATTAATAAACCGATTCGATACCTTTTGCACTTTTAGATTTATTTAACACAACCCCAAGTACGATTGTAACTATTAATAAGACTATTGCTACAACTGACATCATATCAAATGCACCTTTATAAAATAGTCTATAGATTACTGCACCAATCATACCGCCCGTAACTGGGCCTAAAACAGGTACAATTGCATAACCCCAATTTGAATTACCTTTACCAGCGATTGGTAATATCGCGTGTGCAATACGAGGACCTAAGTCACGTGCTGGGTTAATTGCATAACCTGTTGGCCCACCTAAACTTAGACCGATTGCAATAATTAAACTACCAACGATTAATGGATTCAATCCATCAGCTATTTTATTCATACCAATAAACAGTAATCCTAATGTTAGGGCAGCAGTACCAATAATTTCACTCAAGAAGTTGGCAAAATAGTTTTTAATTGCAGGTGCAGTTGAGAATACTCCTAATTTTGCGCCTTGATCTTCTGTTTGTTTCCAATGTGCTAAGTACATTAACCAAACAACGATACCACCAACGATACCACCTAGAATTTGGCAAATAATATATCCCGGTACCATGCTCCAACTTAAAGCACCGTCCATAGCAAATGCAAGTGTTACTGCAGGATTAAGATGTGCGCCTGAAATATTACCAGTAGCATAGACACCCATTGTAACTGCAAGACCCCAACCTAATGCAATAACAATCCAATCCGCACCGTTACCAGCACTTTTTTTCAAATTGACGTTGGCACAAACGCCACCCCCAAATAATACTAATATTGCTGTTCCCAAGAATTCAGCAAAATATACACTCATAGAGACTCCTCCTAAAAATAGATAGAGAGACCCCTACAATTATAGCCAGTTGCGAACCACCGGTTTAATTACTGTAGAAATCTCCCATCTCTGTTCTAATTATTAACTTGAATTCATCTTACAACGTTTTTGTAAGCGTTGTCAAACATTTTGTTAAAATCTTGTCACAAATTAATCATCAGTAACAGCATTTTCAGTAATAAAAAATTGTTTCGTTTCACAGTTAATTTCTGCTTGAACGCCATAAGGTAACATATGTTTTGGTTCGTTATGACCAAATGACAAATTATATAATATAGGCAGTTGCTTAAACGGGTCTATATTGAAAAAAGTCAATATTACGTCTTTATATTGTTCATAATAGGTATTGTTAAACGGTTTACCGAATATTATACCGTTAATTCTATGAAACACACCTTTTTCAAATAATTGAAACAACATCTCTCTAAATTCAGTAGGCAAGGGCATATCTTCCGAAGTTTCTAAAAATAAAATAGCCTGTTCAAAATCATTTAATTTTGGAAATAATTCCGTTTCTTTAATGTCTACGAGCGTTTCTAAATTCCCGCCAATTAAATGTCCTTTGATTTTATCTTGTCCTTGAAGCAATTCATAGCCATGTTGTTGAACAGTTGATCTCGCAATTGTTTTATTTTCAATGTTCCAACTTAATCCATAGGGTCTAATGTATTTCGCTGGTACCACTTCACCAATTGGCTCGGTGTTAAACCAATTCTTTTCTATATCCTTTATCGTATAACAATCCATACTCATATTCTCTGCAAAATCCGTTAATAAGGCTGGACCATAAAAACTAATCACTCCCATTTTATAAAACATCATATGTATGGTTGTTGAGTCTGAATACCCCGTGAAAATTTTCGGATAGTATTGGATTGCTTCACAATCTACATAGGGCCATATTCTAATCGCATCGTCTCCGCCAATACAACTTATAATTGCTTTAACTTCTTCATCTTTTATTGCCTCATTTAAATCTGCGGCACGCAGTTCAGGATGCTGTCGTATATACGCATTACCTTTTAACGCATGTGGCATTATTTTCACTTTCAAATCGAAAACTTCTTGTAATCTTTGGATTCCTTGATACGTTCGCCATAGAATCACATCATCACCTGCGATACCTGACGACAGAGATACAATAGCAACCGTATCACCACGTTTTAACTTTTGCGGTTTTATCATAATCTATTCCCCTTTTAATAAATCTATAAAAAGCTAGCTCATTTAATACAGCAGTGAGGTTATCTTATGCTTAAATGGCTAGCTTTTAAATTTAATCTATTAATTTTTGAAAATATGATTCACAATTGTTTTAACTTAAATTAATTAAAACAATATCACCTTACCATAAATGTCTATCACTTGTAGTAATGTACTTAGCACCGTTTTCGACCGCGACTTCAACTTCATCTAATTTATTAATCAATCCTCCAGCTATTACAGAAGTATTAGTTTCTTCATTAATAATTTGAATTGCTTTAGTGGCTATTCCAGGTAAAACTTCGACATAATCAGGTTCTACGCGTTTAATTAGCTCAATACTTCGAGATAAAGCGTGACTATCTAATATAAACACTCGAAAAACAGTTGTTGTATTTAATGATTTCGCTTTATTGATTACTTTTGTTTTTGTAGAAACAATACCTTTAGGATGATAATTTTGTATGATATATTCGCATGCAAACTCATCATGGCTCATACCTTTAATTAAATCGATATGCATATACGTCTCAATTTTATTCTTCTTAAGTAATTCCATGATGCTTTTAACATGTCCAATATGTGTATCTAGTAACACGCATTCTTTATAATCTGTTTGCATCATTTTCTCCAAGTCTTTCATTGATCGAATAGCTGGTAAAATATGTGGCTTCATCCACTAACCTCCTAGATAATTCGTTTGAACAGTCGCTCTAATTCATAGTTTGAAAAGTTTATAATAATCGGCCTACCGTGTGGACAAGTAAAGGGATCTTCAGTTTCTCTTAATTGGTTAACTAAATCAGCCATTTCATTATTTTTCAAATAATGATTGGCTTTAATGGATTGCTTACAACTCATCATGATTGCAGCTTCTTCACGTATTTTTTTAACGTTAACTTTTTTATGTTCCAATACATATTCAATCATATCTTTTATAATTTCTTCCGCTTCAGACGCTGGGAACCAAACTGGATAGCTATCTACTATATAATCATTACCACCAAATGGTTCCAAATGCACGCCAACTTTATCTAATTCTTCTTTATGTTGGTTGATAATCATCAGTTCGTCTTTAGAAAAGTGGAACGTTAAAGGAATTAATAAATTTTGAATTTCATTTGATACTTCGCCAATTTTATCTCTGAAATACTCATATTTAATTCGTTCTTGAGCAGCATGTTGATCTATCATATACATACCTTGTTCATTTTGGGCAATTATATATGTGCCATGTACTTGGCCAACAACTTCCATATAAGGGACACGTCTTGAGGCATCTTTACTAACACTACCTTTAATATCTTGGTTTGCGATACCTTGATCAAAAGTGTCAGCTTGGTCGTTATGAGGGAGCGTTGATTGTTGTTCAAAAGTTTCCATTTCATTTAATAACGCTCTTTGCGATTTTACATAATCATCATTATTAAAATCCGTTTCTTGTATGGTTGATTGAACCTCATCATTTTGTGTGTGATTGGTATTGTATCTTGTTTGCATTTCAGATTGTGGTTCACTAATTTCATCACCTTGTATCTCATCATAGCGAGATTGTTGCTGCAATTCATGCTGATGTTGTTTACGCTTTTCAAAGTCCATTTTTTGTTGTTCAAACTTATCTAACACTTTATTTTTCTTAGTGATTTTATCCATATCATTTTGCGGAATCAAAATACGATCTTGAAACGCCTCACGTATTTTTTCAACTATTAACTCAAAGAGTTGGTCTTCTTTAGAAAGTCTTACTTCTAATTTAGTCGGATGTACATTGACATCTACTAATATAGGGTCCATTTCTATATTAATGTAACAAATAGGGAATCGACCAATCATCAATAGCGTATGATAGCCTTCCTGAATTGCCTTATTAAGTAAAAAGTTTTTAATATATCTACCATTTATAAAAATAGAAATATAATGTTTATTACTTCTAGAGTGTTCAGGTTTTGCGACATAACCTTCTAAATGGTAATCACTCGTATCTCCAGTAATATGAACTAAATCTTTAGCTACTTTCATACCATATATTTCAGCCATAACTTCATTTGTACGGCCAGAGCCATTTGTTTTAATGATAGTTTTACCATCAGAAATCAATGAAATACGTATATCAGAATGACTCATTGCCATACGATTCACAATATCCGTTATTTTACCTAATTCAGTATATAAACTTTTAATATATTTGAGACGTGCAGGTGTATTATAAAATAGTGATTCAACTAAAATATCTGTACCACGTTTAGCTTTTGCTGGTTTTTGATTAAGGATTTCACCATTTTCAACATAAATTTCTTGCCCTTCTTCATTATCTGTACAAGTCTTCAGTGTCACTTTCGACACTGAAGATATACTTGCTAAGGCTTCTCCTCGGAAACCTAACGTACGTATATGGAACAAATCATCATCTTGATCTAATTTACTCGTAGCATGGCGATGAAATACGAGACCTAAATCCTCAATCGCAATTCCTGTACCATTATCCACTACACGTATAGACTCAACACCAGACTGCACTACTTCTATATTGATTTCGGTCGCTTGGGCATCAATGGCATTCTCTAATAATTCTTTAACTACTGATCCTGGACGTTCAACAACTTCTCCAGCAGCAATTTTATTTGCTAATGATGTCTGTAACTCTTTAATTTTACCCATTTGACTTCACCTCTATTTCAATTGTCTTTGTAATTCACTTAGTTTCACAAGTGCTTCTATAGGCGTCATATTAGATAAGTTCAATGTCTTAATTTCATTTTCAACTTCACTTTGTTTTGCAGATGTATCGAATAAATCAAATGCCGCCTGTTCAAATTGACTTTGCTCTTCATTAGTAGATGATTTAACTTTTGGTGTTTGCTCTTCATATGTTGCTTGAGATTCACTTACTGAATGTTTAAATGACTCGTCGCTACTATTTTCTAATTCTACTGTAGTATCTTGTTTATTACTTTGTTCAAAAGCATCTAATATCACTTGAGCTCTATCAATTACTGCATCTGGTAAGTTTGCTAATTTAGCTACTTGTATACCGTAACTATCATCAACTGCACCATCTTTCACCTTATGAAGGAATATCAATTCACCATTATATTCATTTGCTGCAACGTGTACATTTTTCAGACATGACAACGACTGATCTAGCGTAGTCAATTCATGGTAATGTGTTGAAAATAACGTCTTAGCATTTGAAGTATGTGCAACATATTCAATCATGGCTTGAGCTAATGCCAAACCATCATAAGTAGATGTCCCACGCCCTATTTCATCAAAAATAATCAGGCTATCTGCAGTAGCATGAGCAAGTGCTTTTTGTGCTTCTAGCATTTCAACCATAAAAGTACTTTTACCTGAAACTAGGTCATCTGCCGCTCCAATTCTAGTGAAAATCTGATCAAAAACAGGTAACGTTGCCGATTCGCAAGGCACATAAGCACCCATCTGAGCCATGATACTAATAATAGCCACTTGTCTCATATATGTTGATTTACCCGACATGTTTGGACCAGTAATCAAATATATAAATGCATCCTGATTTAGCGTACAATCATTTGGCACGTAGTCATTATGATCCATCACGCGCTCTACTACTGGATGTCTTGAATTAATAAGCTCTAACGTTTTATCTTCACTAAAAGTAGGTCGTGCGTAATTGTATTTCTGAGCTATTTCTGCAAAACTTTGTAAACAATCAAGTTCAGATATAACCTTTGCTTGTTTTTGTAATCGTTCTGTATATGATTTAATTTGTTCCCTAAGCTGTACAAATAGTTGATATTCTAATTCAATTGCTTTGTCTTCAGCGCCTAAGATAATATCCTCTTTTTCTTTCAATTCATCTGTAATAAAACGTTCGGCATTAGAAAGTGTTTGCTTTCTGTGATAGCCATAAGCAGCCGGGTCAAAACCTTGTAAGTTAGCTCTTGTGATTTCAATAAAGTAGCCAAATACTTTATTGAAACTAATTTTCAGTGACTTAATGCCTGTTCTTTCGCGTTCTTTAGCTTGTAATTCTGCTAACCATGTTTTTCCATTTTTTGAAGCTTCTAAATAACCATCTAATTCATTGTTAAAGCCAACTTTAAACAAGCCGCCTTCTTTAACTGAAATCGGTGGTTCTTCTTTTAAACTTTCTTCTAATAATCTTAGTAAATCATCTAAAGGTTCTAATGCTTTAAACTGTTCAGTCATTTGTTCGTCGAAATCTTCTAATAAATGTTTAATATTTGGGATTTCTGAAATTGAGTGCTTCAGCTGAATTAAATCACGTGCATTGACGTTGCCATAGCTAACACGTCCCACTAATCTCTCAATATCATATACTTGATTTAAATGACTGCGTAAAGTGTCTCTTTCAATAAAATGATTTATAAATTGACCAACTGTGTCTAAACGGGACTCAATTTGTGATTTCTGAATAAGCGGACGATCGATCCATTGCTTTAAGCGTCTAGCACCCATAGGTGTTTTAGTTTCATCCATCAACCATAATAAAGTACCTTTTTTAGTTTTTAACCGTATGCTTTCGGTCAATTCTAAATTACGTTTTGCGTAGAAATCCATTTTCATAAAATCAATAGCTTCGTATTTAATTACCGTTTCAATATGTGATAGATCTCTTTTTTGCGTATGGTGGATATAATCTAATAATAGTTGTGTTGCATTAAACAAGTGTGTTTGAGTCATATTATTAACTTCATAGGATGCATTAGAAATATCTGATAACACGGTGATTGTCTCGGTGGTTAAACTAATTTGACGTTTTAACGTTTCACCAATCTCTTCATTAACAACGATTTCATTAGGGTTAATTGTTGTAATTTCATTAATTAATGTTGCTTCATCTTCAAAATGAGTAGCCTTCAATTCACCCGTAGATACATCACAATAACTTAACGCATATGACGATGCACCTTGAATAAAACTTAATATATAGTTGTTTTGCTTTTCATCGACGCCACCTTGATCCATCACTGTACCTGGTGTAACTATACGCACTACTTCACGACGGACCATGCCTTTTGTCTGTCTAGGGTCTTCCATTTGTTCACAAATAGCTACCTTATATCCATTACTAATCAAAGTTTCAATATAACCATCCGCAGAATGATAAGGCACACCACACATTGGTATTGGGTCTTCCTTTTTAGCGTCACGTTTTGTTAATGTTATTTCTAATACTCTAGATGCCACTTTAGCATCTTCGAAAAACATTTCGTAAAAATCTCCTAATCTAAAAAATAAGAGACAATCTTGATATTGCGATTTTATTTTTAAATATTGTTGCATCATTGGCGTTTGATTTGTCATATTAATATGTCACAGTCCTTTTTTTAATTCTTATGTATTTGTGTTTACTTAAATTATGTTGGTTTATAAATTAAAATAATGATTAATTTTCATCAATAGTCAGGCACATTTAATTAGCTAATATACATGTGATATCGTGCATTTTGAAATACTTTTCATTGATTTTTTTAATCATACCCGCTCATTTTCTTTAACTAATTTAGTTAATTTAACTCTTAAATTTTAACATATGTTTTCGATTTTCGCCTATTTATTAAATTAATAGATAGATTCCAACTGATTAACTAAATCTTTCTGTGCTTTAAAACTTATGAGCACAAAAAAATTAAGACAACTTTGTAAATGATTGATTTAGTAGATCTACTTAAGCAGCAAATCTATCAATTCAAAATCATATTAGTAACAAAGTGCCTTAACTTTATCTATTAAGATTGATTATAAATATTTTTTTAATATACCTTTTCTTTTCAATATCATTAAAATGATATAGCTGATGATGGCACCTATGACACTCGATACAATAAAGGCTGTCATTAAAGGTTTAACAGCAAAGTTTGAAAAGCCTAAAATCCATGCTAATGGTATGCACATTATACTACCAATAATGCCTGTACCTATTACTTCTCCCACTGCCGCCATAAAGATATGTTTACGATAAAAATAGAAACCACTAGCAAGCAACACACCTACCATACTTCCTGGAAAGGCAAAGAAACTTCCTGTACCAAAAATCATACGTATGATAGATGAAATAAAAGCTTGCGCAAGACCAAACCATGGCCCTACAAGTACAGCACACAAAACATTAACTAAATGCTGAATTGGCGCTGCTTTAACTGGCCCTAATGGAATTACAATAATACTACTTAACACAACATTTATCGCAATAAAAATTGCAGTTAGCGTTAACTTTCTCGTCTTCATATGGCTCATTTCCTTTCCAACAAGTCCCACCACGATCTCTGTTAATCTTTATCTTCTAGTTGTTGATTTAAACGATCTGACATGGTACTAATCATCATTTGTAATAAATCATTAGCTTCGGTCTGTGATTCTCTAAACTCTTCTACAATAGGCAAAATATTAATATCTTCTTCAATATGCTGAATTTTATCCTCAGAAGCTTTTAATGCTTGTGTCTTACCGTAGTTTTGTAAATTAACCGATTGCTTTTGGTTTTTCTTTAATTCTTTCATTCGCTGTTCTATATTTTTGTTTTGATGTATTTGCGATTCAACGTTATGATATTCTTTAACTGTATCTAAAGCTTTAATGCGTTCACTAATACGATCCGCTTCAGCTAATATTTCTTCTTTTTCATACATTATGGTGTCACCATCGCTTGTTTACTTACATTTAAAAATGTACCATTAAGAGAAAATTGTTTCGCTTCATCTACTTGTACATCTACAATTTGGCCAATCATAGATTTAGGCGCTTTGAAGTTGACTAATTTGTTTTTTGAAGTGTAACCAGCTAAAACTGTATCATCTTTTTTACTTGAGCCTTCACATAAAACTTGTACAACTTGGCCTTCATATTGTTGCATAGCACGTTCAGAATAGTATGCAACCTTTTTATTTAATTGTTGTAATCTATCTTTCTTCACGTCTAAAGGTACATTATCTTTCATTTTAGCTGCCGGCGTACCATCTCTTTGAGAATAAATATACGTATATGCATGTTCAAATTCAACTTCATCGTAAAGCGTTAATGTTTCTTCGAATTGTTCATCTGTTTCATTTGGATAACCAACGATGATATCGGTAGTTAAAGCAACATTAGGGATTCTTGACTTGATACGATTAACTAAGTCTAAGTAACTTTCGCGTGTATATTTACGCCCCATAATTTTAAGAACAGCATTGTTACCCGATTGAACCGGAAGATGAACATGAGGAACGATATTTCCACCGTTAGCAATAACCTCAATCATTCTATCTGTAAAGTCCCAAGGGTGACTCGTTGTAAATCTGACTCTTGGAATATCAATTTTAGAGATATCCTCTAACAAATCACCTAATCCATATGCCAAACCATCTATATCTTTACCATAGGCATTCACGTTTTGGCCTAATAATGTAATTTCTTGGTACCCTTGACGTGCTAAATCTCTTACTTCCTCAATAATATCTTCTGGTCGTCTACTACGTTCCTTACCTCTTGTGAATGGAACGATACAGTATGTACAAAATTTATCACAACCATACATAATATTTACCCATGCTTTGATATTGCCTTCTCTTACTTTTGGAAGGTTTTCAATAACATCGCCTTCTTTTGACCAAACTTCTACTACCATCGCTTTTGATAAATAAGCTTCTTCGAGTATTTCTGGTAAACGATGAATATTATGCGTTCCAAAAATCATATCTACATTTTGATAGGATTTTAAGATTTTATTTACGACAGATTCTTCTTGAGACATACATCCACATACACCAATAACTGTTTCTGGTTTCTCTTTTTTTAAATGTTTTAAGTTACCGATTTCACTAAATACTTTATTTTCTGCATTTTCACGAATTGCACATGTATTAATTAAAATTACGTCTGCCTGATTAATATCTTCTGTTGGTGTATAGCCTAATGCACCTAAGATACCAGCCATTACCTCTGTATCATGAGCATTCATCTGACAGCCATACGTTTTAATTAAAAATGTTTTTCCTTGCCCCATATTTCTATATTTCTCATCTATTTGAAAATCACGGTTATAATTAATTTCTTCTTTTCCACGTTTACGCGCTTCTTTTAAACTTGGCGGTTGATAAACGTGTTCAAAATACTTGCTATAGTCTTTTTCCTTTTTATCTCGTTCCGCTAAAATATCTATAGAAGTACTTTTTCTTTGTTCTTCATTCACTCTACAAAATCCTTTCTATATCATAAAAACTAAGAACAAGTATTTTAAAATATCCCTCAAGATATTGTTTTTCAACCTTGACGTTCAAAGTTCTATAAATTAATCCATAGTCATTATTACATTATATTAAATTTGACTCAAAAGTGCAAAAAGACTAACAAATAATCACACTTTTGCACAATATTTTCAATAATAAAATCATCAAATTAAAATTAAACGCTATAAAATACAAATAAAGGAGTGGGAAAGAACTCCTGACAGAAATCATATGTTTCTTAAATGATTATGTCTGGGCTCCGCTTCCTACTCCCTTAAATATAATTAAGTTCTAATTCACTTGTCACATGCATTCTATTTATAAATCAGAGCATTAATGTAATTCTAATTAATTTTCATCAGCTAAATATAACTACACATTATAAACAAATACCGTATTTGCAGTTGATCTTTTAGTGTAATCTCCGAGTATTAAATATTAGACTTCGTCGTATTTTCCAGTAAGTGTCTCAATAGTAATTCCTTCTGGCACATGATAAAACTTAATTTGGCTTATTGTACTTGGTATCTCTAATTCAACCATACGCTCGTTTAATTTTTGAATTAAAATTAAGCACTCATTCATTTCACCTTGAACAGTGGTTTCTAAAGGCCCCACTCTATACGTTAAGCCTGAATCGTCAATGACTTTAATTGCTTCATCTACATATGGAATAACATCTTCTCCATTGGCGGTTTTAGGAATAATCTGAACACTCATTAAAGTATCATTCATGTTATTACAACCCCTTAATCATTTAATTTATTGTCAGTTTATCAAATTATAAGTTTAAGGCATAGTTATAAGTGATTAAACATATTAAAACATTATAGTGCTAGTTTATCAAAAATCTTCTTCTATCTGTTGCATCATCATCATTTTTGCCACCATACCGCCATTAGCAGCTGAATCTAATAATTGACCAGCAAAATTATCTTTAGTTTCGCCAGCTACATATAAACCTTCAACAGATGTTTTACCGAACATATCCGTTTCAAATTTACCATCTTCGTCTCGGATGACATTTAATCGATCTAGGAAATCAAATTGTGTATCCCAATACATTCTAGCAAATGCACCTTCTACCGAAATAATTTGCTCATCGTTTAACTCAATGCCCTTTAACTGTCCATCGTTTCCTACCAGTCTTACAATTGGTTCTGTATAGATATTAATCCCTTTTTTATCTAACAATACTTTGTCTTCTTGAAGGATATCTTTTTCTCCATTTGTAAACACGACTAGGTCTTGTGAAAAGTTACTTAACAGTTTGACCATATGAACCATCATTTCACCTGAATAAATAACAGCAAGTTTTTTATTACGCATTTCGTAACCATCACACCAAGGGCAATAAAATACTGTTTGACCATAAAAATCATTAAAATTAGCGATATCTGGACTTTGTTCTCTTAAACCTGTTGCTACTAATACTTGTCTTGCATTAAATGTTTGAAATTGTGTTTTAACTTCAAATCCTTTATCTATTTTCTCTACTTTTTCTACACGCTCTTCCAAGTAAGTAACATCTTTATATTTAGTTACATCTGCTTTAGCTTTTCTTTTGAATTCGGTTGGCTTAACACCATCTTGCGTTAAATAACTATGAGACTCATTAGTAACTCTATTTCTTGGATTATTTGCATCTATAACTAGCGTTTGCTTCATACCTCTACCAAAATTTAGTGCAGCATTCAATCCTGCTGGTCCTCCGCCAATAATAATTACATCATAATACATTTGACTCACTCCTTTACAACTTTTACAGACTTTTAATATCTATAATTAAGTTAAAATGTAAGAACTTAGCTATTAGCCAAGTCCTTTAATGTTTTATCTTCTAAATTGGTAATTAAACTATGCTCTGCCTCGTCCATAATTTGTTTAATTGGACATTCTTTAGCATGATTAAAACTATCTTCCAATAAGCTTTGCTTGCCGTCAATAGTAATAATCACATCATAAATCGAAACGTGTTCCCAACCATTCTTTAATTGATAACCACCTTTTGCACCACTACTAGCTGATATGATGCCAACTTTTACAAGGCGTGTCAAAATTTTAGATAAATATGTGGTTGAGACTTTGAGTACTGTTGCTAAATCTTGCACTGGAATCCTTCTTGATTCACCGTCGCTTTTAATCATATATAGTAGCGCATGTAATGCATAGTCTGTCGCTTTAGAACATTTCATATTTTATCAACTTCCTAATTGTAGATATTCTAAGTCTACAATAACTTAATTAACGATAAATTACAAGGGCTGTTACTAAACGCCCTGTATCGATTTCACAATCGCAGTGGTAAATCTATCCATAAATTGACTCCAATTGTGCTTATCTTCACGACTTTTTTTATTAAATTTTTGGTTGTCAAAACACATTTTTCTTAATCCAGGAGTTAACTCTAATTGTACGCCTGCACCTGTTTTACAACAATTAATAATATTATCATCATGAGCACCTGAAATATGTCCTGGTGCTTGCTCTACACTTATATTCAATTGTTCAAATTGTCTAGTCATTTTATGAATAAGTTTTTGATCTTTTCCTCCGATATAGACAATGTTTTCATCACCTTCACAACCATGAATTGCTACTGCATATGTTTTGTTCTTTATCATTTCCATCAATACAGACTGATCATAATTTCGAGAAGTTACATGTAAATCTTCATTCCCTTTTGATTTAGTACCTTTAAAAGAAAAATAATCATACTCACCTTTTTGCGCAGTTAAATCAGCAATTTCAGTTGTACCTGGTTCGATACCTCCACCATGTATCGCAGTAATAATTACTTGACTATCTAAGTCACGCGTTACAACTTCCCAGTCCTTATTTTCAATTGTCTCCGCTTCTAACTCTGACATTGAATTATACTTATCAGCCATATAAAAACCCCTTCCAAAGTTTCTATATTTGTATTTCCCTCACATCATTCCTATTAACTTAAGATTTTGTAAAGGGCAACTTAATATTTTTAATTATCCAACGCAATACAATTATAATTATTTTGTTTCTTCTATATTGGTTATCGCTTTATTTACAGCTGTCGAAAATACATACATAAACTGTGACCAATTCTGCCTATTTTCTCTATCATTCAGGTTATATTTATGATTGTTAAAGTATCGCTTTCTTAATGCAACTGTTAATTCTAGTTGAACGCCAGCCTTTTTTTGCCCACAGTTAACAAAATTGTCGGTATGCATACCTGATATATGTGAAGGGGCAGGCTTAACAATAATGTTCATTTTTTCTAATTCTATTTTTATTTCAGACGCTAACTCAACGTCTCTACCACCAACATAGACTTCACGCAAATCTCCCATACATCCATGTATAGATACAACGCTATGATGACTATATACCATCTGCTTAAGTTTTGGTTCATCAAAATGTCTTGACGTAACATGTAATTCATTATTTTTATTATTTCTAATTCCTTTAAAAGTGTAAAAACTATGGTTACCTTGTTCACTAATTAACTGTGCTATTTCTGTTGTTCCTCGCTCAATCGCCCCACCATGTATGGCAGTTATGAGCGTTGCTGATTTTCTTTTTGTAGTCTGTATTTCCCAATCTTTATGTTCTGTGGTCTGTGCAACCAATTCGGTCATCGACTTAAATTTATCTACCATACCTATTGCCTCCGTCACTTAATCATCCTATGAATTTTATAGTAATTTCGCGTTTAAATCAAAACAAAAAAACCGTTACATTATAGATAATAGCATTATGGCATGTTCCCCTAATCTAATTGGTCAATAATGTAACAGTTTTATTACTTAACAATGTTAAATTTTAATTCATATATTTATACAAATTGTTTTGTTAAAGCTTCAAATTGATCCTCATCAATATGAAGATCTTGTTTAGCAAGTGGCGTACCATTCATTTCTTCAATTTGTGATTCATAAGATGGCGTTTCTGAATCTTGATAAACAATACCTTTAAGCAGTGAATTGTATTCTAAAACTTTTTGAGTCGCTTTTTGTTTGTCTGTCGCATCGAAGTCTTCGATTTCATCAATACTTGTTAGATTCTCTTTAAACCAATCATAAGTATTTACTTTATTGTATGTCACACAAGGTGAAAATACATTTACAAATGAAAATCCATCATGATTAATGGCATCCTCAATCATTTTCGTAAGTCCTTTGATATCACTTGAAAATCCTTGTGCTACAAATGTCGCTCCCGATGAAAGCGCAAGTTCTAATGGCGCAACATTTTGTTCGATATTTCCTTTTGGCGTTGATTTAGTTACAAAACCTTGCGCTGAAGATGGAGATGTTTGTCCTTTTGTTAAGCCATAAATTTGATTATCCATTACAATGTATGTCATGTTCATGTTTCTACGTAAGGCATGGATAGTGTGTCCCATACCTATGGCGTAACCATCTCCATCTCCACCTGAGGCGATTACAGTTAAATCTTTATTAGCCATTTTCACTCCTTGAGCAAGTGGCAGTGAACGTCCATGTATACCATGAACACCATAAGAATTTACATATCCTGATAAACGCCCTGAACAGCCAATTCCAGTGATAATAGCTACTTCTTCAGGTTCTAAACCTACATTTGCTGCAGCTTTTTGAATTGCTGCTTGCACTGAAAAATCTCCGCAGCCAGGACACCAATTAGGTTTGACATTATTTCTAAAGTCTTTAAATGTTGCCATTTATACCAACTCCTTTATTTCTTTAGCAATTTCGAGCCCTTTAGTTTCAATTTCTTTTGGTAAAAATGGTGTACCATCATATTTAGTTTGATTGATTAATTTATCACCTAAGTTTACGTTCATTTTTAAAATGCTAGCAAGTTGCCCTTGATAATTATGTTCCACGACAACAACTTTAGAAGCTTTATCTATTTCTTTTTGTATTGATTCACTAGGGAAAGGATGTAATTGTCTAATTTGAAGATGATTTACTTTTAATCCTTGAGCTTCTAATCTTGCTTTCCCTTCTTGAATTGCACCTTTTGTTGAAATAAAGCCTAAATATAAAATATCTGCCGTTTCATTTTTTCCCGTTGTCTCCACAGGATTTTGAATAAGTAAATGTTCTGTTTTACGCATACGTTTATCCATTTGCTGTTGTCTATTGTCTGCAGCTTCGCTTGTTTTACCTTCTTCATTATGTTCAACACCGGTTACATGGTGTATACCGCCTTTAACACCTGGGATAGGTCTTGGCGATACGCCACTTTCTGTAAGTGCATAACGTCTAAAGTAAGTTTTATCATCTTCTTCACGTTCAATATCTGATTGGATAATTTCACCGCGATTGATATCAATTTTACTATAATCTAATTTTTCAACAGTTTGTTTACCTAATGATAATTGTAAATCACTTAATATAATTACAGGACATTGATACATTTCCGCTAAATTAAATGCTTCCATAGTTAAATAAAATGCATCTTCAGCATCAGTCGGTGCTACTACAATTTTAGGGATATCACCGTGTGTACCATAAATCATCTGCATTAAATCAGATTGTTCTTGTTTTGTTGGTAATCCTGTAGATGGTCCACCACGTTGCGTATTAATAACTACAAATGGCGTTTCTGTCATGCCTGATAAACCAATTGCTTCCATCATTAATGAAAGACCAGGACCTGCACTCGCTGTAAATGAGCGAACTCCTGCATAGTTAGAGCCAATTGCCATGTTTGCTGCTGCAATTTCATCTTCAGTTTGAACCACCGTACCGCCTACTTTTGGTAAGTTCTCAATCATATATTCCATGATTTCAGAAGCAGGAGTAATTGGATATGCTGCCATAAATCTAGAACCAGCTGATAAAGCACCTAGACCAATTGCATCATTCCCAATCATATATAAGTGTGGTACACCCTCAGTTTCTTCTAAAACAAAATCACCGTCAACGGTAGTTAATTGTTCACGCATTAAACGATAGCCTTCATTCAATGCTTCTATGTTCATTTCTACAACTTTGTCACCTTTTTTTGTAAACATATTGGTGATTAACGTTTCAAAATCTGAAATATCAAAATCCATAATTGCACAAGTTGCACCTACTGCAACCATATTTTTCATTAAAGCAGTCCCTAATTCCTTTGCAGTCGCAGTAAAAGGTAAATCTATTAATTGTGCGCGACAATCCTCTGGTTTTTCAGGTTTTGCTTTACTATCAGCAATAATCACACTATCTTCACGCATTTCATGATGATTTAACTCTATTGTTTCTTGGTCAAATGCAATTAAAATATCTAAATCATCGCTAATCGCATGTACTGGCGTCGTAGAAACTCTTATTTTATTATTTGTGTGGCCGCCTTTAATTCTACTTGAAAAATGACGATATCCATATAAGTAATATCCTTTACGGTTCATAGCAGTCGCGAAGATTTCTCCAGTAGATTCAATACCTTCGCCTTGTTGTCCGCCCACTTTCCATGATACTTGTGATTTCATATCATCTTGCCTCCTAGTGGTTATAATAATTCATTATTCATCATATCAAAAAATACCACTCTATTACTATGTTAAGAGTGGTATTTTTCAAATTCATACTAATGGACGATACTTTTAAAAAGGATGGTCATCATTAATTAGCACACGTTCAATGTGAGTTGTTTTCCCTTCTTTATTGATATCAATGATAACGCCTGATAATACACTTCTACCTTCGTCTGGTACCACGTGTCTTTGAGGCAAACTTGTGATAAATCGAGTAATCACTTCATCTCTATTAATTCCTAGTATACCATCATAAAAGCCTGTCATGCCCACATCTGTAATATAACCTGTACCCCCAGGTAATATACGTTCATCTGATGTTTGGATATGTGTATGTGTGCCTACAACCGCACTTACTTTGCCATCTAAAAACCAACCCATTGCATTTTTTTCTGAAGTAGTCTCGGCGTGAAAATCTACAAAAATATAATCAGTTTCTTTTTGAGCTTCTTTGATAAGCTCATCAGCCTTTTTAAAAGGATCATCAATGTCTTGCATAAATGCACGACCTTGTAAATTGATAATCGCTAATTTAATTTCATTTATTTGAATAAATCGCATACCTACGCCTGGTGCTTCTTCGGGAAAGTTAGCTGGTCTAACCATACGGTTTGCGGAATCAATAAAATCATAAATTTGACGTTGACCATAAGTATGATTACCCATCGTCATAAAATCTACGCCTTCTCGTAATAGTTCTTTATATATCTTTTCGGTTAATCCTTTACCATGTGCAGCATTTTCAGCATTTACAATAGTAACTGTAGGACGATACGATTGTTTCAATTTAGGTAAATACGTTGTAATAGCCTCACGACCTACTTTACCTACTATATCTCCAATAAATAATAATCTCATTTAGATGTTCATCCTCTCTCTTAATGTTAGTTTAATGCAATTTATTTACGATGAAAAGTGGCATTATAAAAATTTCATTAAATTAATTTAGTTTTAACCTTAAAATTGGTGGTATAAATTATAGTAGGAATTAAATAATTCAAAATATAGGAGTTGGAAGTAATACATGGCAATAAATATTGATCCACAACATTTTGCTGACTTAGTTGTCACAGCAAATCCATCCAAAAGTGAAGATCCAGAGGATATAGCTAAGGAAAGCTTAGAATTATATATCCATGCTTATCGTTTAGCTGAAAGATATGCTAATATTTCAACAAATTGTTATGATACAGCTGAAATTATTCAAGAAGTTAAAAATGCTGATTTAGAATTAACTTAGTTTTAAACTCAGTAATTTAGCACAAAACACTTAAAGTTAATTTGAAAATGAATATAAATAATCTTAGCACCTCATTCGTACTTATAGCGTTTGAGGTGTTTTTCATTTGTTTTGGTTTATCTAAATATCAAATCTATATGCTCATTTGACTATAAAAAAACAAACTAAACGATAATTTCGTTTAGTTTGTTTAAAAAATTCGTCATTAAATTTTTAAAATTTTATTTTGCATATTCAATTGCCCTAGTCTCACGAACAACTGTCACTTTTATATGGCCAGGATATTGAAGTTCATCTTCAATTTGGCTCTTAATATCTCTTGCTAAGCGATGTGATTTTAAGTCGTCGATAGTATCAGGCGATACAATAACTCGAATTTCTCTACCCGCTTGGATTGCAAATGCTTTCTCAACACCATCATAGCTTTCTGAAAGTGTTTCTAGTCTTTCCAATCTTCTAATATAGTTTTCTAGAGTCTCTTTACGAGCACCTGGTCTTGCTGCTGACAATGCGTCGGCAGCTGCAACTAAAATAGAAATAATAGAAGTCGGTTCGACATCACCATGGTGAGAATGGATTGCATTAATAACTGTTTCATTCTCAGCATATTTTTTAGCTAATTCAACGCCAATTTCTACATGGCTTCCCTCAACCTCGTGATCAATTGCTTTACCAACGTCATGAAGTAGTCCAGCACGTTTAGCTAATGTAACGTCTTCTCCTAATTCTGCTGCTAACATACCACTTAGGTGTGCAACTTCAATAGAATGTTTCAATACATTTTGTCCATAGCTAGTACGATACTGTAAACGACCTAAGATTTTCACTAAATCTGGATGCATGTTATGCACATTAATTTCAAATGTAGCTTGTTCCCCAGCATCTCTAATGATATCGTCTACTTCTTTTCGAGCTTTATCTACCATATCTTCAATACGTCCAGGATGGATACGACCATCTGAAACAAGATTAACTAATGCAGTTCTTGCAATTTCACGTCTAATTGGGTCAAAACCAGAGAGGATTACCGCTTCTGGTGTATCATCTATAATTAAATCAATACCAGTTAACGTTTCTAAAGTTCTAATATTTCTACCTTCTCTACCAATGATTCGACCTTTCATTTCGTCGTTTGGTAAATTAACAACTGATACTGTTGATTCAGAAGTATGTTCTGCAGCTAACCTTTGAACAGTAGTTGCTAATAACTCTTTTGCATTTTTATCGACTGCTTCTTTTGCTTCTTTCTCTTTTTCCTTAACAAGTATAGCAATATCTTGTGACAATTCCTCTTCAACTCTTTGAAGTTGCTCTTGTGCAGCTTCTTCTTGAGAGAGACCAGAGATGCGTTCTAATTCTTGTTCATGCTTATTTATTAATGTTTGAACACTACTCTCTTTTGCATCTACTTGTTGTTGTCGTTCTTCAAGTTTAGACTCTTTTTGCTCTAAAATCTCATCCTTTTTATCTAACAGGTCAGATTTTCGCTCTAAGTTTTCTTCTTTTTGTAGAAGTCTTGCTTCTTGCTTTTGAAGATCTGCACGTCTTTCACGAAGTTCATTTTCAGTTTTTTCTTTTATGACTTGGTTTTCTTCTTTAGCTTCTAGAAGCTTTTCCTTCTTAATATTCTCTGCTTCTTTATTACCTTGTTCGATAATATCATCGGCAGTCTGTCTTGCTTGTAATTGCTTTTGATGCAATATATTTCGGGCAACGACGTACCCTACAACAACTCCGAGAATAATACCTAGCAAAATGAGTAGGAGGCTTAACAAATTCACACAAACACCCCCTTTTATCTAGGATTTTGCTCTGTATATCAAAATTCAATATGATTATATGAAGTTATATAAGAATCATACAATGTAATTGTACGGTTTTAAACTAAGAAGTGTCAAGGTTTGACTACACAATAATTCAATATTTGAGGCGTCTCTTTTACACTAAATTTACTTCAATGTTTATTAAGCCTTAATTCATCTTGTTTTTGAAACGAAATCGATTAACATAATATTTTTATATTCTTATATGAATATCATACATAATGATAAGATATAATGAATTTCCTTATAAACTATTTTATATTTTAAGTATATCCTGATAAAATTCTACAGATGTTTTAACCAAACAATAATTTAAATTTATGTTGCCAACTTTTTATATACATTGAACAAAAAACAAACTAAACACCTTGTTGAGGGTTTAGTTTGTTTTCCTACTAAATAAATGTAATAAGTTAATAATTTACAGTATGTTATTGCAACTATTTATCCTATTCTTCTTCATCAAAAAGTGTCGCTGTATTTTCAGCTTCCGACTCTTCGACATCGCCATCAAATATGCCTAATTTTTCTCTTAGTTTTCTATCTATTTCTGCTTTAACAGCTGGGTTTTCTTTAAGGTAAGATTTTACGTTTTCTTTACCTTGTCCCATTCTGTCACCATTGTAAGAATACCAAGCACCCGATTTATCAACGATTTCATTTTCCACACCTAAATCGATTAATTCTCCCTCTTTAGATATGCCTTTACCGTACATAATATCAACTTCAGCAACTCTAAATGGTGGTGCGACTTTATTCTTAACAACTTTAATTTTAGTTCTATTACCAACAATATCTTGTCCTTGTTTTAATTGTTCCGCACGACGTACTTCTAAACGAACAGAACTATAGAATTTCAGTGCACGGCCACCTGGTGTAACTTCAGGGTTACCAAACATAACACCGACTTTCTCACGAATTTGGTTAATAAATACTGCAGTTGTATTTGATTTAGATATCGCTCCTGAAAGTTTTCTTAGGGCTTGTGACATCAAACGTGCTTGTAAGCCAACGTGTGTATCTCCCATTTCACCTTCAATTTCTGCCTTAGGCGTTAATGCTGCAACAGAGTCAACGACAACTATCTCAACAGCACCACTTCTTACAAATGCTTCTGCAATTTCTAATCCTTGTTCACCATGGTCAGGTTGTGATAAATATAAGTTTTGAATATCAACACCCAATGCTTCTGCGTAAACTGGATCTAATGCGTGTTCAGCGTCAATAAAGGCTGCCACGCCACCATTTCTTTGAACTTCCGCAATGGCATGAAGTGCCACAGTCGTTTTACCAGAACTTTCAGGACCATAAATTTCTACAATTCTACCTTTAGGGTAACCACCTACTCCTAAAGCATTATCTAATGTTACAGAACCACTTGAAACACTTGAAACTTTGCGTGCTTCATTGTCACCCAATTTCATTACTGCGCCTTTACCAAATGATTTCTCCATATTTTTAATTACTGTATCTAAAGCCTTTTGACGATCGTTATCCAATGTTGGACCTCCTATATGAGAATTCTCTCTCTGAAAAATATCTTAACCATACTATACCTTGATTTAGATTATTCTGCAAGTATTTTGCGAATATTTGTTCGCTAAAGAAATATGATAAACACTCAAAAATAGAACACACGTGCTATATTTTTGAGTTTTAGCAAACAGTTATTAACTATTTAAACAAATTTAGTAACCTAATTAATACATAATTTTGTGTTCTACTTTTCATTAGATTCCTTTTACGAGTCATTTTAAATGATTGAATTGTTAAGTTATCACCTTTTAAAATACCTAAATACACGGTGTCAACTTCACTCAATATCGAGATACCGACTTTTGCATTGTAAAAATCTCTTATAATTTGTGCTGTCATTGAAAGTTGAGATTCAATTGTATCATGTTCATTTATAAATTGTGAGTGATGAGGTAACATACCTCTCAACATTTGACTTTCATCAAAATTTTTCATTCTAGAATATAGTTCGCCATCAGTCACGCCATCATAAATAGCAAAAGTTTCATTGACCAATGACATAAAAGCTTGTTCTAGAAGAATATCATCAGAACCGTAATAATAATTACCAATGCGATTTAATATTGAAGCTTTCACAGGTGCGATTAAATCCTTGCATGCTTGCTGTGATGTCCCGTTTGCAGTTAATCTTATATTTACTTCATGAGTTCCAGCAAGCGGTGCAATAGTAGGATTTGTTTGCTGATCTATTAAATCCATTAATTCAGTTTCTATTTTTGATTCACCTATACCTGCAAAGCGTAGTAACTCTGAAAATATTGTGTGTTCACCATTAAGGAGATGAGGTAATAACTCGTGTTTCGCCATTGGTTGCATTTCTTTTGGGGGACCTGGTAGCAAAGCAATTTTTTTATCTCCATGATTAACAAACATACCCGGCGCCATACCAACTTTATTTTCTAAAATAGATGCACCTTCAATCACAAGCGCTTGTTGTCTATTATTTGGTGTCATGTCGATGTCTTGCTCTCTAAAATATGATTCAATATAATTTAGCGCATGTTCATCAATTACTAATTCGCGACCTAATATTTTAGCTACAGTATGTTTGGTTAAATCATCTTTTGTTGGCCCTAAGCCACCCGTTAAAATCACGGTATCATATTGAGTAAGGGCTTGATTTACTACTCTTTCTAAACGTTGTGGATTATCCCCAATTACAGAATGCTCTACAACATTATGACCGACACCATTTAATAATTTTGATAGATATTGGCCATTCGTATTAACAATCTGTCCTAATAATAATTCCGAACCTACTGCGATGATTGATATATTCACAAATACTCCTCCTCAAAAACAAAGTTCATATAATCTTATATATACTTTTAATGTCCTTTGTTAAACAATATGTTTTTACTTCCCTTAATTATAAAATGAAAACCTCTCAAAAACGAAAAATCTGACTTCATATCATAAAACATCAAAAAACTGGAAGATGTCTATAGAACTAGTCCATCTTCCAGTTTATTAATAAATTTAATTATACTTTAAAAACATCTTTACCTTTGTAGAAGTATTCTATACCAGATAAAATTGTAAAGAACACACCAATGTACAACAACACTTGTCCTATTGGGAAACCAACCCATGTAACGAGTGGATCACCAAAGAGTATCCAAATGATTGCTACCATTGTAACGGCTGTTTTAATCTTACCTAGTTGACCAGCAGCACTTACAAATCCTTGTTCAATCTGCAATAAACGCAAACCAGTAACTGCAAATTCACGGGCAATAATGATAATGGCTACCCATGAATTTGTTAAGCCAATTTCTACAAGCGCAATAAGTGCACTTGAGACTAATAATTTATCTGCAAGTGGGTCTAAAAATTTCCCCATATTTGTAACAAGTCCCCATTTTCTAGCTAAATAGCCATCTAAGAAATCACTTAGGGATGCAATAATAAAAATTACGCCACTTATTAATAATTCAATTTTAATTTCATATCCACCGATAAATGAAACGTTACCAAATCCAAAATCTACTAATGCAAAAACAAGAAATATTGGAATTAGTATAACTCTAAACACAGTTATCCAATTCGGTATATTCATACAAAGTCCTCTTTTCTATTTATAACTTATAACTTACATTTATTTGTCACTTTAAAATACCAATACTGAAAATACCCACAACAATGCTGTAATAATAATTACTACACTTATCACAACAGCCACTTGTAAGGGTTCTTTATTCTTGCTACGGTATGTTGGTTTGTCCTCATTCGCAAAAGCTGCAATTGTTTGATGTATCGCTTCATCATTATTCGGGATTTCTTCTCTGTGTGCATTAATCAACTGTACAGAATCAATATTCACTGCTTTAGCGTATTTCCTTATGAAACCTTCCGCATACTCAGCTTTTTTTAATGATTCGAAATCATTATTTTCAATCATTACTAATGTTTGTCGCTTAATTTGTGTACGCGATTCTAATTCATTTAATGTCATACCTAAACGTTCTCGTCGCCCTTTTAATGTCTGACCAACTAAGTTCATGATGTCAGCCCTCCTCAATCAACAATCATTATTATTCAAAGAAACCAAAGCCGCCACCAAATGGATCATTACCAAAATCCAAATTGTTTTTGCTCTTAACTGTTTGTTTTTTCATTTCTTCATAATGAATCTCTTGATTTTTATTTTCTCTTAATTCAATAATATAATCAAAATCGCTCATCTTATAGTCGCTTGCTTCAACAAATAAGTCAGGGTGTTCAACTACTTTAATAGCTGGAAGACTCATAACTTCTTTCACTAGTTCTTGGTGCTTCTGACTGGACTCTCTTGCTGTAACAGCACCATCAATAATATAGACATGGTCTGAATCATATTCACCTTTG
Organism: Staphylococcus sp. 231237_7MaSpsaltlick; assembly: GCF_043107035.1. NCBI lineage: Bacteria > Bacillati > Bacillota > Bacilli > Caryophanales > Staphylococcaceae > Staphylococcus > Staphylococcus sp. 231237_7MaSpsaltlick. Next base: position 126,779 of record NZ_JBICNX010000010.1, read on the forward strand.
ATTAGTGAACTACGCACCGTTTGTTTAATAAGGGTAGAGCTAATAAATAACCAACGTTTGTGCGCACAGACGCTACCTGCTACAATTGATTCTGTTTTACCAACTCTAGGCATTCCACGAATACCAATTAATTTATGACCTTTTTCTTTAAACAGTTCCGCCATAAAATCAACTAGTAAACCTAAGTCTTCTCTTTCAAAGCGAAATGTCTTTTTATCATCGGCATCCTGCTCTATGTATCTTCCATGTCTTACTGCCAATCGATCTCTTAACTCTGGTTTTCTTAATTTAGTAATCGAAATATCATCTATTTCTGTCACGATATTTTCGAAACGGCTTACTTTTTCTAGACTATCAGATTTAATTAATAGACCTCTACGACCTTCATCAATACCATTGATTGTTACGATACTAATCCCCATCATGCCTAACAAACTTGATATATCACCTAAAAGTCCTGCTCGGTTCATCGTTATCTCATACTCTAAATACCATTCTTTTTTAGTAGCAACTGTCATGAAATAAGCACCCCTTTATTTTAAAACCACTTATGTACAATTTATACGTAAGCATATAACTCATTTAAAACAACTTAGTCATTACATTTTTTAAACTTAAATATCCATATAAGCATTTTATTGTAATGATATTATATCATTGAATGTTTCATAGTTGGTTTATTTTCTGTATATTATTAAAAAATCTATACGTACCATCCACCATTAACTTTTTGAATTGTTCCGGTAATGCTTCTTGCCATAGGATGACACAAATAACTACAAGTATGCGCTATCTCAATAGGGTCAATAAGTCTTTGCTGAGGCAATTCTTCAGTAATTGCCTGTAATTCTTCGTCAGACCATACTTGAGACATGTTTCCACTAACAAACCCAGGAGTAATCGCATTTACGGTTACTGTTGTCATTGCTAATTCTTGACTCAAAGCTTTTACAAATGCAATTTGAGCCCCCTTCATTGCAGAGTAAATTGTCTCCATACTTGCACCGGTTTCTCCCCAAATAGATGATATGATAACAATGCGACCATGACTGCTTTGTCGTAATCGGTTGGTGAAATATCTACATATTCTAATTAATTGACGCACGTGGATTTGATAACAATCATCTATTTCTTTATCAGTTACATCTTGTAACTGACCATATAAAGCTGTTCCACTTGCGTATACCAAGCAGTCAAGATTTCTAATATAAGCAAAGTGTGATTCTAAATCTATATCTTGATTTAAATCACATTGCAAAAACTCTACTGGTTTTCCAATAAAATCGCTTTGGAGTGTTTCAATATTCGCATTATTATAATGAACAATCACTTCAAAACCATCAGCTAATAATCGCTTCACAATTGCTTTTCCTATTGTACCGGAACCACCCATAACTAATGCTTTCACTATTACTTCATCTCCAAGCGACTATCTACTACTTGTGATAAATTCAAACATGTTTGTGCTGTTTCATTAACACTCTCTAAAGTAATACCTTCAACAATATCTAATAAGTCGAACAAACTTACTCCTTCAAAATATAACTTTGTATATTGATTTGCAATATATTCCGGAGAGTTCAAACCTGAAATAAATTCACCAATAAATTGTTTTTTCAATAGGCTAAAAGCTTCTACATCGTCAAGTTTGCCTAAGTTGCTTTTAATTTCATCTAATAATAATGCCTTTAACTTATCGGGGTATTGCGTTGCACTTGTTATAACGGAAAAACTATATGTAGATTCTAATAAAAATTGATATCCAAAAGTTTCATCAATTAATTCGTCATTGAGTAATGACTGATAAAAATCTGTTTCTTCACCAAATATCATTTCATAGAATAAAGTCATTTCTAAATCACGTTTAACAAAAGTTTCATTTGGTTCATCAGATAATGGTTCATTTTTAAAACCTAACATTAATCTTGGTGATTGTAATTTCATCGCTTCTGAAACATTTGGTGTTTTCACTGAAGTCTGCTCAATCAATGGGTCTCTTACAATTTGTGGTTGTGCTTCTTTATCACGTTGGTTCTCATGCTCTTCAATAATTTTATAAATATGATTTACATCTACATCACCAACGACAAATAATACCATATTAGAAGGATGATAAAACGTTTCATAACATAGATATAAATCGTCTTTAGTTATTTCATAAATACTTTCAATACTACCAGCAATATCAACACGTATTGGGTGTGTATCATACATAGCTCTTAAGGTATTAAACATCAATTTATAAGCAGGTTGTTCTTGGTACATTTTGATTTCTTCAGCAATTATACCTTTTTCTTTATCTACTGTTTCTTTAGTGAAGTAAGGTGTTTCGACCATAGTTAATAAGCGTTTGATATTACGCTCTATATTATCTGTTGCACTAAATAAATAGCTTGTTCTATCAAAACTAGTAAATGCATTTACCTGTGCATTGTCTTCAGCAAATGCTGTAAATAAATCTTCTTCATCGTTATCATTTTCAAATAACTTATGCTCTAAGAAGTGAGCCACACCATCAGGAACTGTTACAAATTCATCACTACCATGTGGCTTAAATTTATTGTCTAACGACCCAAATTGCGTTGTATAAGTCACAAAGGTTTTTTGAAACCCTTTTTTAGGAATTATGAATAATTTTAAACCATTTTTAAATTCAGCTTCAAATACTCGCTCGTCAATTTGGTCATAGTAGGTTTCATTCATTAGTCATCGCCCCCTTTTGTCAAAATATAGATTGTATCTAGTGTAGTTGCTTGTGCCAACTGTTGGATTTCTAATTTACCAACATTTTGAATCCCTGAAATATAACTTTCTTCTGACATTGGTTCATCTAACAATATATTGTTATTCATGATTTCTATAATGCTTTTAGCCCTATCATGGGACTCTTGTCTTTGTGATAAAATAACCTTTTTAGCAAGCGTTATTTTATCTTCTTCAAAATCCCCTTGTTGGAATTTCTCGAATTCTGACACAATCGTCTCTTTAGCAACTTCATATTTATCAATTGACACACCACTTAATACAAATAGAAAACCATTTTTAGCGTCTATTTGAGAATGAATGGAATATGCTAAACTTTGCTTTTCTCGTACTTCATTAAATAATACGGATGATGGATCTCCGCCAAACATTACATTAAATACAATCATCGCAAAATACTCAGGATCTCCGTATTTAGCTGGTAATTTAAAGCCCATATTTAATTTAGCTTGATCGATGTCATCTGTCTCTACAATGACTTGAGGTTTAGCATGTGCTTGTCCTATTGGATTAGCTTGTGATAATTCAAAAGAGAATGGATTAATATTAAAATATGTTTGTATTTGAGATTTTACCTGTTGTTGATCTACATTACCTACTACATATACTGCGCAGTAGTCATTTTGCAACATAGATTGATATGTATGATATAAAGTTTCTGGCGTTATGTCAGCTATGTATTCAACTTGTCCAGTTGCTAAATGTCGGTACGGTTGTTCGCCAAACATATATTTCAATAAGTTCAAAAATGAAATTTGCGATTTGTTGTCAATCATAGCATTTAATTTTTTAGATAATAACGATTTTTCTTGAGTAACAAATGTTTCATCAAATTGATTATCTAATATTAAAGGATTGTATATCATTTCTTTAAGTAATTCTAATCCTTTTTCAAAAAGTGGCGTTTGGTCTTTTAAATAACGTTCATTTACTAATTCTAAAGATATTGTGATAACATGTTTATCTTTAAATTTGGACACAAAACTGTTTACATAAGCTCCGTATAAATGAGATAAATGTCGATTAAAATCCTTATCTGATGGCCATTGTTTTGTAGCACGTACTAAGAGTTTGCTTAAAATAGATCGTGCAGTCATCGTTTCGCTATCTAATGGTGCCATAAATTTTAATGTAATCGTTGTGGTTTTAAATTTTGTTGTCGGCAACACTTTAATGTGTAAATCCTTCTGTGGTTTTTCTATTTTCAAATTGTCATGCCTCACTTCCATAAATTTATTATTATAATCTGTTTTTAACCGTTTTAAATTTAACTAAACTACTTTTGAAATAATTAAATGAATATAATATCGGTTGATCATTTGTATCATAGTGGACTAATTTTAACAACATGAGCCCTTCATGTGGCGAAGCTCCTAAGATATCCGATATATGGGGCTCATAACTAATCGCTTCCATTTCAGTATCTGCGTATGAAACTTTTTTATTAGTATAGGCTTCAATTGCACCTAAAAGTGACTCATCACTACTTTGGTATTGTGCACAAGTCAAATCATTTGCAGGCACTTTATCTAAACAATAAACGACTGGCTTTCTATCTGCAGTTCTTAAACGTTCTATAATAGTTACAGGCGCCTTATCTGCAATATTTAATCTTTTAGAATCTAAAGAGGTTGCTGGTTTTTCATCGAAACTAATATATTCTGTTCCTGGGGTATAACCTTGGTCTTTAATCATTTTACTAATGCTCACAACTTCTTCCAATGGATAATAGAATGGGTGCAGTGATTTAACACGTGCACCTTCTTCTAAATTATTGGATAATACTTGCTCAGTAATTAATTCATCTACTGCGTCATAAACATCATCTGTTTTTACTTTTAAAGTTCTTGCTATTGCTAAATTACTCGGAAGTGGCTCCCCATGTTGTAAATTGCCTTCCTTAATTTGTTGAATCATCCATTCTTTTACTTTATAAACTGAAGTTAGTTCCATATTTACACCTCATCACTATCAATATCCACTAAAATTTGTCTAGGTTTACTACCCTTTTGTGGTCCAATAACTTGATTACGTTCTAAATCGTCCATTAATCTTGAAGCTCGATTATAACCAATTCTGAATTGTCTTTGTAATAAAGAAGTACTCGCTTTTTGTTGTTCTAAAACAAACAAATATGCTTCATCATAAAGCGCATCTTCACTTTTCATTTCTGATTTATCAACTGGTGCATCTGGTTCCATTTCTTTTACATAATTAGCTTTTTGTTGTTCTACGACATAATTCACGACATCTTGTACTTCTTGGTCACTTAAAAATGCGCCTTGTACACGCGTTCTAGTAGAACCACCATTAGCTACATATAGCATGTCGCCTTTACCTAACAATTTATCAGCACCGGCGCTGTCAATAATTGTACGAGAGTCGATTTGTGAGCTTACTGCAAAAGCTATTCTTGAAGGTATATTATTTTTAATTAATCCAGTAATGACATCTACAGAAGGTCTTTGAGTTGCAATAATTAAATGAATACCTGCCGCACGTGCCATTTGCGTAATACGTTGAATAGCGTTTTCTACTTCTTTACCAGCAACCATCATCAAGTCTGCTAACTCATCGACAATAACAACAATGTATGGTAGTTCTGATTGTTTTTCTTCTAATTCGGCATTTTGACGTCTAATTGCTTCATTATAACCTTCTATATTCCTAGTAGAAGAATGTTGGAATAAATCGTAACGACGTTCCATTTCAGCAACGACTTTTTCTAGTGCCTGTGATGCTTTGTGAGGATTAGTCACAACTGGTATCAGTAAATGAGGAATACCGTTGTATATGTTCAATTCTACCATTTTTGGGTCAATTAACATAAGTTTTACCTCATGTGGTTTAGCATTAAGTAAAATACTTGTAATTATACCGTTAATACAGACAGATTTACCACTTCCTGTAGACCCTGCAACAAGCATATGTGGCATTTTATTTAGTTCGACTGTTATAGGATCACCTGAAATATCTCTGCCTAAACCTACTTCTAATTTATTTTTAGCTGGGAATTTTTCATCTAAAACTTCTTTTAATGAAACAAGAGAAATCTTATCATTAGGGACCTCAATTCCAACAGCAGAACGGCCAGGTATCGGTGCTTCTATTCGAATGTCTTTGGCAGCAAGTGCAAGTGCAATATCATTATGCAAGTTAACAATTTTACTAACTTTAACCCCTTGTGCTGGTTGGATTTCATATTGTGTCACTGCTGGCCCTATTTTTATCTGTGTAACTCTCGCATCGACACCAAAGTTTTTAAGTGTTGTTTCCAATAGTTGTCCTTTTTTCTGAACTTCTGCTTTAGACGTAGCCTTTTGTTTCGCTGGTTGCTTAAGTAAAGTAAGAGGTGGTAAAGTATATGTTTCATTTTCTACTTCACCTGCTTCAGAAATTGAATTAATCGCTTCACCTTGTTCGCTTTGTTCAGAATCCATATCATCTATTTGTTGGTCTAGTGATGCCTGATTTAATTTAGTGTCTGGTTGTGTTGCTTTTTGTGCGAGATGCCCTTCTTGATCAAACATTCGCTTAGTGCGTTTGCCTATAGGCTTTTCTGAATTTTGCTTGTGGCCATCTTCACTATCACTATGACCGTATATAGGGATAGATAATTGTTGCTCAGATTTTGGCCTTGGTATTTCTTTTAAATCACTAACATCTGTAACATTTTCATCTGATTTTTGAGTTTCAGTTCTCGCTTGTTGTTCTGCCTGTTGTTCTGCTTTTTTCTCTGCTTTAACACGTGCTTTAGCTTCTTTCTTCACTTTATTCTGCTTGCGTCGTTCTTGGTAATTTTCGGAAGCATCTTTACTTTTAACTTTCACCTTTTCAAATAATAACTTAGATACGTCACGATGCTTTTGTTTTAATAACAAAATGATACTTGAAGCGATTAGTAGTATCGTTACAATAATAATACCTACAATAGAAATCAGGGGGATAAATAGTGCTAATAGGTAATGACCTATTAAACCGCCTCCAAATACAGGAAAATTAGAATGCTCATAAGATTTATATACAAAAGATAAAACTGGTTCACGTTGGGCTTGTACTTTATGTGAAAAGTAAAAGACAATATGACTAACTAATAGTAAGGCCAATTGTAATACAAATGCGCCAACAGTGCGCCTCGTTTTGGGCAACGCTTTATAATATGTAATAAAAACTGTACCTATTAAAATAAGAATATATGTTAAGAATCTACTTGTGCCAAATAAATAGTTGAAGAAACTATCTATCATCGTTCCAACAATACCAAGTTGAAAGATACCCAAGGTTACTATTACAAAAATGGCGATTGCCACAATATATCTTAATGGGCTATCCCCTTGTTTTTTCTTATTATTAGTTGTTTTCTTTCTTGTATTCGTAGGTTTTCTTTTTGTTGTTTGTTTCTTTTTTGTTTGTGCCAAGTTTACCACCTTCTTCTTCGACTGTGCTCAAAATTATTTTTATATTCACCCACTACTGTAAAAATAATTTTTTAATATTAGCAATAATAATAAATTTATTAATTGAATATATACAATTTTATGTATGCTTAAAATTTAACCCTTCCATCTATAATAACATAAAAGAGGTAAGACATATTACGCGTGTAGTCATTTCAAAGGGTGCGTGAATGTCATTTCACTTCAAAACATTCAATCGCAATTCACCTTACAAAATATTTACCTGAGCGCTTGTCTTAACCTCTTTGTTTAGTACAGAAATTATTAAATTTCAGAAATTACTGGAATAATCATTGGACGACGTTTTGTATTTTCAAATAAAAGTTTGCTAATTTGATCACGCATATTTTGCTTAATTTCAGACCATTCAATACGTTTCTCTTGTAATCCTAATTCAACGATTTCACGGACTTTTTCTTCAGCTTCATTTAATAAAACTTCACTTTCTCTAACATAAACGAAACCTCTAGATTGAATTTCTGGACCAGCTGCAATTCGTCTATTTTTAGGATCAAGTGTTACAACTGCGATAAAAATACCATCTTCAGCTAACAGGTGACGATCTCTTAGTACGATATTACCGACGTCGCCGACACCAATACCATCAATTAGTACATTACCCGAGTGAACTTTTTCATTTAAAATCATTTCTTCTCCATCGTAATTAACTACGTCGCCTTTTTCAACAAGGAAGATTTTTTCTGGTTGCACACCTGCTTCATTCGCTAATTTTGCGTGTGCAATCTGCATTTTAAATTCACCGTTAACCGGAATAAAATACTGAGGTTTCATAATGTTAATCATCATCTTCAATTCTTCCATACAACCATGACTTGAAGTGTGAATCTTTTTACTATTTGGGATAATTTCTGCACCAGCACGTACTAATTCGTTAAGCGTATTTCCGACAATCACTTCCATATTAGCAGAAGCAGTAATAGCTAAAAATACAGAATCTCCTGGTTCGATATTCATTATTTTGTGTTTTTTTTGAGCCATTTGGCTTAAAGCTTCTACTGGCTCACCTTGCATACCAGTAGCAATAATAATAACTTCATTTTTAGGATAATTTTCAACTTCATTTATTGGGATTAATAAGTCTTTTGATATATCAAAGTACCCCATTTTTCTAGCAATATTAAAAGAACTTTCCAATGAACGACCTAAGAATGATACTTTTCTATTTAATCTTTGTGCAAGATTTAAAACTTGCTGAATACGGATAAAATTAGATGCGTAGCAAGACACAATCAATCTACCTTTCACTTTTGTAAAGGCGTCATACATGTGCGATTCAATCACATTTTCAGGTGTATTATATCCAGGTTTTTCTGCTTCAGTTGAATCGCTAATTAATGCAAATACACCTGCCTCACCAATTTCAGTCATTTTCTTTAAGTCTGGCGCATAATGACCTTGTAAACTTTGGTCAAATTTAAATTCACCTGTATATACAATTGCCCCATAAGAAGTATGAATGCATACACCTAAACTATCTGGAATACTGTGTGTTGTATCAAAGAATGTTACATTGACACCTTTGAAACGCATGATAGATTCATTATTAACGGTATAATATCTAACTTTTTTATTAATATTACGTGCTTTCATATTTTCTTTAATTAAAGCAATTGTAAGTTTCGATCCATAAACTGGTGCATCAACTTGTTCTAATACATAAGTAACAGCACCAATTGCGTGTTCATGTCCATGTGTTAAAAAGATCCCTTTTAATTTATCTTTGTTCTCAATAACATATTGAATATCTGGTATAACGATATCTACACCTAACATCTCATCTTCTGGGAACATTAAGCCAGCGTCAAGCATGAACATTTCGTCATCTACTTCGACGATATACATATTTTTCGCTATTTCTCCAACTCCGCCGAGTGGAATGATGCGAATATTTTTATTATTTTTCTTTATTAAACTCAAAATGTTACCTCCTATTTAAATTCCCGTCCATATATAAACTCATAATTTATTATAAGTTAAAATAGGCTTTATGTACACTATTAAAGTAATATCTGGTAAAGGTTAAACACTTATAAATGTAATCGTTATTACATTTTCTTAAATTATTTGTATTTGAAATCAAGCTGAAATTTCAAAATAGTCTAAAATATTTATAGAAAATTACATATTGCATATCAATAATTTTATAGTATTTAAATTTTATGTATAATTTTATCTTTACGATATAAATAATTGACTTTTATATAATAAAAAAGAAACTAGTTTATACTGATTAAGCATGCTTTTACAATAGAATTAACGGCATTCTACTATAAAAGCATAAACCAATGACTAGCCTCTAATTAAAAATTCAATGTATTAAGATTTTGATTTTACAACAAAGCTTTATGCGAAGCATTAACGCGTCCTTGTTTATCAATTTCAGTTACTTTTATTTTAAATGTGTCTCCAACTTTCAACACATCTTCTACTTTTTCAATGCGTTCATTAGCAATTTGTGAAATGTGAACAAGCGCATCTTTACCTGGGAACAATTCAACGAAAGCGCCATATTTCTCAATACGTTTTACTTTTCCTTCGTATACTTGGCCAACTTCTGCTTCACGCGTGATATCTTCTATAATATTACGCGCGCGATCAATCGCATCTTTATCAACTGCGCCAATGAATATTGTACCATCTTGTTCAATATCTAATTTAACACCCGTTTCATCAATAATTTCATTGATTTTTTTACCGCCAGGCCCAATTACATCTCTAATTTTTTCTGGTTTAATCGTCATAGTTACTACTTTTGGTGCAAATGCACTTAATTCATTACGTGGTGTATCGATCGTTTGTAACATATGATCCAGAATTGCAAGACGACCAACGCGTGCTTGCTCTAAAGCTTCTTTAATAATTTCTTTTGTTAAACCGTCAATTTTGATATCCATTTGAATAGCAGTAATACCTTCAGATGTTCCGGCAACTTTAAAGTCCATATCGCCTAATGCATCTTCCATACCTTGAATATCAGTTAAGATTGTATAACTATCATCACGTGTAACTAGTCCCATCGCAATACCTGCTACTGGTGCTTTAATAGGTACACCTGCATCCATTAATGCTAATGTAGAACCGCAAATTGATGCTTGTGACGAAGAACCATTTGATTCTAAAACTTCACTTACAATTCTAACAGTATAAGGAAAATCTTTTACATCAGGAATAATATGGCTAAGCGCACGCTCTCCTAAAGCACCGTGTCCGATTTCACGACGTCCTGGAGAACGTACTGGACCAGTTTCACCTACTGAATAGTTAGGGAAATTATAATGATGCATAAAGCGTTTTTGTTCTTCTTCGCCTAAACCATCTAGAATTTGATATTCGCTCATTGAGCCTAACGTTAATACTGAAAGTGCTTGTGTTTGACCACGTGTAAATAATCCCGAACCATGAGCTCTTGGTAATACACCAACTTCTGATTCAAGCGGACGAATTTCATCCGTTTTACGGCCATCTGGTCTTATTTTTTCATCTGCAATTAATCTTCTTACTTCTTCTTTAACTAAATCGTTCAAAATGCTATTAACTTCTTTAATTAAAGCTTCATTGTCAGCATCACTTTCATCGATAAATTCAGCTGCAACTTTTTCTTTTAAATTATCTAAGTTAATATCACGTTGTTGTTTATCAAATGTTAAAACAGCATTTTTCAAACCATTTGCTTCTGTCAATTGAGTAACTTTTTCTACAAGTGACTCATCTTTTTCAACCGGAACGAACGGTTTCTTCTCAGGTTGGATATGATCTACAATTTCTTGTTGGAAATTAACTAAGCGTTGAATCTCACTGTGTCCAAAGAAAATAGCATCTAACATTTCACTTTCAGTTATCTCACTAGCACCGGCTTCAACCATATTTACAGCGTCTTTATGACCAGCAACTTCTAAATCTAAACGTGATACTTCCTTTTGTGCAACTGTTGGATTGATAATATATTCTCCATCAATATAACCAACATTCACGCCAGCAATTGGTCCTTGGAACGGAATATCAGAAACGCTCAATGCCATTGATGAACCTATCATTGCCGCCATTTCAGGTGAACAATCAGGATCTGCACTTAATACAGTATTCATGATTTGTACGTCATATTTATACCCTTTAGGGAATAATGGACGAATTGGTCTATCGATTAAACGCGCAGTTAAAGTTGCTTCATCACTTGGTCGACCTTCGCGTTTTTTGAATCCTCCTGGAATTTTACCAGCAGCATACATTTTTTCTTCATAATTAACCATTAATGGGAAGAAGTCACCATCACGTGGTTCTTTTGAAGCGACCGCAGTAGATAAGACTACTGTATCACCATAACGAACGAGTACAGCACCATTGGCTTGTTTAGCAAGTTGACCAGTTTCAATCGTCAATGATCTGTTTGCCCATTCCGTTTTAAAAACTTTTTTCTCTTGAGACATTACAAATCTCCTCTCATATATCTAATAGTACTATCATATCATTTCTTAGAAAATTTTTATATTAGTATATTGTTTTTTAAAAATGCTCATTTCAAATTATAAAAAAGGAGCAGGACAGAAATCTAATAATTTTAATAAGATTTCATTATCCCACCCCAAGTAAAGATGAGTAGAAGAAACATTTAAATCGTTATATAAATCTTACTCGTATTATAATTTAAGTCTTATACATTAGCAGTAGTAGGTTTTATAAGTGCTTTTTCAAATCTATCAATACCTATATCAAAGTTGAGGCTGAGACATGTAATTATGCCCCAGCCTCTATCAATATACGCCTTATAATTAACGACGGATACCTAATGATTTAATTAATTCACGGTAACGTTGAACATCTTTGTCACGTAAATAGTTAAGTAAGTGTCTACGACGACCTACCATTTTTAATAATCCACGACGTGAATGATGATCTTTTTTGTGCTCACGTAAGTGTTGATTTAATGCAGTGATTTCTGCAGTTAATACAGCGATTTGAACTTCTGGAGAACCAGTGTCCGCTTCGTGTGTACGATATTCTTTAATTAATTCATTTTTACGCTCTTGTGAAATTGCCATTGTCAATTTCCTCCTTTAATTTTATTCGCCTTTATCCGAGCAAATCGTCGGAGTTTCGAAGTGCCAAGGTAAAGGTGCTAAAATGTGTAATACACATTCGACTTAAATATTATATGATACTTCGTCACCAAAATCAACCGATAACAAGTATTTCGCTTTTTCTTTATCTTTATTCATTTGTTCCACTAACGGGTCAATACCATCAAATTTAATTTCAGGTCTTAAATAATGATGCCAAAATACGGTAACACGTTCACCATAAATATTTTCACCAAAATCAAATAAATTTACTTCGATTACGACTTGAGCTTTAGAAGGGTCGTGAAATGTTGGTTTTACCCCTACATTAGCAACTCCTCTATAAATCTGCTTATCCGCACCTATTTCCATGCTAACTGCATAAACACCATTCTTAGGCAATACGTAATCACCGCTTGGTTGCACATTTGCTGTTGGAAAACCTATTGTTCTTCCTCGTTTTTCGCCTTGCACAACTGTACCTTTAATACGATAGCGATAGCCTAATTCATCATTAGCTTTTTGTAACTCTCCAGTTTTCAATGATTTTCTTATATCAGTAGTAGAAATTTTTTCAGAATTAATTTCTTGTTTGCTTACAACTGTCGAATTAAATTCAGTCATTTCATCTAGGATCATCATATTTCCTTTGCCATATTTTCCAAAAGTAAAATCAAAACCTGCGATGACTTCTTTAACGTGATTCTTTATAATATAATCTTGTATAAAATCCTCAGCACTTACTTCTGCAAATTTAGATGAAAAGTTAATGACAATACAATAGTCAATATCATATGATTCTAAAATTTCTATTTTATCTTGAATCGGCGTTAAATAATCAGTCCGTTTTAGTTTAGGATTTAATACGACTGAAGGATGTGGATCAAATGTCATCACTGCTTTTTTTAAATTCGCAGCTTCTGCTTTTTGATTTAAAATATCAAATACTTTTGCATGGCCTTTATGCATACCATCAAAAAATCCAAAAGCCATAGCAACATCTTCTGTTATATATTGTTCTTCTTGAATTGGATGAGTTACTTCTATCACTTTCATGCGTATTTCTCCTTTAGTTAAACACCTTTTTAGGTTTAATTTCATCTTGTTTTTCTGGATGAGGTTCATAAATTGCTATTACTTTTTGTGTGTCCTCATCTACCATTGTAACCATATCGTCTATATTTTGCTGGAACATCGTTTTTTCAAATTTTTGTCCATTCAAAATTTTAGCTTTGATATTTTCTTCTGAAATTATAATTTGTGGTAAACCTTTCAAACCATATTCTATAGGAAATAACTTTTCTTGTAATGATTCATGCTCATGTAATTCCACTATTTCATTTAAAGTCAAACTATCTTTAATGTCAAATCCACCACTCTGTGTACGCGTTAATTTTGACATATGCGCAGGGAATTGTAATGCGCTGCCGATATCTGTTGCAAGTGTTCGTATATATGTACCTTTACCACATCCTACAATTATATCAAATTGACAGTGTTTATCTTCAAAACGTAATTCGGATGTGCGCTTAATTTTATATACGTGTACCTGACGTTCAGGTCGCTCAACTTCTTCGTTATTTCTAGCATATTCATATAATTTCTTACCATTTATTTTTACCGAGGAATACATTGGTGGTATTTGAGTAATTACTCCTTCAAATTGTTTGAGTATCAAGTCAACATTTTCTGCAGTAATTTCACCAGGTAGTATATATTTTTGCTCTATCACATCACCAGTTTGATCTTCAGTAGTAGTTGTACTACCCAAACTTACTGTTGCTTCATAAGTTTTACCCATTTCCATTATGTAGTCACTAACTTTTGTCGCAGCCCCTATACATATTGGTAACACACCAGAAACTTCAGGATCTAAAGTGCCAGTGTGCCCTACTTTTTTAGTTTTCAATATTTTTCTTAATTTAAAAACCACATCATGACTCGTCAATCCTCGATCTTTAAATACAGGTAATATACCATTATACATTCTTATTTCACCTTCAAAGTCTGATTTTTAAAGCTCTAATCTCATATTAACATGTAATTGTTAATAATAAGTTATGTAAAAAGGAGCGGGACAGAAATCAAAACTAAATTTGATTTCGTATTCCCGCCCCCACAATTTTGTCAAATCAACTAAATAAATTAATTTAATTATAATTTAGAAGAAATTCGGCAATTGCGCAAGTTATATATTACAACATGAACATTATAAGTTATATGAATGTCTTAACTGTTTTTCGATAAATTAATCCTTTTTATGCAAATCTTGAATCATTCGTTCAATTTTATTACCATAATCGATTGATTCATCATATTCGAAATTTAACTCAGGGATAATTCTAAGTCTCATTCTCGAACCAAGCTCAGATTTAATAAAACCTTTTGCTTTTTCTAGACCTTTGAATGTATCTGCTTTTTGTTTTTCATTTCCTAGTACAGTTAGATAAACTGTTGCAATAGATAAATCATTAGTTAATTGAACCTCTGTAATCGTTAGGAATCCAATTCTTGGATCTTTAACTTTATTATTAGCGATATCCATGATTTCTTGTTTCATTTGTTCGCCTACGCGTTCCGCTCTCATATTCATTAAGTTTCACCTCTCATTGTTTATCAGTCCGTTAATCTTTCCCTTACTTACAGATTATATGACAGTTTATTTCATAACGTCAAACAAATTTCACTTATTCGAAGTTTAAAATAATATATTGCATATAGCTAGGATTGTTAAAAGGATAAATTGCATAGTATTAATAAAATACAAATATCTTATGACAGTTGAGCATTATTTTATTCCCTAACTGTTAAATTATGTAATAATTTTTCATAAAAACGCTATAAATTTCATTTTGAGTTGCCTAACTGTTATAAATTTTTGCCTTAGTGTTAATTTTAATGCAATAAGATATGTTATTATGTATTCCCTTACTATTTATGTGATTTAAAAATAAAATATTACACATTTCATAATTTATAATGGTATACTTCTAAGGAGTGAGACAGTGGCAACATATTTTCAAAAGTATATTATCGCCCTCCCCCATATTTATATCTAAGATTAACCAACAAGCGTACAAATACATTAGCACCATTAACTTAAATTAGTAGATTAATTCATGATGAATTATACTTAAGTGACACTTTAACGGTCGAAACATTTTAATGACCCGGCCTTATTTTCAATATAATAGGAGCGTATATTATTGGAGAAACCAGAACGGCTTTTGTACATTTATACACGATTTTTAAATGGAAAAGCATTAAATAAAGAAGCACTGGCACAACGACTCAATGTAAATGTAAGATCTATCCAAAGAGATATAAGTGATATAAACAATTTTTTATATGAAGATCAAGAATGGCATGGTCTAGAAGGGCAGATTGTATACGATAACGCCTTAGAAAAGCACCGTTTAAAAATTGATAGGTATAAATTCAAAAATAATAGACTACTTAATTTAATTTTTAGAATGAAAAATTTTACCCCTATAATACACGAAGATACATATAATCTCATAAGAGGTTTAAATGCCAATTCGAATTTAGCAGAAAAACTATTATCTAATAAAATGTTAAGCCAATTCAATATCCATCGTGAACTTAGTGAATCAACCTTAATCTTCAGAATACAATTAGCGATTGAAAACAGTCATAAAATTTCTGTTCAATTACAAGATACACAAATTACAGGTATCATTCCTATATACACAAGGTATTTTTCTGATAAATATTGGTTTACTTACTTAGCTAACGGCAAAGTTAATACTCTCGATTTATCTGTTGTAAGAGAAGTTGAACAACTTAATGATGTTTATAACCAATCTGTATTCGAAAATATTAATAGTGTGACTATGTTCATTCAAGATCATATTTGGCCTAAAATTAAGCATCAGTTTATCATAGTAAATACCAAATCTGTAGATAATGGACGAATTGTAGATATTATTATTTCAAAAGAAGAAAGCATGCATATTGCTTATGAACATCCTAACCAAATCACTTTACTAAAGCCCCAACACTATGTTGACGATTTCAAAATGATTATAAAATCTTTGTTCAACACTTACAATATTTAAATTAGTTATTGAAAAATAGTTTAGCTAAATAGCTTTACTTTTAGATTTTAGTATTGGCGTGCTATTGATTCAGTAAAAAACTGTTTCGCTTTATTTTGACGCTTATAAAATGGCATAGGTTTTGCTAACTTCTCAAATAAAACTTAAAATAATCATATATACATGTCGATTGATTGTTTCTTTTTATTTAATTGTGAAGTTTTAAATAACTTAAGGATGGAAAAAGTCAGAGACAAAAATTTCTATTCTCAAAATAAAGGACTCATCCGTATTAACGAACCCCACCTTTCAAATAGAAATTAAAAAACAAAACATTTATGGCTACTTTATACTTATGATATAAGGATAGCCATTTTTAATGTAATTCGTTCTTTATTAAAAATTATATGTATGAAATTTCATTTGAAAACAAGCAAAAAACTTAATGAAGAATTATAATTGCGAATATTTCAAATTTCAAATTAATCAACAGCTTTCTGAACCATAAAGTAAAAAATCTACAATCAAAGAAAAATTGATATAGAATTAATTTTGGGTTTATAAAAGCTATTTTAGGTTGGACTCGTATGTCAGTTCGAGGAATAAACAAGGTAGAAGTTTGCCTTAATTGTACTATATATAAGAAAGATGATAGCTCAACACGCTATAAATTTTTATAAAACTAAATAAACGTCAATTTCTATAGAGATTGACGTTTATTATTTAGGCAGAGATATAAATATCTCTGCCTTACTCATTATATTAGCAATAGCTAAAACTTTCACTTCTTCGAAGACCCACCACTTATTAATTTATGAAGTTAATGGCTTTATGCATGCACTACAGCTCAGTAAAACTTTTTATCTCTATCGAGCTTAATCATCTTTGTGAAATAGAACAAATAAACCTTTTTAACTGAATTAGATTTCTGTCCCACTCTTTATACCAACGCTTTATATTTAAACAGCTAGATAACGAGGCTAAATCACTATATTTTATGATGGTATTTATTGATTTTTAATATTAACTTATTTTCCTTAAGAGCCTTGCCTAATTTATTAATGTTGATTCTCCAATGTATATTGCAATGATTTTACTTTTTCGTGGAAATCGGAATACCCATTTTCACGTGCTGCTTTTTGTTCTTGGTTCCATTTATAGTATTCGATTTTACTAAGCTCTTGTTTTTTCTTAATACGCATACGTTGTTCTCTATAACTTAGCACATTACATACTGTAAGGTGACGATTTTGTTTTGATGATAGTACGAATAAATGATCAATTAAATACTGACATAATTCACTATCTGCAAAATTCTTAAATATAGAAATATATAGTTCTTCTTCACTAACGATATAAATGCGAGGCTTATCGTCTTTCAACATTTTAATTAATAACTCAAAGTTTTTAACTTGAGATGGAAGTTGATGGTTAAATGATAAAAAATCTTTAGGTATACCCGCAGAATGTCCAGTTTGATATGGAAAGAAATTGATAACCATAACTCTGTTAGGATCGATATTAAATTGTTTTAATGTAGACGCATTACTATATAAATATTTTACAAACCATCTATGTCTATCTATATAAGGTAAAAATAATTTTTTTCCATTAAATGATAACTTACCTTGGATATCTAAGAATATTCTCTGTCTATATTCAATAGCCTCATCATCAGTCAGATTACGTTCGTATGTTTTGAAATCATTTTCTGGCTGCTTTTTTAATATAACTATATCGGCAATTTCTGGATTCCCAAAATATGGTCTTGCTATTGCTGGGTTTAAATCTGCATTTTCAAATGTAACTCTTTGTCTATTTTTATTTAAAGTAACTTTGCCGTTCGCAAAATCTATCATTTTTTTAAACCTTGGAATGTCAGTAAAATTATCTCCAAAATGTTCTTGAAAATATGCATAATCCATAGGATGTAAAAACGCTGTTGTATCATTTTTTTTATAATCGCCTTTAATGTTGATTCGTCATAAATAGAGTTATACTGACTAAAATATTGTTCCCAAAATTCATTTATATCTTTTAAATATTTACTCATCATTTATAACCTCCTATTCAACTTAATTCTAATTAAAAGCATAGACAACTATTGTCAGCCCTCTCAAAAGAGTGAATATTTACAATAATTTTTCAATCTAATTTACAACTATAAATAGGCATATAATTTATATAAATAAATCGGTCAACGTTTGCAATATTCAATTTTTATATTTTACTATTATTTTAAAAAAGAAAAATATGGTCATGTATATTGTACATAATTCAAGTTTATTTTATCAGTAAATTAATGTGTTACCATTGCTTGTTAACAATGTTCCAAAGAGAAAAAATATAAAAAATGAGACAAAAAAACAAAGCAAACAGTATACTATATGTTTGCTTTGTTGCTAATAAAAATTTATTTTCAAAAATGAAAATATTGCTAGAATCTAAAAGTTATCTTTTAATTTCAACCATTTCGAATGCTTCAATAATGTCGCCTTCTTTAAGGTCATTGAATTTTTCAACTGTTATACCACATTCGTAGCCTTGAGCTACTTCTTTAACATCATCTTTGAAACGTTTTAATGTGTCTAATTCACCTTCAAATTGTACTACACCGTCTCTTATCACACGTACCCCAGCATTACGTGTGATTTTACCGTCAATTACATAACTACCAGCGATTGTACCTACTTTAGAAACTTTGAAAGTCTGACGAACTTCTGCTTGTCCAATAACTTGTTCTTCAAATTCTGGATCTAGCATACCTTTCATTGCAGATTCAATTTCTTCAATAACGTTATAAATAACGCGGTGTAAACGCATATCTACGCCTTCATTGTCTGCCGCTCTTTTCGCACCAGTATCTGGGCGTACATTAAAGCCGATAATGATACCATTTGAAGCATTTGCAAGTGTAACGTCTGATTCATTAATTGCACCTACTGCTGTATGAATGATTCTCACATTAACGCCTTCAACATCTATTTTCATTAATGATGCTGCAAGTGCTTCTACTGAGCCTTGTACATCACCTTTAATAATTACGTTAAGATCTTTCATTTCACCTTGTTTCATTTGTTCGAACAGGTTATCTAATGAAACGCTCTTACTTTCTTGACGCTGTTGCAACACATTTGCTTCATGACGTGCTTCACCGATACGTCTTGCTTGTTTTTCATCTTTGAAGACAACAAATCTATCACCAGCTTGTGGTACATCATTGATACCAGTAATTTCTACAGGTGTAGAAGGACCAGCTGACTTAATACGTTGACCTAAATCATTTACCATAGCACGGATTCTGCCATAAGTGTTTCCTACTACTAGTGAATCGCCAACATTAAGGGTTCCGTTTTGAACTAATAATGACGCAGATGGTCCGCGTGATTTATCCAATTCAGCTTCAATCACAGTACCCACAGCGTGTTTACTTGGGTTTGCTTTTAATTCCTGAACTTCTGAAGTTAGTACAATCATCTCTAGTAAGTCTTCAATACCGTCTCCACTTAAAGCTGAAAGTGGTACGAAAATTGTATCGCCGCCCCAAGCTTCAGGAATTAAACCGTATTCTGTTAATTCTTGCATTACACGGTCAGGATTAGCTGTTGGTTTATCAACTTTGTTTACAGCCACAATTGTAGGTACCTCTGCTTCTTTAGCATGGTTAATCGCTTCAATTGTTTGTGGCATTACACCATCATCTGCTGCTACTACTAAAATTGTAATATCAGTAACTTGGGCACCACGAGCACGCATTGTTGTAAATGCAGCGTGACCTGGAGTATCAAGGAAAGTGATTTTTTTGCCATCATTTTCAATTTGATATGCACCGATATGCTGAGTAATACCACCTGCTTCACCAGCAGTTACTTTAGTATGACGAATTGAGTCTAATAATGTTGTTTTACCATGGTCAACATGTCCCATGATTGTTACAACTGCTGGACGTTCAATTCCATTTTCTTCATCAGCATCATCTTCAAAATAAATTGATAAGTCTTCTTCATCAATGATAACTTCTTTTTCAAGTTCTACACCATAATCATCTACGATTAATTCTAAAGTTTCATCATCTAAAGATTGGTTAATGTTTGCCATTATACCAAGTAAAAATAATTTTTTAATAATACCTGAAGAATCTATATTTAGCTTCTCAGCAAGTTCACCTACAGTTATACCATCATGATACGTAATTTTAGAAGGTATTTCCTTTGGCTCTTCTTGTTTAGGTTGTTTATTATTTTTATTGTTTTTATTAGCATTCTTATTGTTGTTTTTATTATTTTTCTTGTTGTTTGATTTATTATTTTGATTGCCTTTGTTACTTTGGTTATTTTTATTATTCGTCGTTGATTGTTTGTTTTGAGCACTTTTCTGTTCTGCTTTAGCAGCTTGTTGTGCTTGTTCTGGTTTATAGATTTTATCTAATGCTTTAATTTGGTCGTCTTCTAACGTTTGCATATGGCTTGTTACCTCAACGTCCATTTTAGCTAGTTCATCTATAATATCTTTACTTTTTAATTTTAAATCTTTTGCGTATTCGTAAATTCTTTTTTTACTCATATAGTCACTCCTTACGATATTCATCAATCATTGACAATAACTTTTTAGCAAAGCCTTGATCAGTGATTCCAATGTTTACACGTTCTGCTTTCCCTAAAGCTTGTCCTAATTCAGCTCTCGTTCCAAATATGCGTAATGATATATGGTAACTTTCACATTTGTTCTGTATCACTTTAGCTGTGTTATCAGAAGCATCTGTTGCAATGATTACGAGCTTTAACTTGTTCTTTTTTAAATCATTTAAAATGACAGATTCACCTGTTTTAACTTTTCCAGCACGCATTGCTAAACCTAAAAAATTTACGATTTTGTCCTTGGTCATTTAGGAATCTCTTCACGATAAATAAGACGTATAATTTCTTTATAAACAGGTTCTAGTGTTTCAGCATCAGCTTTATAATATTTTTCTAATATACCTTTTTGCTGAGCCTCTTCTACTAATTTAACATCTTTTGATACATATGCACCACGACCTTGTTGTTTTCCAGTTGCATCAGCAAAAATTTCGCCTTCTTTATTTATCACAACTCTTATCATGTCGTTTTTCGGATGCATTTCATTTGATAGTATACATTTACGCATTGGAATTTTTTTCTTTTTCATAAAGTAATCACTCCAATTTATTTTTCAGTATCTACATCTTCTTCTATAATTTCGCTTGTAGCATTTTCGGAATGTGCTACCTCTGTGTCAACTGTTTCTGAAGGCGTGTCAACTTCTTCAATGATACCTTCATCAGTTGGATAAACGCCTGCTTCTCTTGCGTCAGTTTCAGATTTAATATCAATCTTCCAACCTGTTAATTTAGCAGCTAAACGGGCATTTTGGCCACGTTTACCAATCGCTAATGATAATTGATAATCTGGTACGACAACAATTGTAGATTGGTTTGCTTCATCAACAATAACTTGTAAAACTTGGGATGGACTTAAGGCATTTTTGACAAATATTTTTGGATCTTCGTTCCACTGAACGATATCAATTTTTTCTCCACCAAGTTCTTCTACTACAGCTTCCACACGAGAACCTTTGGCACCAACACATGCACCGACTGCGTCAATATCAGGATTGTCAGAGTGTACACTGATCTTAGAACGATCTCCAGCTTCACGTGCTACAGATTTAACAATTACTGTACCATCAAATATTTCAGGTACTTCTTGCTCAAACAAACGTTTTAGTAAGCCTGGATGACTTCTTGAAACATAAATTTGTGGGCCTTTTGTAGTTTGTTCAACTTTGTTTACGTATACTCTAATTCTTTCATTTGGAATATAACTTTCATTTGGACTTCTTTCCGCTTCAGATAAAACTGCTTCAGTACGTCCTAAATTCACATAAACATAGCGATGATCTACTCTATCAATTAAGCCTGTTACGATGTCATCTTCTTTATCGATAAATTCATCATATAGGATTTCGCGCTCTGCATCACGTAAGCGTTGCATCACTGCTTGTTTGGCTGCTTGAGCACCCACACGCCCGAAATCGTTTGGTGTAACATCTTCTTCATAAATATCACCAATTTCATATGCAGGGTTTTTAACAAGTGCAGTACTTAAATCAATTTCTTCTCTATCATCCATTGATTCTTCGACAACTTCTTTTCGTGCGATAACATGAAATGTACCATTATCCATATTTAATTCAACACGTACACTTCTTGCACTATCATAATTCTTTTTATAAGCAGTGATTAAAGCTGCTTCTATAGCATCAACTAACACTTCTCTAGGAATCTTTTTTTCTTTTTCTAAGTACTCAGTTGCTAATAATAATTCATTACTTGACACGACTTATCATCCTCCTTATCACGTTATATCATTACAGCATGACGTGCTTTAGCGATCTTGCTTCTTAATATTTCAACTTGTTTTGTTTTTGACTTATCCTTAACTTCCATAGTTATCGTTTCATCATCAACAGATTTTAAAATACCTAACCATTCCTTAGAACCTTCAATTGGTGCATATAAAGAAACGAAAATAGGTTTTGTTACAGCGTTATGGAAATCTTTGTCTTTTTTAATTGGTCTTTCTGCACCAGGTGACGCAACATCTAAGTAATACATTTCTTGAATAGGATCTTCTGCATCCATAACTTCGCTGATTTTCTCAGAAGCTAACGCACAATCGTTTAAGTCTACGCCGCCTTCTTTATCAATAGATACTCTTAAAAAATGGTCTTTTCCTTCTTTTGTAAACTCAACTTCTACTAATTCAAAATTTAAGTCGTTAAGGACAGGTTGAATAATTGCTTCAACTTGCTCAGTTATTTTACTCATGCTGACCTCCTTTTTTGGCAAATAGAAAAGAGCGGGTAATATGCCCACTCTTCCTGCCTGAGTCTAATTTTTTAAGCACTATTATTATATCATATGTTTATTTTCTATACAAATAACTATATTTTATAAATCCCATAATGACAAGCTAGTCACTTTGTTGTGCTATGTTTTATAAGTTTTAAATTCTTTTTTTATTAAAGCATTGTTTCAAACGCTTCGTAATTTAAATCCGCTAATGTTGTTATTTTAATGCGCTAAAGCCATTATACCTCTATATAAATTAAAATTTGTAAGTCATCTAATTTTTATAGCTTCAAATCACGCACCTTAAGTTTGAGATAATTGTTCAAACCTAATTTAATCAATTTTAGTATTAGCATTTATAATTTAATTGATACAACTTGTTACATGTCAAAAATTGAAAGTTGTGCTTTGTCTGGCAAGTTAGGTAATGAGCCTAATTCATCTAAATACTCAATTACTTTCTGTGATAAACCTGCCTTCTTATTTAAATCCTCTTTAGATAAGAATGGTCCTTCTTCACGAGCTTCAACTATTCTTTGTGCAACGTTTTCCCCTAGACCTGGAACAGATATAAATGGTGGGATTAAAGTATCACCTTCAATTATAAATTCGAAAGCCTTACTCTTTTCTAAACTAATTGGTTGCATCCGGTAACCACGTTGAGCCATTTCATTCATAATTTCAAGTACAGTTAAAGTATCTTTTTCTTTTTTAGCTAAATCCATATATCTTGAATACATGTCATTTACTGTATTACGAATACTTTCTTTATCTTTAATCATTGAAATTAAGTCAAAATCAGAAGCACGTACCGTGAAATAACTTGCATAATAATACAATGGATAATGCACTTTGAAATATGCAATACGTACTGCCATCAATACATAAGCGGCAGCATGCGCTTTAGGGAACATGTATTTAATTTTTCTACATGAATCTAAATACCAGTCTGGTACTTCATTATCGACCATAGCTTCAACCATATCGTCTGTTAATCCTTTACCTTTACGCACAAATTCCATCGTTTTGAAGGCAAGTGATGGTTCTAAACCGTTATACATCAAGTAAACCATAATGTCATCACGACAACAAATTACGCTAGCTAAATCGCATTTTCCAGAACGAATTAAATCTTGCGCATTACCTAACCATACATCCGTACCATGAGAAAGACCAGAAATTCTAACAAGTTCCGAGAATGTTGTAGGCTTTGTATCTTCTAGCATTTGTCTAACAAAGCCAGTACCAAATTCAGGTACGCCAAATGTGCCCGTTTTACATAGAATTTCCTCTGAAGACACACCTAATGGTTCTGGTGAACTAAATATACCCATTGTTTCTTTATCATCAACTGGAATCGTTTTCGGATCAATACCAGATAAATCTTGCAGCATACGTATCATAGTTGGATCATCGTGTCCCAGAATATCTAGTTTCAAGACATTATCATGAATAGAATGGAAGTCAAAATGCGTTGTCATCCAAGACGATGCTTGATCATCTGCTGGAAATTGGACTGGCGTAAAATCATATATATCCATATAATCAGGCACAACGATGATACCGCCTGGATGTTGTCCTGTTGTACGTTTTACTCCTGTACAACCTTTCACTAGTCTATCAATCTCAGCACCACGTTTATGGATACCTTGGTCATTTAAGTAACCTTTAACAAAACCAAATGCAGTTTTTTCAGCAACTGTGCCTATTGTACCAGCACGGAACACTTTATCTTCCCCAAAGAGTTCCTTTGTATAATTATGTGCTTCCGGTTGATATTCCCCACTAAAGTTCAAGTCAATATCTGGTACTTTGTCCCCTTTAAATCCTAAGAATGTTTCAAAGGGAATGTCTTGTCCTTCTTTAATTAAGTCACAGCCACAAGATTCACATTTTTTATCCGGTAAATCGAAACCAGAACCAACTGAACCATCATTAAAGAATTCACTGTTCTTACATTCTGGACAAATATAATGGGGCGGCAATGGATTTACTTCTGTAATTTCTGTCATTGTTGCTACAAAACTAGACCCCACCGAACCACGTGAACCTACTAAATAACCATCATTTAATGATTTTTTAACAAGCCTCTGTGAAATCAAATAAATAACAGAGAAGCCGTTTCCAATAATACTTTCTAGTTCTTTCTCTAAACGATCAATAACAATTTGAGGCAATTCATCGCCGTATAATGCTTTAGCATTAGAGTAGCTCATTTCACGAATTTCATCATTTGCGCCTTCCATTCTTGGTGTATACAATTCGTCTTTAATTGGTACAACACGTTCAATTTTATCCGCTAATTCATTTGTATTTTTGATAACAAGTTCGTATGCTTTTTCCTCACCTAAAAAATGTAATTCATCTAACATTTCATCAGTTGTTCTAAAATGTGCTTTGGGTAAAGTAGAACGATTCAACGGATTACCTGGTTGTGATGCAATTAAAATTTTACGGGCAATTGCATCATGTTCATTTAAATAGTGTGCATTGCCTGTCGCGATTACAGGAATATTATTAACATCTCCAGCCCTAATTAAACGATTATATATTTCATGTAATGTTTCATTATCTCTCACAAGTTCTCTATCGATTAAATCTTGATAAAGTGCTGGTGGTTGAACTTCTATAAAATCATAGTACTTAGCAATGCGTTCCACTTGAGATTGATCTTTTTGCATTACGGCTGTAAATACTTCACCCTCGTCACAAGCTGAACCTACTAATATCCCTTCACGGTACTCATCTAAAAGTGAACGTGGAATCCGTGGGGTACGATAATAATATTGAACTAACGAAGCACTTACAATTTTAAACAAGTTCTTCAAGCCTTGTTGGTTTTGTACAATGAGAGTAACATGATTAGGTCTCGCACGCTTATACGCGTCCTCGTTTGTCAAAGAAGTATTGATATCTTGATGATTGTGAACCCCGAGTTCTTCTAATTGTTTCAACATTTTTATAAACATATATGCAGTTGCTTCAGTATCATAGATGGCTCTATGATGTTGAGTCAATTCGACACCATATTTTTTAGCTAAGAAATTCAAACCGTGCTTACCATATTCTGTATTAATTGTTCTAGATAATTCTAATGTGTCAATAACACCGTTTGTAGAAGCACCTATACCAACATGTTCATAACCAGTATCAATGAAGCCCATATCAAAGGAAGCGTTATGAGCAACAAAAATTGCATCTCCGACCCATGTTTTAAA
The DNA here is from genome assembly GCF_043107035.1 of Staphylococcus sp. 231237_7MaSpsaltlick. Taxonomy (NCBI): domain Bacteria; kingdom Bacillati; phylum Bacillota; class Bacilli; order Caryophanales; family Staphylococcaceae; genus Staphylococcus; species Staphylococcus sp. 231237_7MaSpsaltlick. Next base: position 153,221 of record NZ_JBICNX010000010.1, read on the forward strand.
TTCTGTTAACACTTCTTCAATTTCTGGTGCATCCACTAACATATCATCAGAAATATGAGTTAAGTTTTTAATTGTTTCTGATAAACGTTCATGTGGATTACTAAATCGTTCAAACTTATCTATAATTTCACCGTCTTTAACTTTGACAGCCGCAAGCTCAATAATCTTATCGTATTGGTTAGACAAACCTGTGGTTTCAACGTCAAACACAACATAAGTTGCTGTTTTCAAATTACAATCTTTAGGCTTATAAGCTATAGGCACCCCGTCATCAACAAGCATACCTTCCATGCCATAAATCATTTTAATACCATTTTTTTCTGCCGCAGCGTGTGCATCTGGAAATGCTTGAACAACGTTATGATCTGTAACAGCAATAGCTTTATGACCCCACTTAGCAGCTTGTTCTACATACGTAGAAATATTTGGGATGCCATCCATTTGGCTCATAGAGGTATGCAAGTGGAATTCTACTCGTTTTTCTTCAGCTTTATCTTGCTTCGTTGCTTTTTTAATTTCTTCTATGTCTGACATCATCATAACTAAATCTCGTACAAAAGTATCTTCTTCTATTCTACCTTGTGCACGTACCCATTTCCCTACGCTTAAAGCTTTGAAATGAGCTAAGTCATCTTTATTTTTACGGGTGAACATTTTTAATACGAGAGAATCCGTATAGTCTGTTACTTTTATTTCTACAATATGTCTACCACTTTTCAACTCTTTTAGATTAATATCAAAAATAACGCCTTCAACGGCTACTTTAAACTCTTCTTCAATAATAGAATCAATTGTACGTACGTTTTCAATTTGAATTGGTTTACCAATTTGACATTTTGAGACAGAACTTTCGTTATTATCTTGTTGTTTTGCTTTTTCAGCTTTCATTTTTTCTAATTTTTCTGTTGCTTCACGTGCACTCTTTTCATCTTCTTCTTGTATATGTGCCTCTAATGATGCTAAATCACCATCATTTACAGCGCTATCAGTTTCAAAAACAACTTTACTTATATTAAATCCGCACTGTTGATATGCTGCAATTAAACTACCGTTACAAGCTTTATCAAAATGATCTCGTTCAATATCGTTTTGACACATCACTTTTAAAATATCTCCAGACATTATCAAACTTTTCTGTTTCAATTGACCTTTAACTTTTGGTGATAACTTTGTTTGATCGATACAATGACTAAAGTATTTAATAGCAAATTCATCTTGGTTTGCTTTATCTTTTATCGTGATATTACATTTTACCTCAGCAATTGTTTTGAATTCTTCAGTAATTGCACTAGTGAAAAGTAAGTAATCTTCTATTGTTAAAAAATATGGGAAAGTGATTTGAAACACCCATGAACGATCTACTGTTTTAACGTCCACACGTGTTAACTCACTTTGTGTTAATATTTCAGAATCCAAATGCTCTGCTATTTTAATTTGGTCAGCTAGGATTTTAAACTTTTCCTGATTTGTCATTGGCATGACGATAACCACCTTACTATTAATTACACTGTTTTACTTGTATATTATTGATTACATTTTATGACGGTGTATGTATTATTTTTCATTCTCTCTATTATAACGAAATATATTTGAAATTCTAATAGTTCAACTCTTTGGACCTAATTCATAATTTTTACAAACAAATAAGTGGGAGCGGAACAGAAACCAAAGTTTTAAATTTGATTTCATATGCCCGCCCCCACAAGACTGAATAAGTATTTAAAAATCTTGAAACCCTTATTTTTAAATACTAAACAGCTACTGTATATGCTCCAAGTTTAAACACATCAGTATTTAATACTCTATTTTTTGTTTCAGCCTTATGATTTTTTATAGGTATTATTAACCTATTTACATTAGCTATTATAACAAATTGTCATCGACTCTGCTTTCAATTTATATATTTGAATATAAGTCACTTACATAGTTTGTTAAGTTATCAATGTGAATATCTTCGCTGTCACCAGTGTCACGACGCTTAACCTCAACAATGCCTTCAGCAGCATTTTTACCAACAACTACTCGTATTGGTAAGCCAATTAAATCTGCATCATTAAATTTCACACCCGCACGTTCTTTACGATCATCATATAACACATCAAATTGCTCTTTTAACTGTGTATAGAGTTGATCTGCTAATTCACGTTGATCATCTTTTTTAGGATTTATTGTTATTAAATGTAAATCAAATGGTGTAACTGACTTCGGCCAAATAATACCATTTTCATCATTATTTTGTTCAACGATCGCGCTTAATGTTCTAGAAACACCAATACCATAACAACCCATTAATAGTGGTTTAGCTTTACCTTGATTATCAAGGAAAGTAGCATTCATACTTTCTGAATATTTTGTGCCTAGTTTAAATACTTGTCCTACTTCAATACCTTCGGCAAAGTGTGCTGAACCTGAACCATCTACTAGTGGCTCACCTTCTAATATAAATCTGAAATCGCCATACTCTGTAACTTCAAAATCGCGACCTACATTTGCATTTAATAAATGGTAGCCATCTTCATTTGCACCAACAACGATATTATTTAAGTCTTGAATGTAATTATCAGCATAAATCTTAATATCTTTATCGAAAATTGGACCTAAAGAACCGGGTTTCGCTCCAAGTAAATTAACAATTTCATCTTCAGTTGCTAATTCAATGCTATCAGTAGCAAAGTACGCTTTTAATTTAATATCATTGATTTCATGATGGCCACGTACTAAGACCATAATGAATTCACCGTCTACTTTAAATATCATAGATTTCGTAATTTCATCCAATGGCTTTTCAAGGAATGTCGCTAACTCTTGTGCAGTATGCACATTAGGTGTTTCTATTTTAGTTAATGGTTTAATCTCATCATGCTTTTCATTTGGTTGATAAATAACTTCTGCCTTTTCAATATTTGCAGCATAATCACTTTGGTCGCTAAAGACAATCGTATCTTCACCAATTTCACTTAATGCCATAAATTCATGCGTATGACTACCACCAATTGCACCAGAATCAGCAACTACGGGTCTCGCATTAATACCAACTCGTTTAAAAATACGACCATATGCATTGTACATATCTTGATATGAAGCATCTAAAGATTCTTCATCAGCATGGAAAGAATAAGCATCTTTCATAATAAATTCTCTGCCACGTAACAATCCAAAACGTGGTCGTTTTTCGTCTCTATATTTAGATTGAATTTGGAACAATGTCAAAGGTAATTGTTTATAAGATTTTAATTCATCTCTTACTAAAGAAGTAACTACTTCTTCGTGAGTTGGTCCAAGGGCAAATTCACGGCCATTACGATCTTGTAAACGCATGAGTTCCGGCCCATATGCGCTCCAACGGCCAGATTCTTCCCACAATTCTGCTTGTTGCAGTGCTGGCATTAAGATTTCCACTGCATCAATACGTTCCATTTCTTCACGGACAATCGCCTCTATATTATTCAATACTCTTGCTGCGAGCGGTAAATAACTATATATGCCACTTGTGCTTTGTTTGATTAAACCTGCTTTCAATAACAAACGATGGCTTAATGCTTCAGCACCGGCTGGTACTTCTTTCATAGTTGGTATAAATACTTTAGACTGTTTCATTTATATACTTCTCTCCCTCTTTATAAGAAATAACGTTGTATATCGTTCCAAGTCACTAAGACCATTACGATTAATACAAATACTGCACCAATTGCAATAATTGTTGTTTCTGCTTTTTTATTTACAGGTTTTCTAAATATTGCTTCGTAAAAGACAAATAGTATGCGACCACCGTCTAAAGCAGGTACAGGTAATAAATTCATTAATCCTAAGTTGACACTTAATAATGCCGTCCAAGAAATTAAGTTTATTATACCAGTTTTAACCACAGAATCGACTGAATGATAGATACCAACAGGTCCATTTAACATATCAAAAGAGAAGTTCCCTGTGAAAATACTAGCAATCATCCCGACAATTGCAGAGAAAATAAGCTTTCCAGCTTCTAGTGTGCGGTCAATACCAGCAACGATTGGTTTAAATAAAGTGTGTTCTGTGGTAGGAGTATAGCCAAATAAATATCTTGTTTGACTCTTATTTTTAGTAACTTTTTGTTCTACTTTTTTAGGCTTGATATCCATCGTATGGGTCTTACCATCACGTTCTACTGTCATTTTTGCTTTTTTGTCTTTATTCTGTTCAACAAATTTATCGATATCACTTTTGTCTTCGATTTTTTTATCATCTAATTTCACAATTGTGTCACCAGATTTAAGTCCAGCTTGAGCTGCCGGCGTATCTTTCGCTACTTCATCAACTGAATTCGTCGGTGTACCTTGATAATAAGCTAAACCGATAAATAAGACTAATGTAAGTAAGAAATTAAACAATGGTCCAGCAAATAACGTTAAGAATTTTTGATAAGGCTTTTTATATGTGAATTGTCTGTCTCTAGGTGCAATTTGAATTAAACTACCATTTTCTACAAAATATGATTTTTCTGCAATAGGGAAACGATGACGTTCATCATCATAGGCAGTCACACCTTCCACAAATAAGCCATCTTTAAAATCACATTGTTTCACTTCCATAGCTTCAATTTGTTGGAATTTGTGTTGGTCATCTAAAATGATATGTGTAATTTCTTCTTTATCATTTAATTTAATTTTTACGTGCATTCCTGGTTGAACAGGCGGCTCTTCTAAGCCGTCGCCCGCCATACGAACATAACCACCTACAGGTAATAGTCGTATTGTATATAACGTTTCATTTTTTCTAAAACTAAAAATTTTCGGTCCCATACCAATTGCGAATTCTGGACACATAATCCCTGCCCGTTTGGCAAAAAACATATGCCCATACTCATGCACGGTTACGAGGACACCAAAGACGATTATAAAAGAAATAATTGTTACTAGAAAACTCAATTTGATACACCTCATATATTCTTAATAAATTAACTACGTTTAACTTTAAAAAAACAAGCGCTTTACTTTAAAGTTTGTTATTCGTACTTCAGATTATAAAATTATAACACAATAATGTTAACTGAAACACGTTACTATTATATATTATTGTGGCCATTTTTTATGTAAAAAGGTATCAGCTAATAATTTAGTTTATTTAATCTCTAAGATGTTTTGATTATGTAATAACAGTGGCCTAATTCAACTTGCATATCTCGTAATAGCAAAACGTAGTATTAAGTTAAATTCTTTAGATTTATTAAAGGAGTTAAGAATCATATTAACTGTATGCTTAGCGCAGTTACTCCAATTCATTAACTCCATGTTTATAATTTATAAAATTTTAAGAACAACTATGTTTAGCTTTGAATTAATAATATATTCAACAATGGCAATACAAACATAAAACTATCAAATCTATCTAAAATACCACCGTGGCCCGGTAAAATTCTACCTGAATCTTTAACACCAAAATGGCGTTTAAAACCTGATTCAACAAGATCACCTAGCTGTCCGAACATACTTAAAATAATTGTAACTATGATTAATAGCCAGGTAGATATATTAAAATCAACAAATAGCATCATTACAAGTGGGACAATTATACTACAAATTAATCCGCCAATAAAACCTTCTATTGTTTTATTAGGGCTGATAACTGGCCACAACTTATGTTTGCCCATCAATCTACCAAAAATATAAGCGCCCGTATCTGTTAACCACACAACTAAAAATGCGAACAAGATGTAATGCAAGCCTTCTGAACGAGTTTCATATAAATACATAAAACCAATACCAACATATGCGATAGACATAAGACAGAAAGCTGCATCCATAAAGCTAAATCTATTCTTAGAAAGCACGGTATAACTTAATAAAATAAAACTCATAGCTATTAACGATTTTAATTGGAAATTATTAACCCAGTCGCCTGCTTCTTGAGGCAACATAATAATTAAAATACCTAATGCACTTATTATACCTGGTATAGATAAGAACTTAATCATATTCATATTAAGCAATTCTTTTAGAGCTATAAATGCTAATAAATATGAAAATAGCATTAGAATAAAGCCGCCCTTTAGTAATACAGGGAGAAAAATGATAAGTGCTATGATTGCGGTTAAAGTTCTAACTTTCATACTAATCTCCTAACTATTTATAACCCACCAAAGCGACGTTGGCGTGATTGATAAATTTTAATACAATTTATTAATTCTTCCTTATCAAAGTCCGGCCATAATTTTTCGTTGAAAATAAATTCACTATACGATACTTGCCAGATAAGGAAATTACTAATTCTTTGTTCTCCTGAAGTTCTTATCAAAAGATCTGGGTCAGGATATGCATGAGTCATCAAATGCTCATCAATCATTTGTTCAGTGATTTCATCACTCGATAAACCTTTAGCAGTTAATTGATCATAGATTTTTTTCACACTGTTTACAATTTCGGCACGTCCACCATAGTTCATAGCAAAGATTAATTTTAAGCCTGTGTTGTCCTTAGTATCTTCTTTCGCTTTAGCTATTGCGTTGAGTGTAGAATTTGGCAAATGTTCCAAAAAGCCAATCGTTTCTACTTTCACATTATTCTCTATCAATTCCGGTAGAAAAGTTTTTAAAAATGTGCCTGGTAAACTCATAATATAATTAACTTCATTTTCCGGCCTTGACCAATTTTCTGTAGAGAATGCATATAATGTTAAGTATTTTATTCCCAGATCACTAGCTACTTTAGTGATGTTTTTTACGGTTTGTGTACCTTGGTAATGACCTTTAATTCTAGGCAATTTCCTTTGTTTCGCCCAACGACCATTACCATCCATTATGATTGCAACATGTTCAGGTATATTATGTAAATCCAATTCGAAATCGGATTGGTTAGGCTGATTTTTTTTCTTATTTAACTTTTTAAACATGGTATTTCCTCCGAGCGTGATCATCTATGTTTATTATAATAGGTTCTAGATGCAATTATCTACCATTTTATCATACTAGATAGGCGCATTGAATAAACAAATAAAAAAACTGTACCAAAGTCTGATTTGATACAGTTCAGATAAAATATGATAGACTTCTAATTTTTGAACCCCGTTGATTAATTGAAACAACAGAATTGAAGCCAAGTCTTATCATTCATTACCATGTTTATACTGACATAATATCTTGTTCTTTTTCTTCTAACAATTTATCGATTTCTTTAATTGAATCGTCAGTTAGCTTTTGTACATCTGCTGTTTGTGATTTTAAATCATCTTCAGTGATGTCAGCATTTTTTTGTTGTTTTTTAAGTTCATCATTAGCATCACGACGTACGTTTCTAACAGCCACTTTAGCATCTTCGCCGATTTTCTTAACTTCTTTAACTAAGTCTTTACGACGCTCTTCTGTTAAAGCAGGCACACTTATACGAATCACTTCGCCATCACTTGAAGGATTAACGCCTAAGTTAGCAGCATTAATCGCTTTTTCAATGTTACCTACAGATGATTTATCGTATGGCGCAATTACTAATAAACGCGCTTCTGGTACACTGATGCTTGCAAGTTGTTGTACAGGTGTCGGTGCACCATAATAGTCAACAGTTACACCATTTAATAAATTTGAGTTAGCTCTACCTGCACTGATATTAGCTAATTCTCTAGAAAGATTATCTACAGATTTTTGCATTTTTGATTTCGTGTCATTAATAATGTCACTCATAGTCATACACCTCTAAATTATTTTGTAATTAACGTTCCTATTTTTTCACCCATAACAGCACGTTTAATATTGCCTTCTTCTGTTATAGAAAATACATTCAATGGGATATTATTATCCATACAGAATGATGAAGCCGTTGAATCCATGACTTGTAAACCTTCTTGTAACATTTGAATATGTGTTAAATGTTCATACTTAATTGCATTTTGATCTACTTTTGGATCAGCAGAGTAAACACCATCAACATTGTTTTTACCCATTAAGATAACATCAGCTTCAACTTCAGCCGCACGCAATGCTGCTGTAGTATCAGTAGAGAAATAAGGATTCCCTATACCAGCTGCAAATATTACAACACGTTTCTTCTCTAAATGTCTAATTGCACGACGACGGATATACGGTTCTGCAACTTGTTTCATTTCAATTGAAGTTAAGACACGTGTATCGCACTCTAATTGTTCAAGGCTATCTTGTAAAGCTAATGCATTCATAACCGTAGCTAACATACCCATGTAATCAGCAGTACCACGGTCCATGCCTAAATCACTACCAGTTTTACCTCTCCAAATATTGCCTCCACCAACGATAACAGCAATTTCACAATCCATTTTTGCTACTTCAGCTACTTGTTTTGCAACACTTTTAATAATAATTGGGTTAATTCCAAACCCATCGTCACCTGCTAGTGCTTCGCCACTTAATTTTAATACAACACGTTCGTATTTAGAAGTTTGAGCCATTGTCTTATCCTCTCTATTGTAAAATATGTAATTATACAAGTAAAGAAGACACAATAGGTCTTCCAATACAAAAGTGAATCTTTCATACGGAGCACAAAAGGTGTCTTCTTTCTTGTTCTAACTATGAAAAATTATTTCATTTGTCCTTTAACTTCGTCAGCAAAGTTTTCTTCACGTTTTTCCATACCTTCGCCTACTTCATAACGTACGAAGTCTACAAGTTTACCACCTTTAGATTTTAAGAAAGC
>NZ_JBICNX010000110.1:0-1617 GCF_043107035.1 Staphylococcus sp. 231237_7MaSpsaltlick
TCCTGGTATGAAATATAAGAAACACATTCCTACTGGGTACGTTGGAACTGAAAAACAAAACATTTTAAATCTTACGGCTGTGTTAAAGGGCGAAGATTTGTATTATTACAATTCGGAATATAAAAGCCCTAATTATTCCATATTTGGACATGCCGAAGTCCCTACGATATTTGATGATAATGTTTTGGATAAAACAGAGTTAACAGGGAAACTAAAAGCCGAAATACAAGATGAACCCACTGTTGAACTTAGTACAAATTATTTAGGATTTGAACAAATACATGAAAACAATATTGTTCATTTCATACACGAACCATTAGGTTTCAATACTGATCTTAAAGTCGTCAAAATAACTGAACCACACCCGTTAGTTAACGAACCAATTGATGTTGAATTTAGCAATGCTAAACAAGATATTATTAGTATTCAACAAAAAATAAATAAAAGAATAAAACAAATAAATAAACCTAGTAAATTAACAATATCTAACGCATCGAGCATTGGTTTAGATTATGACATAGTTGGGAGTGTGACAGTAGATGAGTAAAGATGTCGATGCAATACAATTCAGAAATAATGAAGGTGAATACGTTTATGCTAAATCACATTTAGATGCAATAGATGGGATGGAAGAATATACAGAATCATTAACGTGGTCTATACAGTTCATGGGTGATTATATACTTGATTCGGGTTGGATTCCTTTCGACTACAACGCTGGTACAGGTGTGAAAGTCAACACGAGATACAAGGATGGTTTCCAATGTGCCATAAGAGATACAACTTTTAATCCATTAAAATTCGGAAACGGTAATTACCAAGTAACAAAAATGATAAGAATTAATGCAGAAAACTTTAGTTCAGGTATGCAATTATTCCAGTTACCTATTGGGTTTGTTAGTAAACCGGTTAGGTTCCAAATGTCAGGTAATGGACATAGATTGCCTTATACGTTGGAAATTTTAACAGATGGTAAAGTTATGGTTTTTGTACATCCGTCAGAACAGTCATATTCTGATGCATCAAATTGGATATATGGTCAATACACATGGATAGAATAGGAGAGTGGTAATAAATGTCAAATTTATTTGAGAATTTACCTTACAGTTTAAACAATGAATTTCGAGGTTACTTGGTATATAATTTCAAGACTTTAAATCAAGATAGACTGATAGCTCAACAAAGAGTTGACGAACATAAGAATCAAGAACTTAAAGCACATACCTCAAAGCAAATAGATCATAACGGTAAACCACTTAGTGAAACAGTTAACGTTTTAACTGGTCGAGTAGACACTCAAATTTGGGGAGCTAGCAAGAACAGTTCGGCAGAGGTTAAAGATATTCGTGTAGGAATGGACGGTCAAGTTCATGATTTAGCACAAGACAGATTGATGCAAGACTTTGCCAAGATTGATGAAGTTGCAAAACAAGCCGATGATATGGCTCAAAAGCATGAGGGGCAAATTAAAGAAAGTGCTTACTATAATGAAATAACTTATGTGAGTGGTCGTAAGTTTGATACAACTTATAAAATCGTTCATATTCCTTACAGAGATTCTGACGGTAATATAATTAAAATTAGAAAAGGTGTATCGGGTAGTAACCCAAGTAAACC
>NZ_JBICNX010000111.1:0-1583 GCF_043107035.1 Staphylococcus sp. 231237_7MaSpsaltlick
AATTAATCATAAAAGAATTCAGAGAATTATGCAGAAGAATAATCTAAACTGTCGAGTTAGACCTAAAAGGTCTAAAAGTATTGGCAAACCTTATTATAAAACAGATAACTTATTACAAAGACAATTTAAAGCAAGTCAACCAATGAAAGTATTAACAACAGATATTACTTATTTACCTTTCGGTAACTCTATGTTGTATTTATCTTCAATTATGGATGTTTATAACGGAGAAATTGTTGCGTATAAAATAGATAACAATCAGGGTCAGAGCTTAGTAAATGATACATTGAATCAACTTGATATACCTGAGGGATGTATACTACATAGTGATCAAGGTAGTGTTTACACATCCTATTCTTACTATCAATTATGCGAAGAAAAGGGCATTATCAGAAGTATGTCCCGAAAAGGAACACCAGCTGATAACGCCCCGATAGAAAGTTTCCATTCCTCGCTAAAGTGTGAAACTTTCTACATCAACAATGAGCTCAATGGCTCTAACCAAATTGTAATAGATATTGTCGAAAATTACATTAAAAACTATAATAATAATCGAATTCAACAAAAACTAGGCTACTTATCCCCTATAAAATACAGGGAATTAGCAGCCTAGAACATTGTGTTTTTATTAAGTTCCCGCTATACGGGTTCAGTGCCCATGAACTTGTAGTGCTTTTTTATGCTAGAACTTCTGATAATCATCGATTATGTTAATAAATTAATAGTAAAAAATCAATTTCATTTTAAATTTAAGTTAATTTATCAATAAAATTGGGTATAATTTTATTAAGAGACATAGAGCTCTTGCCATACTTAAATTAATTTAATTGTAATGAGCAATTTAGCTTATTATGTAAAAGATGAGCTGAGGTAAGCATGTGCCTGCTCATCTTTTTAAAAATGGAGGCTTAATTTATGAAAAAAATTCTATTAACGGGTGCTTCAGGATATATAGGTAGCCATTTAATGAATAAATTAAAAGAAAATTATGAAATTATTGCTGTTTCTAGAAATATAGAAAATAAATCTAATGAACAAAATGTTACGTGGAAATCTGCAGATTTATTTGATTTAAATGAGATAACAGAAGTAATGAAAAACGTAGATATTGCTATATATCTCGTTCATTCGATGATGCCTTCAGCTAAGTTAACACAAGCAAGTTTTGAAGATATGGATGCAATATTAGCAGATAATTTTGCTAAAGCATCAAGTTTTAATAAAGTTAAACATATCGTATTTATGAGCGGCTTAATTCCTAATACTAATGAATTATCTCCACATTTAAGAAGCCGCTTAGAGTGTGAACGTATTTTAGGAGCATATGGTGTGCCAGTAACTACATTAAGAGCTGGACTAATTATAGGTGCTAAGGGAAGTTCTTATCCAATACTAAAAAATTGGTATCCAATGCTCGTTTTTATATAGTTAATATGAAATTTATATTCATAGATTGTTGAATATAAATTGTTTTATGCTATGTTTAATTTCCTACTACTATTTCCTAAAAAAGAAAAGGAGCTAAATATGATTAATATTATATCAGCGATAGGATCGCTTGGAACATTTATTATGGCGTTATT
>NZ_JBICNX010000112.1:0-1542 GCF_043107035.1 Staphylococcus sp. 231237_7MaSpsaltlick
TGAAGTTTCTTGATTTCATTGAGGAAGGTGTCGAAGTAAAAGCCAACACTACCGAAGTGAATGGAACAGATGGAGTATTAGTGGGACCAAATTCGTTTGGTCCTTTTAATTTGATATTAAACTTTTCATTAAAAGGTCACGATACGACAGATTTAAGGCTGATTAAACAAAAGTTAAGAGGTTTATTATTCAGACGTGAACCTTATTACGTTTGGCACTCTGATTTACCCGGTAAGAAATATGCGGTGTATTGTACAGAAGATGGTAACGAAAGTTTAACAAATTCATTTGCTACGTTTGCAGTCACTTTTGTAGTGTTTAAAGGATATTCAGAATCATTAAGAGATACAACTGAAATAGAGTTATTACAAGAAAATATTCAATTTGAACAAGGTCTTGATTTAGCTGATAAGTTGAAATATAAACACTTTGAAAAATCTTTTAGTATATTTAACGGTTCGACAGATATCATTGACCCACTGAAAAGACATAAGTTAATCATTCAAATGACTATTGAAGCACCTAACGGTTTTAAAATTAGGAATAAGACAACTGGAGATACTTTTGAATATAAAAAGAAAATCAAGAAATCGCAGAGTTTCATTTTAAATGGTGTTTATCCTTATGTTGATAAAAAGCGTGTCGGTATTGATACCAACTACAGTTATATAACTTTAGCACCTGGGCTTAACAACATTGTAATTGAGGGCGACAGTACAGAGAAAATAGAAATTGATTTTAATTTTAATTACATTTATAGGTAGGTGAAAGAGTTGTATCAAATTATTGTTCAAGATAGAAAAGGAACGCAAGGTGAAATACTTACAGATTTTGACCCGAGTTCATTCAAATACGAATACGAAAAAAACAATGAACGATCCATCACTTTCACTGCTTATAAAACAAATGTGAACTCTGACGTATTCAATATGTTGCAAAATGAGGCTATTGTAATATGGAAAGGTCAACAATACGTTATTAAACAAACTTCAATTAAATCAGATAATCTTATGCTTACGGTCGAAGTGACTGCTAAGCATATTTTTATGGAATTTCAGAATCATTATATTTTGAAAGACTTGGAAAACGAAGAAATGAATAGTGAAGAAAGTGACGAAGAAAAACCTTCATATACTTTAGAAGAATATATAAGATTTGGTTTTAATGACAACGTACTTGGGTTTACTTATGAAATAATTGGCGAATTTAAGAACAGAGTTGTAATAGATGAATTAGGCAGTCAAAACGGTATGGAATATTTAACAAACGGTGCAGAATTATTTGATTATATATACTTTGCAGATAATAAAAAGATATATATTTATTCACCCGATAAGTTTTACAAAATGTCTGATGAGGTTATTCGTTACAAATACAACACTGATGAAGTTAGTGCAACGATTACTACAACTGATTTAAAAACTTATATACGTGGTTACGGTAAAAAGAAAACATCTAAAGAAACGAAAAACTATAGTCCGATAAAAACGCCACAAATGACATTTAACGGTAACTTTATTAAAAAAGGTACTTGGTGAACTG
>NZ_JBICNX010000113.1:0-1531 GCF_043107035.1 Staphylococcus sp. 231237_7MaSpsaltlick
CAAATACTCATGAGTATTTGCTATTTTTTCACAGAAAAAATCACAGGGGGCTTGGGGGATTCATCCACCAACAAGCAGGGTATCTAGGCACAAAGTGGCTAGCATTCCCATTGCTTGCCAAACCTCTTAAGCGATGTGAGGAAGATTGTATTATGTTATAATACAATCAACGGAACAACGTGTCTTTCGTTAGAAAGCGAGGTGGGATTGTGAGCGAACGTAAACCAATGACTGAAGGGAACGAAGCTGTCGGGAAAAACCAAAATCCCGACCGCAAGGAACCGAAACAAATTAGTTTTCGTGTGAGCGAATTCGAATATTCAAAGTTACAGGCATCGGCTGAAACTTTGAATATGAGTGTGCCTTCGTTTGTTAAAAACAAGGCACAAGGCACTCGATTGGTCGCGCCCAAATTAGACAAAGAGACGCGACAATCGATGGCCAAAGATATGGGTAAGTTGGGTAGCAACTTAAACCAAATCGCTAAAGCTTTAAATACTTATGGCGAACGTGCAAATATAAAATTGATGCAACAAGATATCGCCATCATGCGTAAAGAGTTGAATCACATATGGCAACAACTAAAATAAGTTCTACCAAATCAACGTCACGGGCCATTAACTATGCCGAAAAACGTGCGGAAGAAAAAAGTGGTTTAAATTGTGATGTCGAATACGCAAAAAGTTCCTTTAAAGCTTCTCGTGAAGTTTACGGTAAAACAGATGGCAACCAAGGCCATGTGATTATTCAGTCATTCAAACCAGGTGAAGTCACACCGGAACAATGTAATGCACTCGGTTTAGAATTAGCCGAAAAAATGGTACCCGAGCATCAAGTGGCCATCTACACACATAGTGATACGGACCATATTCACAATCATATCGTTATCAATGCCGTGAATTTAGAAACAGGTAAGAAATTTAATAACGATAAACAAGCTTTACGTGACCTACGTAAAGCGAACGATGAAGTTTGTTTAAACCATGGTTTATCCATTCCAGAACCGACATCAGAATTACGCTATACACAAGCTGAACAAAACCTGATTGATAAAGGAAAAAAATCTTGGAAAAACGAAGTCCGAATGGCCATTGATGAAACACAAGCAACAGATATGGACAGTTTCAAAGAACAATTACTTCCAAAAGGCATCACTGTCGAACGTGTGACCGATAAAACCATCACTTACAGACACATTGAAGTAGATAAAAAAGTAAGAGGCAGTAAGTTAGGCGATATTTATGATAAAGGAGGGATTATTGATGGCTTTGAGTCCGAGAAACAACGGAGACGCACAAAGTACGAATCAGAACGAACAGCTCCTGAACGAACTCCAAAAGATCAATCAACGCATAGATCATCTGGAACAGAATTTGATTGGGAAGGTTTCGAACAGTCAACCGACGACCAACTCGATGAACGCAAACATCGCGAACGAGCTGAAAGAGCAGAACGTGAAGCTCGGGAACAGGATGATCGAGCTCGAGCAGCGAGAGCAAAACAGATCGAATCAGAACCAACAATTAGTAAG
>NZ_JBICNX010000114.1:0-1524 GCF_043107035.1 Staphylococcus sp. 231237_7MaSpsaltlick
TTTGTAACTCATCCTTACCTGTCGTACCGTTTGGTACACTGTTCAATTTCGCTGAAGCTTCTGCTTTCGCTGTTTCTAATGCTTCAATTAGTTGATCTAACTCAGCTTTTTCACTTGGATTTACTAAGTTATCAGACGTAATCTCAGACAACTTGTCAGCTGCTGCTTTTTTAGCTTCTTCTACTGCCGTAATTGCTTGTTCTGCCTCTGATAACTGCTCTGTATCTAAGACGCCGTTACTGTCTTGATCATTCACTTCTGGTGAAGTCACTGTACCAATTTGATTTAAGCGTGTTTGTAACTCATCTTTGCCTGTTTTACCGTCCGGTACACTGTTCAATTTCGTCGAAGCTTCTGCTTTTTCCCTTTCTAATGCCTCAATTAATTCCTCTAATTCGGCTTTCTCGCTCGGGTTAATCAAATTATCGGCTGTGATTTCAGATAACTTATTATCCACCGCTTTCTTAGCTTCTTCCACTGCTTCAATTGCTTGTTCCGCCTCTGATAACTGCTCGGTATCTAGTACACCATTGCCGTCTTGATCATTCACTTCTGGCGCTGTCACTGAATCAATTTGATCTAGACGTGTTTGTAATCCGTCTTTACCTGTTGTACCATCTGGTACATTATTTAATTTCGTTAAAGCATCTGCTTTCGCTGTTTCTAATGCTTCGATGAGTTGATCTAACTCAGCTTTTTCACTTGGATTTACTAATCCATCAGATGTAACTTCAGATAACTTATTATCGACGGCTTTCTTAGCTTCTTCCACTCCTACAATTGCTTGCTCCGCCTCTGATAATTGCTCGGTATCTAGCACGCCATTACCATCTTGATCATTGACCTCAGGCGCTGTTACTGAACCAATTTGGTCTAGACGTGTTTGTAACTCGTCTTTGCCTGTTGTACCGTTTGGTACACTGCTCAATTTCGTCGAAGCATCTGCCTTAGCTGTTTCTAACGCTTCAATAAGTTGATCTAACTCGGCTTTTTCACTTGGATTTACTAATCCATCCGATGTGATTTCAGATAACTTATTATCGACGGCTTTCTTAGCTTGTTCCACTGCTTCAATTGCTTGTTCTGCCTCTGATAACTGCTCAGTATCTAGTACACCATTGCCGTCTTGATCATTCACTTCTGGCGCTGTCACTGAATCAATTTGATCTAGACGTGTTTGTAATCCGTCTTTACCTGTTTTACCATCTGGTACATTATTTAATTTCGTTAAAGCATCTGCTTTCGCTGTTTCTAATGCTTCGATGAGTTGATCTAACTCAGCTTTCTCACTTGGATTTACTAAGTTATCAGACGTAATCTCAGACAACTTGTTAGCTGCTGCTTTTTTAGCTTCTTCCACTGCTTCAATTGCTTGTTCCGCCTCTGATAACTGCTTGGTATCTAGTACACCATTGCCGTCTTGATCATTCACTTCTGGCGCTGTCACTGAATCAATTTGATCTAGACGTGTTTGTAATCCGTCTTTACCTGTTTTACCATCTGGTACATTATTTAATTTCGTTA
>NZ_JBICNX010000115.1:0-1516 GCF_043107035.1 Staphylococcus sp. 231237_7MaSpsaltlick
AGCGTAGTTAATTAGTTTCTGTGCGTATATATCTGAACAACCAAGATTTTGTTTAATAAATTGTTTAGTTACCATGCGTCTCTCTCCCTGTAATCATCACCAAGAACCCTCACTTGACGTGAATTATGTTTCATACGTGAATTGATTCGTTGCCAATTCATGTTCTGATTTAACTCTTTATCACTAAAGTTAGTGGTGAAAATGTTGTTTTTACCTACTCTGTTATCAACTATGCTAAATAGTTTATTTAATGTATGTTCTGTGTTTTCTACACCTACGTCGTCTAGTACAAGCAAGTCTATGCTGCTAAGTAATTTGACTAACTCGTCTGTAGTTTCAACTGCATTCTTATTGTAAGTAGCTTTGATACGATCCATTAACATTGGTATGTGCATAAATGCTACAGAATAGCCTTGTGCTTTAACTGCTTTAGCAATTGCATATGCTAGATGTGATTTACCTGTCCCATATGAGCCTTGCATGATTAATGACTTAGGCTTATCTATAGAAAATGTTTTAACGTATTCTATAGCTGTTTGTTTAGCATCTGTTTGCGATTGGTTTTGTGGTTGATAATTGTTTCCCGTGACCTCTTGTAATGAGTAGTTAACATTAGATTGATTAAATATATTATTTATTGCTTTCTGCTTACGTTTTTTCTCTGCTTCTTTGCCTGCAGCAATCATGCTACACTCACAACCATCACGATATTCATAGCCACTACTAAATGTGTGTAGATCATATCGGTTACCACACTTTTCACAATACAGCCCTTTCTCTACATCGTTAGCTTCATATTGTTTAAGTGTTTCTGTTATTCTAGGGCTTAACATGCGTTTCATTTAATCACTCCTAATTCCAATAACTAGGATCATACTTCATACGTTCTAGTTGGTCTTGTCCAGTATTTTTTATTTCTTGATTAAGATAGCCTTCAAATTTAGTACCGAATAATGTTTCTGGTCGTAAGAACTTTTCCATTTCAGTACCTTTCCATTCAGTAACTTTATTGTTAATTACAGTTTGGAATGCCTGCTCATCAAAACCATCTTTAAATCTAGTTTTGATTAAGTCTTTAGTCTTCCTGGTTGTAGGTTTATAATGCTTACCTGTTGATTGATTAAGATGTTCTATAATCGATTTATAAGGATACACAGTCGAGGAACTCGGCATAGCATTACCATCATTATTAGTATTGTTATTATTAGTTAAATCATTATTGGTAAAGTCATTATTAGTAGGGACGGGTTTTCCTACGTTGGATAATCCTGTGTTGGTTTTTCCTACGTTGGATAAACCTACGTTGGGTAATCCGTTCTGGTTAGGTTCTTCATAAACAGAGTATTCATATTCTCTTAAACGCCCTTTATCATCACGTTTACGTGTTCTGACAATATAACCAGTTGTTTCTAATTCTTTAATTCCGTTCTTCAAACTATCTCTACCATCAAGACTATGTTTTTCTAATTCTTTCTCATATACTTGCCAGTCGTCTGGTCGACTTAGTAAATAAAGT
>NZ_JBICNX010000116.1:0-1482 GCF_043107035.1 Staphylococcus sp. 231237_7MaSpsaltlick
GTTTTATTCCAGATTAGCATGATTTTGCTGCATTGTTTCTTCATCAACGTTTATCTCAGTCATTAAATCTAAAACAATACTATCTAAAAACACTTGTGATGCTTGTTCAAATAAGCTACCTAGAGGTTGTGCTGAACCTTCAGCATCATATTTCGTTCCCGCCGGTAATTCAATCACTGCATTTGCAAGTTCACCAATCTTTGACGTTGAATTTGTTGACAATAATACAACTTCTGCACCTACAGCTTTAGCTTTATCTGCTAATAATCTTAAATGCTCTGTCGAACCTGAGCCAGAAAGGATAACAAACAAATCTTTTTCGGTAATGGAAGGTGTAGTGGACTCACCAACTACATGTGCACCCTTCCCAAGCTGATTCAATCTCATCGCAAAACTATTTGCTACAAAACCCGAACGTCCTTTTCCAGATACAAAAACTTGCTCTGCTTTAATAATTTGCTTTAAAAACGTTTCGGCTTCACTGTCTTTCACATGTGATAATGTGTTGTCTATTTCATCTAGTATTAAACGATAATTTGTGATTTCTGTCATCATTATTTTCCTTCAATCGCAGCTCTACATTGTTTAGCAGCTTCTACAGGGTCATCAGCATTTGCAATGCCGCCACCAACAATAATTAAATCAGGATTTTCTGAAACAATATCTTTAATTGTATCTGGTTTAATACCACCTGCAACTGCTACTTTAGAATTACTAATTACAGATTTAACTTTACGTAAACTTTCTAAAGGAGATTGACCTTCAGCTTGTAAGTCATAACCAGTATGCACAGCGATATAGTCTGCGCCTAAATCGTCTAATTCTTTAGCACGTTTTTCTAAATCTTGGACTGCAATCATATCTACTAACAGTTCTTTACCACTTTTATGTGCTTCTTCAACTGCTGCTTTAATTGATGCATCTTCAGCAACACCTAAAATTGTTATTACGTCTGCACCAAATTTAACTGCTTGGCTTACTTCATAGTCTGCAGCATCCATAATTTTTAAGTCTGCAAGTACTTTTACGCCTTCTATATTATCATTTAAATGTTGAACCGCTGGTAAACCTTCATTAATAACGATTGGTGTACCAATTTCTACGATATCTACATAATCTTTAACTTTATTCGCAAGTTTTGTCGCTTCCTCTTTATTCAATAAATCAATTGCTAGTTGTAATTCCATATGTTATTACCTCCTATATATTATGTATTCATTATGGTATAATAAATTCGAAAATACAATACTGACAAATATGTCACTGAGGAGAAGAAATTGTTAATAGAATACAATAATAAATTATTTTACACTTCTAAAGATTTAGCTTTATCAGTAATTGGTGGTAGGTGGAAAATCCCTATTATTTACCATTTATTACAATCAGAAGTACTTAGGTTGAGTGAATTAGAAAAAAAATTACCTGATATTAATCAAAGAATGTTAATTAGACAATTAAGAGAGCTTGAAAAGGATATGATAA
>NZ_JBICNX010000117.1:0-1480 GCF_043107035.1 Staphylococcus sp. 231237_7MaSpsaltlick
TGCAGATGCCTTACACAGAACAGTTTCTATGTCATCTGGAACTTTAGACTCCTTACCACATGGCGGATATGCTGTTACTACTATTAGATCAATTGCGGGCGAATCTCATAAAGATGCCTATCCTGCCTTTGGAGCCATGACTGTTATAATTCCGCTTCTTGCAGTTATTATAGCAGTAACCTTATTTATGATAGGATTTTAAACATTATTAATAAAAAGAAGGGTGCTTATGGAAAATATAACAATTATCGGTAGCGGGACCATGGGACATTCAATCGCGTTATCCACAGCATGGGCTGGTTATAAAACTCAAGTGTATAGTTTGAATAATAGTGATTTGGATTTAGCTAAAAAAGAAATAGAAAATAAATTAGATGACTTGTATAGTAACGAATTAATTACTGAAAAACAATTAAGAGAAATTAAAAAAAATATAATATTTTCTACAAATTTAGAAAAAACCGTAGAATATGCAACATTTGTAATTGAAGCTATTCCTGAAGATTTAGAAATAAAGAAAGAGTTATATACACGTTTGAATGGTTTATTAGATGAAGATATCATATTGGCAAGTAATACCTCTGGATTTACATTAAATCAATTATCACAGTTTTATAATTTTCCAGAAAATTTTATAATAACGCATTTTTGGAATCCCGCACATTTAATACCGCTAGTAGAAATTGTAAAAAATGATGTAACGCGTCAAAGTGTCGTCAACCGTACTACAAACTTAATTGAAACCATCGGTAAAAAACCTATATTAATTCAAAAAGAAATACCAGGTTTTATTGGGAATAGATTACAATACGCACTTTTTAGAGAAGCCCAGTCCTTATTAGATAAAGGCGTTGCATCAAAAGAAGATATTGACGCAGCAGTTACTTATAGTGTTGGAAGAAGATATCCAATAATAGGACCATTAATGACAGCAGATTTAGGTGGATTAGATACTTTTAGTTCGATTTCCAATTATTTATTTGAAGATTTGAACACCGATAAATTTTCTGGAGAAACATTAGCACGACATGTTCAAAGTGGCGAATTGGGTTATAAAACAGGCAAAGGTTTCTACAATTGGGATGGCCCTCTCCCTCAAGAAATAATAAATAAAAGAGATGAAATATTAAT
Source organism: Staphylococcus sp. 231237_7MaSpsaltlick (assembly GCF_043107035.1). Classification (NCBI taxonomy): domain Bacteria; kingdom Bacillati; phylum Bacillota; class Bacilli; order Caryophanales; family Staphylococcaceae; genus Staphylococcus; species Staphylococcus sp. 231237_7MaSpsaltlick. Next base: position 1,132 of record NZ_JBICNX010000117.1, read on the forward strand.
GTATTTTTTGAAAAGAGATTTAGAAGAGAAATAAGGTGATTATTTTGTCAAAAAGTTTTATCGATTTAAAAAATAAAAATGTAGTTATTACTGGTGGTAATAAAGGAATCGGCCAAAAGGTTGCAATAGATTTTGCTGAATTAGGAGCAAATGTAATTATAATAGGTAGAGATAATAATGCATTAAATCAAACATTAGATATACTGAATCGTTACGATGGAAATCATAATGCTTTTTCACTTGATATAACAAAACTTAATAAGGTTTCTGAGACTGTTGAGCAAATAATTGCAATTTATAAAAGCATAGATATATTGGTGAACAATGCTGGTATAAATATTAGTAAACC
>NZ_JBICNX010000118.1:0-1471 GCF_043107035.1 Staphylococcus sp. 231237_7MaSpsaltlick
CTATTACGAGGAAAGAACTTTTAAATTGAAAGGTTTAATTACTTTAAAAATTTATTTAGGAGGAGATTTATAATGGTCGAATTAAAAATTGTAGATAGTAGAGAAATATATTATATGGTGAAGTCATTATATAAATGTACTGGTGAAACATATAGAAAGACAGAAAATATAGACGAACAAATGGTTGAATATAATCAAAATCGAGCAGATAGTGATCTGAAAGAATTTATAAAAGAAATAAAAACTATTTTAAGTCATTTACCTATGTGTTGGTATGAAACATACGCTAGATATAAAGGGTGTGACTATAAGTGTTTAGCGTTACATTTTATAAAAGATTGTTCTCCTGCATAGATAATAGTATTATATGTTTGGATGTACATCATCAGATATAAGTAACAAATATCCCCCTTCGTTATTGAAATAGCGGAGAGGGATATTTAAGAGAAATAATATAATTTAACTTATTATAAAGTCATAAGGAAAGTTTTTTAAATAGCCTAAGGGGGATTTGATGGAATTATATTTTAAAATACAAGATTACATTAGTTTATTGATACAAAATTTTTCGAATGTAAAACTAAACACAGTTATTATATTCTGCATTACCATATTATTTATATTATTAAGTGAATTTCGACATGGTAGAATTCTTAGTTCTATTAGCATTCTTTTTAGTTTTTTTCCTGTTTTAATTCATGAGCTTGGTCATGCATTGTCAGCCAGACTCGTAGGAGGACATGTTGATAATATCCATATGGTTTTAACACAAAGAGAACAAGTCTCAACGGAACGACAAGGTTATGCTGAGACAAGAGCAAATAGTAATTTTAAGTTTATTATCATTACATTTTGTGGTTACATTGCCCCACCTATTATGCTGTTTTTAGGTGTGTATCTTGCATATAAAGAAAAAACCTTTATATATTTATTTATATGTATAGGGTTACTGATATTTTATTTTGCTGTAACTAAGCAAAAATGGATTCCAATAATATTATTAATTGCGGTTTCTTATTCTTGTTATAATATCATTATCCAACAAGATACATTTATAACTAACAGTATATCCTTTATTTATAACGTACTTTTAGGTTTGTTATTAGGTGAAATAATTCAAAGTATTATAATTACAACAAAGATAACGTTTAATAAAAAAGGGTCTGAATGGGATGGAACAGCAATGAAAAACTTAACACTAATCCCTGTATTCTTTTGGTGGTTATTATGGACAACTATAAGTTGTGTTTCTATTTATAAAGTATTGAATATGTTATTCAGCTAATATAATTTCCAAAGGCTTAATAGTAATGAAGGTAAATAATTTTAATAAAATAGGTTTCAAAAGCAACATATATAATAAAAAAAGTACATCTTATATGGAAAAGGATGATAATAAGTGAATGTCGATGCCCATGAGTTAATAGTTTTACATAATATTGTAAATAGATTAGTAGGTAAAGAAATTTTT
>NZ_JBICNX010000119.1:0-1470 GCF_043107035.1 Staphylococcus sp. 231237_7MaSpsaltlick
CTACTTTTAAATATAAGTTTAAAATATTCTTCGCCAGTAAAACTACCAGTATAAGATTCATGTATCCGTTTAGCTTTTAAATCAAATATTTCTCTTTTAATTGCTTTGACATAAACTTTCTGATTTTCACCAATGCTACTCTTTTTAATATAAATAATTTTATATTCATTAATATCATCAGTTCCACCTACATTTGTTACTGTCCACATTGTCGATATACTCGTAACTAAATCAAAATTATACCCATCTTCAACAATCTCAAAAGATAATACTGATTCTTCTGATACTTTATCCTGTGTAGTTGTATTAACAAATAATGGGAAACTACGCCCCACTAAACTGTTTATTAATATAGGCATAAGTAACCTCCTTACCTGTAATACATTTTAAATTTGAAAACAACCTTATTAACAACTTGATTAAAATGAAATTGATTATAGCCAGGAACTAACGAAGGTTGATTACCTGTGCCGTATTTCTTCCCATTGATAGGAATACCATTTTTATAAGTCTGTATCCCATCATATTTAATTACATCCCCTTCTTTTAAATCAATATTTTTTATGGTCATCATTTCACTCTTATATCCAGTGTCAAATGTAAAATGGTTTGTGTTTTCACCTATAGTAATTTCAACAGTTAATTTTTGATTGAACTGATTTATCGGTACGTCACCAGCATAATAAACAAAATCATTATCTGTATTATAAAACGTAAACTTCCTTTGATTGCTATTACTTATAAAAGTCATATTGCTAGTCATACCCCATAAATCTAAATTATTTCCACTTTCTAAATCTGTGCTATAAGCAATTGATTCATAATAAGGTAATTCAACGGTTGCAAATTCTAAAGATATAATCCCTTCTGTCTTTGTTGTATCAAATGAAACGTTAGAAACTAAGGTAACTAACAACTGCTTACCATCTACGTAATTAAGCTCAAATTTATGCGTAGGATCTAACATAGTCTGAAAAGGTATCTCAACATTATTAGCTGCCATTTCTCTCAAATAAAATTGGCCAGAAAATAAATTTTGGATACTATTTTTTAAGTGAGAAGCATATGCAATTTTATTAACACTATAACGAAGAACCATCGTTGCTTTTTTATATCTTTCTACACTTGAATTAAGAAATCTGCCATTAATTCTCTCGATTTCATTAAAATCTAATTCTTTTTCAGAACCTTGTACATCGAATTCTACTACTTTTAGTTTTTGCCCAGTGATAGGGTTATCACTAACCCTATACAGTTCACCATTTTTATTTATTTCTACATCATGCGCTATAAACATATGCCACCTCCTTAAAAGTTATCTCCAATTGTTTCTCTAGAAACTAATTCTTCTATTCTAGTCTTAATCAATTCAACGTCAACATCATTTCTAACTAATATATTTATTACTGGTTTATTATTTTCTTCTAAGCTGTGTCTTACATCTTTACTCATGTGAGCATTAATATCACT
>NZ_JBICNX010000011.1:0-136625 GCF_043107035.1 Staphylococcus sp. 231237_7MaSpsaltlick
CAACGTTTGCAGCTTGAGGACCGCGGTCGCCTTCAACTACTTCAAATTCAACTGATTGACCTTCTTCTAATGATTTGTAACCTTCTTGGTTAATTGCTGAGAAGTGTACGAATACGTCGTTTTCTCCTTCAACTTCGATAAAACCAAATCCTTTTTCAGCGTTAAACCATTTTACTGTACCTTGTTTCATAAATGTGAAACCTCCAAGACTAATATTCATTCAATATGCGTTATTCGCATATTACAAAAAATACAATGAAACAGTATAAGCCTGTTAGTACAATATTCTTTGCAATATGGAATAAAACAATTGCTTGACTAATATTATAGGATATTTTCAGTTGAATTGCAAGGCAAACGTTAATTAATTGTTTATTCAATTATAGGTAAATTAAAATAAACTTCATTTTTATTTAAAACTATAAAACTATAGAATATTTGTAAATCTTCATCGCAATCTTCACAAAATCCTAATTCGCAATTGTTATAAAAAGCATGAATATTATGTTTTCCAACTAAATAATTATCAAACGTATTTTTGCTCTTTAAAATTAATGATGTATAAAATTTTAACATTTCGTCGTAAGTCTCGAAGTCATATTGTTCTACAATATGATCAGTCCAGTCACTAAATAACCACCAGCCTTCATAATCAGCTCGAATTTTTGCAACTGTCCACATTATAAATCTTCACCCTTTCATATATAGTCTAAATCACTTTTTTGGCGTAGCTAATTTCGCACCTCGCTATTTAGACCTATAGAACAAAGTGCTTATACTTATGTATGTATTTCGATCACACATATACTCTAAATTAAATCCCCCATGTTTATAAATAGATATAAATAAAACTAAATATAGACGTTCTTACTTTGATTTAGAGACGTACAATTTTTGCCTATGTGTAATATTTTAACGAGTTAAGATACAAAATCAAGTTATCTGGCTCATACTTTTGGCCGATAGACTATCAATTTATAAACTTAAATATTAGTTTTGTAGCGTTAAATTTCGTATAATGTTAATTAAGAGGTGATTTTATGAAACGCAAACACATTAAAGTATTTGGGATGGTACAAGGTGTAGGTTTTCGTTATTATACCCAAAAGATAGCGCAACAATATCATATTGTTGGTACCGTTGAAAATGTAGATAATTACGTTGATATATATGCTCAAGGTGATGAGCAATCTTTAACACAGTTTATTAACGCAGTTACTGAAGGTGCTTCCCCAGCATCTCATGTGGAAGACTTTACTACTGAAGAGATAGAAATTGAGCAATCATTGAAAGATTTTAAAACTATATAAAGGAAGATGAAGTTTGAGATATAATATTTCTCGTATTTTCGGGACAATTATTGCTTTACCAGCAGCAGTTATCGCATGGTTTGTTAGTATATTTGCCTTAGATATTTATTTTATTTTTGATTTGTTGATTTCTGTAGCAACATTTATAACGTTTTACTTTCCTACTCAACGTTTAACTTCTAGAAAATATTTAAAAGAAATTGGTTTAACTCGTCGAGATTATCACTTTGTCAATGGTCAATTGAATAATGCTCAAGATAAAATTAGACGTATATTTAAATCATTTGTCAATGTCAGATCTATCAAAGACTTTAGGCAAGTAAATGAAATTTATCGAATATCTCGAGCTATATTTTATGCAGTTAAACAACAACCAAGTTCATTTTTTAAAGTCGAAAGTTTCTTTTATTCACATATTGATAATGCATTAAATTTAATTGAAGCATATACAAGATTATCTAAATCACCTAAGAAAAGTAAAGAAGAAAAACAAAAATTAGAACAAACAAGAATTACTTTGGATGAAGTGAAAAGGACATTAGTAGCTGATTTAAGAAGAATTAATGACGAGGATTATAGTAAGTTAGATATAGAGATGGAACTAAACAAGATAGAACAAAGCCGAAATAAAAAATAGTAAATCACAATAAGAATGGAGAGAGATTTTATGGCAAGAGAACAAGACTATATAAATTCACATCCATTAGACAAATATATAGAAGAAAATTCTACAAGTGAATCTGAAGTCGTAAATTCTAGGCAATATAATCAAAAGGATCAACAAAAGATTAATGAATTAAGCGAAAAAATAAAACCAATGGATCATGATGCTTTATTAAATTATGGTACAGAAGCACAATCTCATATGTCCCAATTCTCACATCGTATATTAAATGAAGTTAAAACAACTGACGTTGGACCAGTCGGTGAATCATTGAATGGGCTAATGAGTAAACTGAAATCAGTAAACCCTGACGAGCTAAATTCAGAAAACCAATCAAAATTAAAACGTCTATTTAGAAGGACAAAAGCCTCTGTAAATGAAGTTTTTTCAAAGATGCAATCGGTTGGCTCGCAAATAGATCGTATATCAATTGAGTTAGATAAGCATAAAAATAACTTAGTAAAAGATGTAGATATGCTAGATGAATTATATAATATGAATAAAGACTATTTTGATGAATTATCACTGTATATAGAAGCAGCAAAAAAGAAACAGCATGATCTGCAACAAGAGGAAGTGCCTAAATTAAGAGCGCAGGCAAAATCAACAGGTAATCAAATGGATGTTCAAGCTGCATCGGATATGGAACAATTTATCGATCGATTAGACAAGCGTATTTATGATTTACAACTATCTAGGCAAATTGCTATACAAACGGCTCCTCAAATACGTATGATTCAAAATGTTAACCAAGCATTAGCAGAAAAAATACAAAGTTCGATTCTTACAAGTATTCCATTGTGGAAAAATCAAATGTCAATTGCATTAACTTTAATGAGGCAACGAAACGCAGTATCAGCTCAAAAAGCCGTTACTGATACGACAAATGATTTATTATTAAAAAACTCTGAACTATTGAAACAAAATGCTCTAGATACTGCTACTGAAAATGAACGTGGCGTCGTTGATATTGAGACTCTAAAAACAACGCAAAATGATATTATTGAAACAATAGAACAAACACTACAGATTCAAGAACAAGGTCGTAATAAACGTAAACAAGCTGAATCTGAATTAAATCAATTAGAATCTGAATTACAAAATCAACTTTTAGATATGAAACAAAATAAATAGTTTCTACATTTAATTAAGTAGTTATTTTGAGAAATGACTCCGGGACATAAGTAGATGTCTCGGTTTTTTTATGGAGTAGTAGATAAAGTAGTAAGTATCTGGTTATAAGCGTATTCTCAGATATAGTCGTTCTACGTCAAAAATAATTTGTTATAGGAAAAGGCGTATCCATTTTTTATATATGGATACGCCTTTTTTAAATTTAGTATAAGCTTACTTTTAACTTGATGTTATTTTAGTGTTAAACAAAAACACTTCTAGTACATGCTTATACTTTACTATTAGTTTATGTCATTATTAGAAGATTTTTCAGCTAGAATATTGTTTTCTGAAGTTTCTTTTTTAATTGCTATATTTTGTTCAATAGCTAATTTATGTGCAATTTTTGGTGCCGTCCAAACTGCTGGCAACATGATAATTGATATTGGAACTGCTGTAATAATTATGAAAGATTGAATAGCATTGATACTACCTTCTCCTATATTAATTAAAATAATTGATATAACGCCCATAATGACAACCCAAAAGAGCCTTATTATTTTTGGTGGATCGCCTTCTCCTGTAACAGACATCGAAATTGAATAAGACATCGTATCAGCAGTAGTGATAACAAATATTAATGTCAATAATAATAAAACAATGACCATTACAGTGCCTAATGGTAAATGAGATGCAATTGAAATAACTGCTGCTGGGAGTCCATTATCCGATAATGGACCACTGATTGTACCACTGTTTTTTGTCTCATAAAATAGGCCACTACCGCCAAGAATAGAAAACCATACATGAGAAACTACTGCAGCTACTATTGATACAAGTAAAAATATTTCTCTAATTGTACGACCTCTAGATACACGAGCAACTAACATTCCCATTAAAGGCCCATATCCTATAAACCAACCAAAGAAAAATAACATCCAAGCGCCAGCCCATTTATCATTGCCTCTAAATGTACTGATTTCTAGAAAATGAGTTATATAAACGCCATATGAAGAAATAAATGTATCTATAATAAAATGCCCAGGGCCTAACAATAATATAAATGCTGCAAGTGCTAGCGCTAGCCAGACATTTAATTTACTTAAAAATTGAATTCCCTTTTCGATACCGGTAGTTGCAGAAATCATTACAATAACCATTAAACCTGCGACAGATAATATTTGAGTAACTATGTTATCTGGTATACCAAAAATACTATGTAACCAGTAACTAAATTGAAAGCCGAAGAATCCAATTGTTCCAATAGTACCAGCAACAGCACCTAAAATACAAAAAACATCGATAAGCCATCCAATTTTATTTTTTTCTATTTTATTACCAAATATTGGATATAGTAGCGTTCGAGGACGCATTTTTAAATGTTTATTATAATGCGCATACATGATAATAATACCACTAATGGCCCCGTAAACTGCCCATGCCGTAAAACCCCAAGAGGTAAAACTTTGTGCCATAGCAGCTGATATGGCTGGAGTACTGGCATTTTTAATGTCGGAATCCATTGTTGGTGGTACATCAATAAAATAATACATCGGTTCTGCTGCAGCCCAGAAAATGGCCCCAGCGCCTAAGCCTGATGTTATTACAATAGCAGCCCATCTAAAATAACCCATTTCTGGTTTAGAAGCGTTACCTAGTCGAACACGACCATACTTTGAAAATGCTAAAAATGCACCTACTGCAAATGTTGCAAGAAGTAATATTTGCCAAAAAGCTCCGAAATAAGTAATGGAGATTTGGAATCCCTTTTGTACGAAATTCGAAGTTGCCTGCGTAAAAACAGAAGACAACAGTACAAATAAAACTAGGATGCCCCCACTAATTAGAAATACTGGCCAATCTAACTTATCTTTCCATTGTGAATATTTAATATTATTCGACCCCTCTATTATACGTGTTTTAAACAATATGCATATTGAGTATGTGATGTTATTTTCAATAATTTTGATAAGATACTTCTTGGTATATTAAATAGTAAAGATGAATCTAAAATATGAGAGGCATGAAGTCACAAATAATTTAATTAAGTTTAGTTTTATCTATATTAAAAAATCATATTCTATGAAATACACGATTTGGTACTTATGTAAATACAGGTTATCTATCACCATAAAACCCTTATATTGCTTTTTAATGAAACACTTGAAGTAAAGAGTATAGCTTACTTTTTAAAACTAATCAAATAGACTTTTGAAATTTATTTTAAGTTTTTAGATTTATAAATTATCTTCATCGATATATTAATGGCTAAATAGAAGCTTCTATTTAGCCATTAATTACATAAAAAAGCAAATCAACACTAATTTAAGCGCTGACTTGCTTTTATTTTAAATATTATTCTTTTTCATAAACAATTGGTTTTTGATTTTTAACCATTGTAGCTACAATGTAACCTATGATTGTTGTCACTACAGCGATTGGGAACCATTCAAGTGAATACTCTTTTAATGGCAAGCTATCAATGAAACTCAATTTTAGCCATCCTTGTGTATGAATGACACTTAAGATAGAAACGATTGTAACGATAGCAACAGGAATTTGTTGTGCAATTGGTTTTGTTGGTATAAAACGTGCTAATAAAATAAGTAACACTGATGTGATTGCTACTGGATATACAATACTCAACACTGGTACAGACATTGTGATGACCGAGTTAAGCCCTTGGTTAGCTAAAATAAAGCTAATTAGTGTAAAACCAATCACATATATTTTGTAAGAAATCCTTGGGAAAATTCTATGGAAATATTCTGATACGGACACAATCAAACCACAAGCTGTTGTGAGACAAGCAAGCGCCACAATAATACCTAATAAATATTTACCAAATGTCCCAAATCCAACACTGGCCATAGTTGTTAATAAATATGTACCGATGTTTTGATCGTTTGCAGTTAAGCTCGCTATTTTTTCTTGAGGTACTGCCATATGATTACCTATAAATCCTAAAGAAATATAAATAAACATTAAAGCTACAGCTGCAATTATACCTGCCATTAACGTTTGTTTGAAAATTTGATTGGCATGTGTAATACCAGTTGATTTCACTGCATTAACGACAATCATTGAGAAAGCTATAGCTGCAATAGCATCCATAGTAAGATAACCATTTGTGAACCCTTGTGAGAAACCTGCAAAGTTCGATGTAAATGCTTCAGCAGCTTGACTATGTGAATTGCTACCATAATCAACAAATCCTTTGATAATCATTGCTAAAATAGTAATCAATAATAAAGGTGTTAATAGCGAACCAATACGATCTACCATTTTAGTTGGGTTAATACATAAATATAGAACTATCAAGAAATATATAACAGTAAAGATAAGCAATGCTAAACTACTATTTGTGTGTGCAATCGGTGTCACTGTCATTTCAAACGATGTCGACGCTGTACGAGGAATCGCGAACAGTGGTCCAATTGTAAGATAAATGATGACTAGGAATATGATAGAGAACTTAGGTGAAATTTTATTTAATGACCCAATATAACCTTGTTTATCTAATGCGCCTACGATAACGCCTAATAGTGGTAGTCCAATACCTGTTAAAGCAAATGCTAAGATTGATGGCCAGAAATACTGTCCGCTATCTAAGCCTAGATTTGGTGGGAAAATAAGATTACCTGCTCCAAAGAACATTGCGAACAATGTAAAACCTATAATCCATGTATTTTTATTCATATGACTTACTCCTTCTAACCAATAAAATAATATTATCTATTCTATCACGGTTAATTAGATATCGTCTATATAAATTTCAGAATATTTAAATATATCGGTTATTATTTGTCAAAAATAGCCTATTTAAAACGATTTTAATAAAAGTTTTTTCAATAATGGTGATAATTGGGAAGGAAGATTTTCAACCCCTTCTACAAATAAAGCGTATTGCCCATAAATATTATGGATCGTTTGCTCAATATCTTCTGTAATAGGTTCTTGACTTAAAAATACATTGAATACTTCAATACCCATTTTACGAGCTGTTTCAACCGCTTCATAGGTATCTAATATACCATCTTGACTATAGTTATATGCAGAAGGTTCTCCATCTGAAAATACAATTAAGAAACGTTGATTGTGGGAGCGACGCATGAGTCTTTCGCTACCAATTCTAATAGCAACACCATCTCTGTTATCATCTTGTGGCTCTAACGCCATGATTCTTGGCCCATCTTTATCCATCATAGAACGATTGTATGTGATAATCTCATCTATAATGTTAGGTTGGTTTGCTTCGTCCGCATCGAAGGCATCTTCATTAAATGCTAATATTTCATGTTTTACATTGAGACTCTTTAAGGTTTCGTGAAATAAGACGACCCCTTTAATTGTTTCTTCCATTTTATCTTGCATACTAGCTGAAGCATCTACTAATAATGTGAACGTAGCATCGAATGACTGACTTAAGTCTTGTTTTTTATAAAACAACTTATATTGATCGTCTATAAACCAGTTGAGTAGATTTTTTTGTAATCTACCTTTTGTTAAATTATGTCGTTCATCTTGATATTCTCTATCAATCGTTTTTTGTATGATTTGAATTAAATCTTTAATTTCAAATTGTACATCAGATTCAACTTCGTGATATTCATGGAGATATTCAGGTTTGATTTCAGGGATGTTCCATTTAATTTCTACATTTTCGTTAATTCCTTTTAAGGCGAAAGCTTGATTATGTCCAACAGAACCGCCTTGATCGTCTTCTATATTATTAGATGAACCTTTACCTTTTTTGGTTTGCATATCAGTCATATCATCACCGGTATCACCTTCACGCGCATTATCATTATCACCCATGACTTCGCTATTTTCCCCTTCATGTAATTCCATTTCTAAATATGCACCACCTTGTGAAGCGCTATCTTGATTATTTGATTCCATCTCTTCACTTACTGAATCTTCATCTTTCTCTTCGTTTGAGGTACCATCAGTATTACTTGCGTCTGTTCTAGTCAAATCCTCGAATTGAAGTGCTTGTATAGACTCGTAAACTTTTTTAGGTAGATGGTAATATTCATTAAGCATATCTTCTTTTAATATATCATCAATTTGAAACATGATTCTCTCAGCTAAATACATATTATCTTCAGAAGTCGTGTTATAGAAAAAGTTCGGTAAGTACATATACATATTATTTAATACATCATCAATTTGCGGGTGTATTTGCGGTATATCATAAAAATTTTCTGTTATAAAAGATGCTTCTAGATATAAAAATAATAAATCTGTAAAAGTTGTTTTGGTTCTATATACATTTATTTGTGTCTTGGTGTAGTTTAGTCTAATTTCATTGCGCATCTGAATAGCAGATTTTGTTGATGGACGTTCTTTTGCTATCGTACTTAAAATGCGCTGATCTTCGAGTAGTTTGAAAAGCTGTTGATAAAATTTAGGGTGTTTGAACTCTTTATTCTGGATAACATGATTCACAATCTGTTCATCCATCATCTGGTAGCCATAAGCAGCGAGCATGACGTCAGTTTTTAATCCTGTAGTTTCAACTTGTTCCTCTCTATGTGACCAAAATGAACTGGTAATTAAAGTATTGTTAATTGGATCATAATAAGGGAATTTTTGAATTTTAACTTGTGTTTGCTCATTTTTCAGTAAAAGACGCGCTAAATCCTGAAGCATCATCACTTGTTTAGCATCTAGCTGTTCGTCATTAAATTTTATAAAACGATCACTCATGTTTATCCCTCACTAAAAATTTAATTCTACTGCGTTTAAAATAGCTTGCTGTTCTCGCTCGTCTTCCAATTTATCTATTATTGTTCGTTGAATTGCACGTTCGATTGGCATAATAGTAGCTAAATCACTTAAATCTATTAATGCACGAATACTAGCCGCTTCTTCTGAAATTTGACCCTGTTTTGTCATTGTACGTAAGTCTTCATTAAATTTAATGATTTTTTGTATTAACACAGTATCTGTTAACTGGCTTTGCTGTTTTATGACATCACTTAAAATATCGCCATCGATATAGTCTACTTGAATGACAACAAAGCGGTTTTTCAATGCTTCGTTCATTGGTAAAGTTCCTATATACCCAACGTTAATTGCTGCAATGACGTTGAATCCTGGTGCTGCATTAACGACTTCACCTGTAAATGGATTCGTCAGTTTTCTACGGTAGTCTAGCACACCGTTTAAAATAGGCAACGTTTCAGGTTTAGCCATATTAATTTCATCAATATATAATATATGGCCTTCTTTCATGGCTTTAATTACAGGTCCATCTATAAAGACAATTTCTTGCGTACCGTTATCGTTAGTTTGGATAGTTTTGAAACCAAGTAAGCTCTCTGCATCTAAATCAACTGAACAATTGATTTGGTGCATTGGTCGATTCATTGTTTCGCTTAGTGTTTCTGCCAATTTCGTCTTACCAGACCCTGTTGGCCCTTTTAATAAAATATTTTTGTTTAACTGCATCAATGCTTCTGCATCGTTAAAGACTGTTTCATCTCTATTAATATAGTTTGTTCTTGTCATTATGAATTGTCTCCTCTATATAAAGTATGGCTTATTTATTTATAAGAAATCATTAAAAATAGACTGGGGCATGAATACATCATCATATTTTGCCCTAGCCCTATTCGTTAAAAAATTATTTAAACACGCAACATAATATGAGCGTGTGATTTATCAATTAATTTTATACTTCTTTGAAATATTCTTTGTAATAACCACCAACAAGCCCAGAGTTATCAATAATTTGGTAATATTCTTCGGTTTCATTGATAACGTCATATTGTTTCCCAACAGTAAGCATATCAGAAACTGTAAATTTCTTTGCGTTTGTGTGAATAACTTCAACTTTTTTAACTGGTGTATTTTCTTTCCATGTTTCGTGTAACATAAATAAACATTCCTCTTTCTATGATTTAATTTCTAAAGTCAATATAAAAGTGATACCACTTTTTTCACTAATTCTTAAGGATTTTTCGCCTTCTTGATCTAACGATTGGTAAGGGATACCTATAGACTCAAGTTGTTGTAATGCATTTTGGAATTGAGCTTTGGATTCAGTTGCAAACTCAATTTGTTCTACAATACCATGTTTTGGCATTTTTAAATCTTCATCAGTAGCGTGTAAATGTAATTCTCCACCTAAACCGCCTTCTCCAATTCGGAAAACTTGTACTTTATAGTCAGCGTCATGGTATGGTGCATATTCTGCGAAATGTGTAAGACCAAACACTTTTGTCAAAATAGATTGAGTTAGTAGTATTTCATTTACTTTAAGCAGTACAGGGCCTAGCCCCTGAATTTGATGTAGTGGGTTAACAGTGCTATCAAATGTAGGCATTCCTAGAGGTGCACCCGTATTATGTTCATTTGAATAAATATTGAATATCTGATGATTATGGTCTTTAAATTCAAAATACTTATGCCCATTTAAATCAGTAATTTCACTATGATCAATTTGATGGTCATCTAAGATAGTTTGATATTCATCTAAACCTTCGTCACTTGGTAAACGTAAGCCAATATTTTCAATATGATTTTCTTGGTTCGTATAGTTTGGTATTTCTACAAAATGAATACGTGTGCCAGAGTTTAGTTCTGCATCACCAAAACGGAGAGCCTGTCCTTTATCTGCAACATTTAGACCTAATACATCTTTAAATAAAGTTTTAGTTTTTTCTAAATTATCTGTCCCTGTGGTTACACTTCTAAGACCATTCATTATATTAACCCCTTTATTCATAGCTTTTCAATCATTATAACTTATTTTACGTGTTATTTATACGATGAAGTTTACTGCAAATGTGTATATTAATTAAATTTTTAGAATATACATTGGATGAACTAAAAAAATGTATTAATATAGGTATATATCATGATTTTAATCTTATGAAATAGATTAGTAGTATATTGATTATTAATAAAGGAGGTTTGTCATTATGGGTGGTATATGGTTTGTGTTTGGTATAACCGTACTTATTGCAGTTTATTCTGGTATTACCTTCTTCACTAACGTAAACAATAAAGCGAAACAAAAATCTCAAAATGCAAAAAGCGCTAAAAAGAATAATATTTACGGCGTGGTATTTTTGGTATTTTTAATTATTGCTATTATTGAACTATTTGTTTATATTGCTTAATTGTGATTTAAGTTATATTTTAACTATTTAAATCAATAAAAAGAGACCCTTGCAAGTTTGTAATACACTCTAACTTGTAGGGGTCTCTTATATAGTAAATTGTTTAGGTCTTTTTGAATAGAATAATAAGTAATTTAAGTGTTATTAAAATATAAATTACAGCAAATAAACATAAGAGTAGGAAATTGGTATTAAGAAATGACAAATAATCACTATTCATTTGATTTAAAAGATTACTAATTGGTGGTAACACCCAGAGAAACCATTTGGTAAATGGAAAAGTTGTAATAAGTACATCTTTAGTGAAAATGATGAGCATAATAAATATTGTTAATAACCATCTATAAGATTTAGTGGCGATTTTCGTATTAGTAATAAAAGCCCCTAATACAATGCCAAACATACTTAACAATAAATGTACAATTACACCAATTAAAACAAGATTAAATGAAACAGTTTTATCAAACACATTAAGTAAAAGTGGGTAGATTAATGAGAAAATAATGAACAATGTACTAAGTAAATATAAATATAGTATTTTTATTAACAAATAAGTAGTCTTTGATTTTAATTGTATATAGAAAATATGACGCTCATTTAAAGTATCACGTCCGAAATTAATAATGGTCAGCCATGTCATGATTATAAATAAACCAATCGCAGTAGAACCATAACTTGATAAGACTGGCATATCTCTATAGATATAAATGCCAATGACCCACAGTAAGTATGTAAATACTGGTGCAATAAATTGATATGATGTTAAAAATTTTAGGTGTTCGTATTTTAAAAAAGAATATAGCATTTTAAAGATCCTTTACTTCGATGATTTCGCAATTATGCTTTAATAAATGTTGTAAAACGATATTTAAATTTTGTTTGTCAACTTGCAAAGTTATATATTGGGGATTAGAAGTTATTTTAGCCCATACCCATGACGTCAGCTCATGTTCAATAATTTCATTAACATGTTGTTGGTTAGTAATCGTAATCGATTTTAACACACGGTACTTAGATTGTGGCATAAATGTATAATCATCTAAACTCAATATATGAGTCGCAATGGTTTGTTCAATATTAGAATCATGATCTGTAATAATTATTGTTTTAGTTTTCGATAAATGTTGTAAACGAGTTAAAAATTGTGCTTTTGACATTTTATCTAAACCTGAAAATGGTTCGTCAAATACTAATATATCTGCATCCGTTAATAGGGTTTGGATGATATTCACTTTTTGTAAAGAGCCTTTTGAAAGATGATGTAATTTAGTGTTTTGAAGTGAAGATAGATTTAATAGTGCTAAATAATCATCGACTGTATGGTTGTCAGATTTCCGCTTCATATTTAAATTTTGAATCGTTGTTAGAAATGACTTTGTTGTTAGTTTTATGTTTTTAGGGAAACTATCAGGCGCATAACTTGTATAGCCAGAAACATTAATGACACCAGAATTTGGTGTTATTAGTTGTGTCATCAATTTGAGTGTCAAACTTTTACCGACGCCATTCTTCCCTTTTAATAAAGTGATTGAACCTTTGGGTATTTGAAATGATAAATTATTGATGATTGTTTTATTGTTAAGTTTTAAGGTTACCTGATCCATTGCTACTGCTATTTCAGCCATATACATACTCCTTTATACAATACTCAGCTATCATTATTTGTTTTTATTATATATAAGTTGCACGACGCCACTTTGATATGTATTAGTTTTTATATGTATCAGGTTAACTCTATCTACTAAATATTCAAATAAAGGTTTTCCCGAACCTAACACAACCGGGTGTATAGATAAGCGATATTCATCTATTAAGTTATTATTTATAAAAGAAGTTATAATACTTGAACCGCCATATAACCAAACATCTTTAGTTTTTTGTGCTTTGACTTTATCTATACTTATTAGCATATCCTCTGAATGTATATATTCGGCGTTTGCAGGAACAAGATTTTTTGGTGCGTAAATACATATTTTTGTTTACTATGAATCTCTTCCCACATAGCATCGTCTCCGTTTTGTCGATTACCTTATTGAGGTGTATAATTCCCCTACGAATCATAGCTTTTTCGCCCATATATGATAGCGCTAACCTGTTTTAAAAAAGCACTGAAATTCATTTTTGGGTCCATAATACGCCAATCAATTTCACCAATTGGTCCTTCAATATAACCATCTAAACTTACAGCGAGGTCTAAAATCACTTTCGACCGATTATCCACATTAACACCTACCATTATTTATATTATATTTAGTATATGGAAATATATGTATAAATTCAATTGATAATAATTTTAATATAAATATATTAGAATTAAAAATGCACAACGATAAAAAATCGATGTGCAATAAAAATGAATAAAAAAATTTTTAATTACTTGTAAAATGAATAACGCTGTTTGATTTGGAAGATTTCTGTATAGCATCAATCATGGCAATAGATGCTAATGCGTCTCTAGGTTCTATATAGTCATCAGTATCTTCAATAATACAATTGTAGAATTGGTTAATTAGTTTACTATGGCTAGGTCCATAATACGATTTATCACCAGCTAGTTTTTCATCTTCCTCAATTTGAATCTTATAACCCTGTTTATTCATACGCGTAAGTATATTATCTTTAATAGTTAATTTTTCATTTTCAAATATAACCTGTAACTCTACGCTTGAATTTCCAAAATTGGCATTAGTAGCAAAGAACATACCGTTTGCATTATTTGCAAATTTAATATGTGCAGATGCTGTATCTTCTACTTCAATATCATAATCCAATAATTGTGATACGGTTCCTTTAATAGATGCTATATCCCCACAAAGTAATTGCATTAAGTCTAATGTATGAATAGATTGGTTAATTAGAACACCGCCGCCTGCCAAAGCCATTTGTCCACGCCAAGGTTTTTCTGTGTAATAAGATTCAGGCCTAAACCATGTAACTAGTCCTTTTACACCAATGACCTCGCCGTACTGTCCGCTTCTAACAATGTGTTGTAATGTTTGAAAGGTATCGTTATATCTATTTTGAAAACAAATCCCAATCTTGGTTTTTGGATACTGGCGTTTTAACGTGACTAATTCAAGTCCTTCTTTGGCGTTAATAGCTAAAGGCTTTTCTTGTAATACATGGACGCCTTTTTTAACACATGTTGTAGTAGCTGGCACATGTAAATGGTGAGGCAAACATATATGAACACAATCTAACATTTCTGAATCTAACATACTATTTAAATCATTATAAAAATTGCCGTAAGGCGCCTTGTTTTTTAATGATGCATCTTCATCACAAACCGCGATTAATTCTGCTTTAGGATTTTGTTGTATTGCGTGTATGTGAATTTGTGATATATCGCCTAAACCGACTACACCAACTTTCAGCATTTGACCATCTCCTATTATAGGTGGGTTTATTTATCTTCTGAATTAATTTTATGTTGTAAAGCATTTTTGAATTCTGTTGGATCTACAGGAACTGTTACTTCTTTGCCTAACCAACTAGAAAGATAAATTGCATTTACGAAGTTAACGCCATTAATACCATCACAGCCAGGCGCTATAAGTGGTGTATCATCAATAATATTTGCGGCGAAGTTTTCAAGTACACTGATATGTTGTTCGCCCCATACACTATTAAATTCGAAAGTATCTGTCTCGTAGATGTCTCCTATACCGTCACCTTTGAAGATTTCTGCTACATCAGCCCAAGTCATCGTTTGATTCATTTCGTTTTCTGATTGTTTTAAGCGTTTAATAGTTATTTTCTTACTATCTTCGACTAAAATTTTTCCTTTATCGCCTGTGATTTCTAGTCGGTCAGTGCCGATAACGTCATGCGTACACGTGATGAAAACACCTGTCGCTCCGTTACCGTAATCTAATACTGTTGTCACATCGTCATCAACATTTAACTTTCTCTGATAGCCATATTTTACGTTGGCATACACTTTTTCTGGTAATCCGCATAACCATTGCAATAAATCAATTTGATGTGGTGCTTGGTTAACTAACACACCGCCACCTTCTCCATCCCAAGTTGCACGCCATGAACTTTGATCATAATATGCTTGTGGACGCCACCAAGTAGTAATGATCCAATTTGTACGTCTAATTTGTCCAATTTCTCCATTATCAATTAAGGATTTAACTTTTTGATAAAGCGGGTTAGTTCTTTGATTAAAGAAAATACCAAATGTTAATTCGGGTTTAGAAGCGGCTAAGTCACTAATTTCTTTTACTTTTTCGGCATAGATATCAGCTGGTTTCTCTAATAGTGCATGTATATTTCTATTTAATGCAGCTTTACCTATTTCAGTGTGTAAATAATGTGGCACAGTCGTCACAACAGCATCAACGTCTCCACTTTCTAATAAATCAATATAGTCATTATAAAAAGGAATATCTGGATAGTTTTCGGTAGCAAGTGCTTTTTTATCAGGATCGATATCACAAATGGCTCCTATAACTACATTTTTCACTTTATTTTCATTAATAAAGTTAGCATAAGTATTTCCTTGCGCTCCTAATCCAATTATGCCTAAACGAATATTTGTCATTATACATTCTCCTTATTTTCAATATTTTTTAAAATTTCTAAAAGTGCTTCATACTGAATTTGATATCCTTCAGCGCCATCTTTTGCAGCTGTATTTTGGATAGTTTCAGTAGAATGCTCTATTTCTAAGTCTTTAATTGCATCAAATACGACCAGGTGAGGTTCTAATGTTAAGAAACCTTTATAGCCATGATTTATCGCCTGTTTAAGAATAGACTCAATTTGGCCATCGCCTGTACCACAAACAACGTTAATACTGTCTTTATAGACCGCATCTTTGATGTGGATGTATTCAATGTCAGGTTCTAAGAGTTCATAACATGCTTGCGTATCTTCCCCACATTGAACGAAATTGGCAAAATCGAAAATCGCTTTAAAATGGTCAGACCCTACTTCATCAAGGATGACTTTACAACGACGAGCAATATCACCGAAAATATCTTTTTCATTTTCATGCAGTAAAACGACGTTATATTGCTTTGCTATTTTTGCAAATGCTTTTAATTTTTTAATGACTAAATGTTGATAGTCATCAAAATCTTGTTCTTTAGGTATATAAAAGCTGAAAATCCTAATATACTTACAAGACAATGCATTAGCGATTTCACACATGTTTTTTAAGACGACTAATTGCTTTTCAAATGCTTCTTCATCTTGGACATAAATTTTGCCGATTGGAGAACCGATAGATGAGACTGAGATATTCCATTCATTTAATTTTGGAATAACATAATTCTTTATTTTTTCGACTGTATAATCCCCTATATTTTCGTCGTCAATACCACGTAATGAAATGTAACGCATACCTAATTCTGATACCTTTTGCAATTGTGTGTCTAAATCTGATGAAATTTCATCAGAAAAACCTGATATAGCAATGTTATTTAACATGAATTTTCCTCCATTTGTTTTAAAATTAACGAACATAATTGTAATCGCTTACATATTGTCTGTAATTGTAATCAGATATTAGAACCAATGTTTATAACCTAATTCGAATAAATGATCTCGGCTTGTTACTAAACAATCATAAGGGTCGGCACCATACAGTTCATCTTGTTCTACGAAGAAGTATTCACTACCACTTTCTAACCCAACTTCAATAATGTCTTTTAGTGGTAAAGTACCTTCTCCTAGTTCTGCAAATTGAGTGATCATATGTAGCATATAGTATATCTTTTCATGACCTTCGCCGGGATATTGATTCATATCTATTTCACCTACACGAAAATCTTTTAAATGGATTGCACGAATACGTTGTGCATAATTTGGTATAACGTCTATAGGGTTAAGCCCAGCTCTCCATATCCAGTGCACATCTAATTCGAAACCTAGATTTGATGTATTATCACGCATTAGATCAAGCATAAATTGCCCGTCATAGCGAACAAATTCAAGATTATGTGCATGATAATATAAATCAATGCCTTCCGCTTTTAGTCGTCGTGCATAGTCATCGCAAATTTTTGCAAAGTTAAGTATGCTGTCCTTTGAGCCCATGTAATTCATCGGCAACATACCAATTCTTAAAATATTACAGTTAACTGCCTTACAATCCGCAACAATCTTTTCAAAATCATTTTGTAAAGTGTCACCAGGATATTTTTGTTCGGACGAAATATCTTCTACCCCACATGACATAGCTGCAATATTCATATCAAAGTCTTCGATGGCTTTTTGCATTTCAGCAATGTTATGAGCGGTCATTTCTATTTGTGAAACCTCTACAGCGTGGTACCCAAGTTCATGAATCGTTCGCAATACATTGTAGATGCCATCTTCTTCTACTTTTTGCTTTAACATCATCATCTGTACGCCAATTTGTGGTTTAACCATATAAATCATCCTTTCATAATAAACAAATTTAAGTGTTATAATGTGAGTATAAATTATTAGAAAATTTTAAACATTGTAAAAAAAGATAAAAATATTGTATTTTGAGCGGGAGGCATATCAATGTTAGACGATGAAACATTTAAACTAAAATTTGATACTATTTCACTACCATTCGAGGGAGAATATGCAGTGTGGCATAAAATTAGTGATGGCCACTTTGGTAATGAGCTACACTATCATGACCATTACGAAATTTTCTTTTCATTATCCGGAAATATGCTGTACACGATTGAAGCAGAGCAATATCAATTAGACGTTGGTTCCATGTTGATAATAACACCGTACGAATTTCATCAGTTGAATGAACAGATGGATGGACATGCTGAACGTATTGGTCTGAGGTTCGATGCGCAGTTATTAGAGTCGCTTTCCACTCCTGAATGTAATTTAATGCAATGTTTTGATACCAAATCACCTAACTTTAAACACTCACTACAGTTAACAGAAGTACAAAAGCGTGAGCTTTATTATTTATTACAAGGTCTTTTGAATGAGCAAGAAAATAATAAATATGGTAAGAAGCTTGCTGAAGAATCAATGTTGACTCAATTTTTTGTGCTCCTCAACAGAGTGTCGATAGAAAATGCTGAAATAAAAATGGACGATGATCCACAAATGCAGTTAGTGAGACAGGTATTAGACTATATGGAGTTACACTATGCTGATCAGATTTCTCTAGAAGACTTAGAAAGGAAATTCTATGTTAGCCGTTATAAAATAACACAGTATTTTACACGAATAGTAGGGTATCCACCATATCGCTATTTATTACAAATAAGGTTACAAAATGCACAAAGAATGTTAAAAAAAGGAGAAAGCCCTCAACAAGTAGCAGTTTTATGTGGTTTTAGTGATTACTCGAATTTTTATAGACGTTTTAAAACAATATATGGATGTAGCCCTAAAAATTATTATCAACAACATTTAACTAATGGTTAAGTAAACTTAAAAATATAATACATTTCATAAATATAACAAGCTGTACTTTAAATAAAATATATTAAGATGGTACGAAGTTTTGTATGAGTTACGTAATTTTACAAAAAACCTTAAAACATTGTTATGACAGCTTATACACAAATATACACTACCTCCCCTACCTGTTACTACGTTATAACGTCTGAATAGACGTTGATAAACAAAACTTTATATTGTAGTTTTTATACGTTATATTGTATGTTGAGGTGTTTTTAAATGAAAGAAATCAATGATATTATCGCAGAAAATCTAAAATTATTTAGAAAGCAAAATGGTTATTCATTAGAGTATTTATCAGTCCTTACAGAGGTTAGCAAAACGATGTTAGGACAAATAGAACGTAAAGAGTCAATACCATCAATTACTACATTGTGGAAAATTGCTAACGGACTAAAAGTATCTTTTGCAGAACTGACACAAGATAATGAGGAATTTGTAAAAAAAATTACAATTCATGACATACAACCATTAACATCTTCAGAAGATAAATATAGCGTTTACCCTTATTTCAAATTTGATATTGCTAAAAAGTTTGAAAGTCATATGGTTATAATAGAGCCTGGGGGCACCGTGAATGGAGAACCACGTGGCTCTAGTGCAAATGAATATATTACTGTATTTGATGGGACATTGACGCTTGTATTAGGCGACGAACGAGTTGTTGTAAAAAAGGATGAATCAATAAAATTTAATGGGAACCTGTTTCATAAATATTTAAATGAGCATGATTCAACATTGAGACTTAACATGATCATTCATTATTAAATCAAAAAGTGCCTACGCAATTTTATGTGTAGGCACTTTTTTAAAAACAAAAATATTAAAAACCATACATATAGTGTATAGTAAAGACTGTCGACAGGTTTTTGTGGGCGTTTTCCGTGGGCACTGCCTTAACATGTAGTGTTCGGCTAGTCCGCTTCCCGCTGGAGTCGGAACAAATCATTGCCTATTTTACACTGAAAAATAAAGAAAGATATTAGAATAATATTGCGACAGTTGGTTAAAAAACAAGGTAAGTTAGATACAAACCTAAAAGTGTGAAGAATAAAACAGGTAAAGTAATTATAATACCTGTTTTAAAGTAAGTACCCCATGATATTTTTACACCTTTGTTTGTGAGTACATGAAGCCACAATAACGTAGCTAACGACCCGATTGGTGTTATTTTAGGCCCTAAATCTGACCCTATTATATTGGCATAAATCATACTTTCCTTAATTATACCAGTAGCGCTCGATTGACTGATAGCGAGTGCGTCAATTAAAACTGTAGGCAAATTATTCATAATTGAAGATAATATAGCAGCTATAAAGCCCATCCCCATAATACTACTAAACAAACCAAAACTTGAAATATGAGTTAAAATATCAGCAAGTATTATTGTGATGCCTACGTTTTTGAGACCAAACACAACAAGATACATCCCTATAGAGAATACCACGATGTTCCAAGGTGCTTCTTTTATTACTTTTTTTGTGTGTACTGCTTTTGATTTTCGAGCAAGTATAATAAATATTAATGCTACTAAACCAGCAATAATTGAAACCGGTATGGCAATAAATTCACTAATTAAATAGCCTATAACTAAAATAGCAAGCACTATCCATGAAAGTTTGAAAAGTCGTTTATCCTTTATTGCCGTATGCGGTTCTTTTAAATTATCAGAATTGAATTTATTTGGTATTGAACTTTTAAAATATAGCCAAAGTACAACTATACTGGCTAGCAATGAAAAAATATTTGGTAGAAACATTCTTAAAAAGTACTCTAAAAATCCAATGTTGAAATAATCTGCAGAAACGATATTGACCAAATTACTCACAACAAGTGGTATAGAAGTTGTATCGGCAATGAAACCACTGGCAATGACAAACGGGAAAATCACTTTCTTACTAAAACCTAAATGACGTACCATAGCAAGTACTATAGGAGTTAGTATAAGGGCAGCTCCATCATTTGCGAAAAATGCTGCAACTATTGATCCTAATATCATGATATAGATAAACATTTTTAATCCATTACCATGTGAAGCTTTAACCATATGTATAGCAGACCACTCAAAGAATCCAATTTCATCTAAAATCAGTGAAATTAATATAATAGCAACGAACGTTAATGTCGCATTCCAAACAATCCCTGTAACTTCTATTACATCAGCATAGCTAACGACACCAGTTACTATTGCTAAAATCGCACCAATACAAGCAGATATGCCTATATCTAAGCCCTTTGGTTGCCAAATAACAAAAATTAAAGTAATAACAAAAATACTAATTGCTAATATTGTCATAGCGGCACACTCCTCGTTTTATTAGATGGTTCGTTATAGCAGAGCTTGGTTTGAAAATTAGTGTGAGGTCAAGCTCTAAAATTGTTATATATTTTGTTTTATGATGATACATCGTTTTATCCCTACTTTCCTGTTTTTGCAATTCAATGCGCAATACAATTTTCTTATAGAGATATGTATTGATTAATATAGTTTGATATTAATATCTACGATATTATTCTTATATAAAGCAAATAATGCTTATGATTATCTGACTTTTCATTTCTAAGCGCTAAATACAATTTATTAACCTATACAGAGTAACATCAACATAACTAAATAGCTATATTGTTATAGCTATTTAGTTATGAAATTGGTTGGTAATTTATTAACAAATTCAAACCTTTTTGTTATCTTACTGTTGTAATGAATTACTATTAGAGGATATTAATTCTCATTAAATATGTTTGATTCGGGATAAACTTTTTAACAATAAGGGGTTTTTAAATGCAGCAAAGGTTTAATAAAATTGAAAAAGTATTATTGTCTGTGTCTTTAATATCAATCTTCCTTAATGTTTTAATAGTCTTTAATTTTATATATGTTAGTAAGGGTGTATCGACGTTTATTTTATCAGTAAATTTATTTATACTTAGTTATATTTATTTTAAAAAGCAAAATAAAATAGTTGGATGTATGTTGTTAATCATTGCGATTTTTTATTTATTAAATCCTTTATTTCTTTAATTTATTGGAACAAAAAATATTTGATTTAACTGAACTGTGCGGTCCGGCTATAAGTCAGTTGCTTACATTATCATCATTAAGGCAGTGACAATTTAATTGTCACTGCCTCTAACTTTATCGCCCGTTTTTTGTACATGTTTTCGTTGAGCGTCTCCTTATCTTTTATTTTTGGGCTCGTGTGCTTCCCTATGGAGCTGACTATTACACAAAGATAATAAAATATTAGATTTAGAATTTGTTTATGAACTTTCAGTATTATCTTTTTTCATGTTTTCTTTGCCTATTATAAAATAAACTAGTAATAAACCTATGCATGTAGTAATTAATGAATAAACTATTTTCCCTAAAATGTGTTCAGGTGGCGGGATAATATAAAATGCTGTGCACATGACTAATGACATAATGATACCGAATTTCAAAGCGCTTTTAAAAGTCATAAAATCATTCCTTTTTTATAGATAATTTTAAACCTATATCTTACGTTACATAATAACAATTTTATATTGTGAATGTTTTATAATTCCAAAAGTGTCTGTTTTAAATTCCTAAGTGTTATATATTTAGAATTTGCTTTTTAAAGGCCTTTTGAACGTAATATTAGTATTTCTGACTTTGATCCCTATGAATTTGAAAATTATGCTTATATGATACTTCCTTTTGTTTTCTATGCATTTTTAATATATGGCTCTATGTAATTTTGATAGTTTTTTATTAGGTGTTTTTTAAATTATATATAAACATAAAAATACAACGACGATAAACGCCGTTGTATTAGGGTTAGTAAACTATTTTGTGTTGTGGATTAAGATTCTAGTAGTAAATCTTCTGGATTTTCAATTAATTCTTTAATTGTTTTTAAGAAACCTACAGCTTCTTTACCATCAATGATTCTGTGGTCATAGCTTAGAGCGATGTACATCATTGGACGGTTTTCAATTGTATCTGCATCGATAGCAATTGGACGAGTGATAATTGAATGCATACCTAAAATTGCGGCTTGGCTACCGTTAATGATAGGTGTAGACATCATTGAACCAAAGATACCGCCATTTGTGATTGTAAATGATCCGTTAACCATATCATCTAAACCAAGTTTTTTGTCACGCGCTTTTTTAGCTAAGTTACCAATTTCATCTTCAATTTCAGCAAAGTTTTTCTTGTCGCAATCTCTAACAAATGGTACAAGTAAACCGTCTTCTGTAGAAACTGCAACCCCGATATCATAATATTGTTTAGTAATCATGTCATCGCCATCAATTTCAGCATTTACTTCTGGATATTTTTTCAACGCTGCTACAGCTGCTTTTGTAAAGAATGACATGAAACCAAGTTTTGTACCATCATGGTCTTTGATGAATTGTTCTTTCTTACGTTTACGTAAGTCCATAACATTTGTCATATCGATTTCGTTAAAAGTAGTTAACATAGCTGTATTATTAGATACTTCTAATAATTTTTTGGCAGCTGTTTTCTTACGACGAGACATTTTTTCTCTAATAACTGGTTTTGATGGGTTTTGTTGCGCTGGTTTTTTAGTTTCTTCTTTAGCAGCTGGTTGTGATTGTTGAGTATTTGATTGTTTTTGACTTTGATCAACATGAGATTTTCTCACCACATCGTTAGAAGATGGTGATACTTCAGATAAGTCAATACCTTTTTCACGGGCGTATTTACGCGCAGATGGTGTAGCATTTACTCGTTGTCCGTTATCTTGTGATGACGCTTCTGATTTACTTCCAGTTGATTCAGATGATTCAGATGATTGTTGTTCTTTATTTGAATTGTCAGTTGCTTTAGTATCTTCTTGTTTTGTTGATGACTCGGAAGTATTATTACCGCTTCCTTCCCCAACTACTGCAATTGCTTGGCCAACTTCTACTGTGTCACCTTCGTCAGCTAATAATTCTTGAAGCACGCCTGCTTCTTCTGAGACAACTTCAACGTTTACTTTGTCTGTTTCTAATTCAACAATAGCTTCACCTTTATCTACGCTATCACCGACTTGTTTTAACCATTCTGCAATGGTACCTTCTGTTATGGATTCTGCTAATTCTGGAACTTTTACCTCTGGCATGCTTAACTTCCCCCTAGTTAATGTTTGTACTTTGTTCGATTATCATATTTTGTACGAGTTTGTGAATTTCACCATCACCTTCAGCAGGAGCTGAACGTTGGATACGACCGTGATAACTTAAATCGTATTTATCAGTTGTTAATTCTTTTAGATAAGGATAAACGAATGACCATGCACCTTGGTTCTTAGGTTCTTCTTGTACCCAAGCTACATTTTCTAAATTAGGTAATTCGTTTAATAATGCATTAATTTCATCGGCAGGGAAAGGATAAAGTCTTTCTACTGCTACGATTAAAATAGAATCTTTTGGGTTTTTTGCCAAATATTCTTTTAAATCAATAAACATTTTACCTGATGCTAAAATAACCTTTTTCACTGCTGATTTATCGTGATCTTCTGGTAAAATTGGTTCGAATTTACCGGAAGTGAATTTACTTATAGGATCTGCAACAGTCTTATTACGTAATAAGCTCTTAGGTGACATAACCACTAATGGTCTCATAGACTGTGTACCTAAATTCGCTGCTTGTGCACGTAATAAATGGAAGTAGTTGCTTGAACTAGATAAATTAACGATAGTTGAATTATTTTCACCAGCTAATTGTAAAAATCTTTCTAAACGTGCAGATGAGTGTTCTGGACCTTGACCTTCAAATGAATGAGGCAAGAATAAAGTTAATCCTGAACGTTCTCCCCATTTAGCGCGAGAACTAAATAAGAAGTTGTCGAAAATCATTTGAGCCATATTTGAAAAGTCCCCGTATTGTGCTTCCCAAATTGTCATACATGATTTATTTTGCACATTATAGCCATATTCAAAACCTACAACTGCAGCTTCTGATAATGGAGAGTTACGTACTTCAAAGGTTGCTTTTTGATCAGGTACGTTGTGTAATGGTACATATTGTTCGCCGGTTTCTGGATCGTGCAACACAGCGTGACGGTGACTGAATGTGCCACGTTCACTGTCTTGACCAGTCAAACGTATTGGTGTTCCATTTTGAGTGATAGTTGCAAAAGCTAATTGTTCTGCTTGAGCCCAGTCAACTAATCCATCTTCACTTTCAAATGGTTCCTTACGTTTCTCTAGCACTTTATTTAGCTTTTTCAATACATTGAAGTTCGAAGGATAAGTAAGCATTGCGTCATTAATTTCTTTTAATTGCTCAAAGCTTAACTCAGAATCGTCGTTTTGTATTGGTTCAGCTAAACTTTCAGGTCTTTGCATTTCTGGGTTGTCCATTTTGTCGTTTTTATCAATTTTATCATGAGCAGCTCTTAAAGTTTTTTGGACATCGTCAATGATATTATTCATTTCATCTTCTGAAATGATATTTTCGCTGACAAGTTGTTTTCCGTATAAGATTTCAACTGACTCATGTTTACGTATTTCATGATATGGTAGTGGGTTTGTGATTGATGGTTCATCCATTTCATTGTGTCCGTATCGACGATAACCTACTAAATCGATGACTACATCTTTATTGAACTCTTTTCTGAACGCCATAGCAATTTCAATTGCTTCAATTGTTGCTTCAACATTATCAGCATTTACATGCATGATTGGAACGTCATATCCTTTTGCAACATCTGAAGAATATGTTGTAGAACGTCCGTCTTGAGGTTCGGTTGTAAAGCCAATACGGTTATTTGTAATAATGTGAAGTGAACCACCTGTTGAATAACCATCTAAATTACCTAAGTTCATAGCTTCAAAGTTAATACCTTGACCAGGATAAGCGGCGTCACCATGAATTAATATAGGCATAGATTTTTTAAATTCGGTAGTTATTGAGCCTGGTTTATCAGTTGTATCTTGATTAGCACGTGTTTTACCAAGGACTACTGGTGATACGATTTCTAAATGACTTGGGTTGTTTGCCAATGAGATTTTTTGTTCAATACCATATGATTGCGTTGTTTTCACTCCGCCAAGATGATATTTAACATCACCAGACCAACCGGATGTTAATTCTAAACTGCCATCTTCAGGCAAGAATTTCATTGGATCTGTGTGCATAAATTCAGAAATCATCATTTCATATGGCTTTTCTAGAACATGTGTTAAAACATTTAATCTTCCACGATGGGCCATACCGATTTGGATATTTTGAATGCCTTCGTCGCTCGCAATTCTTAATGTTTGTTGTAGCATAGGCACAAGAGTATCTACACCTTCGATGGAGAAGCGTTTAGCTCCAACAAAGTTTTTGTGTAAATATTTTTCAAAACCTTCTACGTGGGCTAAGTTTTTAAATAGTTCAATTTTTTGATTATCATTTAATGTTGCTTTGTATGGAGTTTCAATTCTACGTTTTAACCATACACGTTCTCTATTATTATTAATATGTGTGTATTCAAAGGCAATTGGACCTTTGTAACGCTTTTCCATACGCACAATTGCTTCGTATGCATTATCATAGATGTCTTTAAAATGGTCAGAAACAATTCCAGCTGAAATAGATTCAAGTGTTTCTTTGTCCAAATTAAAATCTTCGATTGTTAACTTGGGAACATTTTCTCTTTCAGGTCTATTAACAGGATAAATATCTGCCAACAAATGCCCATATTGACGAATATTATCGATAAGGCGCATAACACGTTTGATTGTGCTATCCCCTTTAGTTATGTTACTCTGACCTTCATTATTTGTTGTGATGTTTGCTTCACCGTTTTTAATTGTACTAAAAAGGACTTGCAAATCTTCAGGAACTGCACTAGGATCATTTAGATATATATCATATAAATCTAAAACATATCCAAGATTTGCTCCGAAATTTACAGGTGCCTCGGAAACCTGACTTTCGTTGCTCATATTACACCCTCCACAAAATAGTTGAAACGCTTACAAATCAATAATAGCATTAAATATATACAAATTAAAGTACCAATAACTCACTTATCTGAAAAAAGGAGGTGCCATAGAAATCTAATTATAATAATAAGACTTCTATGGCATCTCCAGTTAATATTTACGACAGTGAAAAACTACTTCATAAGTGTATTTTGTTGTTTGAAAAGCGCCATTAACATATTTTTAACTAGCAATAGATTAGCATGATCCAGTCTAAAGTTAATATTAGATATTATTGTTAATGACTATATTATTTTAAACGCTAAACAAGCATTGCTAAAATATAATTTTGAAAGTTGTATGTTGACCTACTACACTATCTACGTGAATCTTACCGTGATTTAATTCTATAATTTTTTTGGCGATTGATAATCCTAAACCATTACCACCTAGTTTACGTGAACGTGATTTATCAACCCTGTAAAATCTATCAAAGATAAATTCGATATCTTCTTTAGGAATCCCAACACCATGATCTGTAATTTCTATAGATATTTGTTTATTCCGTAACTTCGTCTGAATATGAATATGTTTGTTAACTTGATCATATTTCATTGCGTTATCGATAAAAATAATCAAAACTTGTTCTAATTGATAACGGTCAATTTTTATATTTAGTGGCTTAGGATAAGCATCAAATTCAAAAGTATAATCTTCATGAAGTTGTTTTAAGGATTTGATTCGTGACGTGATTTCTGCGTTGATTTCTACATTTTCAATGTCTCCATCTCGACTATTACTATTTTCTTTGGTTAGTAATAACAATTCTTCAACCAATTTTGTGATTCTAGACATTTCTTCTAATGAGATATCTAAAGACTCTTCTAAAATAGCAGGGTCTTTTTTGCCCCAGCGATTAATTAAATTCAAATGACCTTGTATGATTTGCAAAGGTGTTCGAAGTTCATGAGAAGCATCTTCGACGAACTGTCTTTGCTGATTAAAAGATTCCTCTAATTGAAACATCATTTCGTTGAAGGTAGCGATTAAGTTATCAGTTTCTTCGTAGTTTGTAGACAACTCAACTTTTTCTTGGAAACCATCTCGACGTATTTGTTGCATTTTATTAGACATTAATATTAATGGTTTTGTAATTTGTGATGAAAAGAAATAACTAATGATTGCTGTAATAAATGTTGCGATTATACCAAATATTAATGCAATAAAGTAAAGTGAGTTAACGAGTGCGTTGTAATCTTCTAAAGAATGTACAATCACACTATAGCCCTTGAATTTAGGCGAATCTATATGATCGGTTATAATTAAATAGTCTGTATTTTGATGTTTCTTAATAACAATATTATTCCTATCTTTAGGAACTACTTCTGGTGAGAAAGTAATCGACTCATCATTTGAAGTTTCAATCAATTTTTTTTCATCATCGTTATAAAGTATTACTTTTTGAAAATTTCCCAATGAAGCATTTAAATCTAATGGCGTTATATGATTAATGTTTTTAGATTCAAATAATTGAACAATATCTTCAGAACTGCGATTAGCTTCACTTAATTCATTATGTCTGAGTGAGCTACTTAAAAAGAATATTATAATTAGGCTAAATATGAATATAGTTAAAAATGTGATGGTTGTAGTAATCATCATCCATTTTGTTTTTAGTTTACGCTGCTTCATTGTCTAATCACATACCCAACGCCACGTACAGTCTCTATGCATTTATCTTTACTAAAAGGTTTAAGTTTATTTCTTAAATATCGTATATAAACATCAACGACATTCGTTTCTACTTCTGTATCGTATCCCCATACATCTGTGATAATTTGTTCTCTTTGTAGCACGTGATTTTTATTATTTGCTAATAGATATAACAAATCATATTCTGTTTTAGTTAAATCTAAAGGATGGCCATCGACAGTCACTTTAAATGCATCTTTATCAATGATAATACCTTTGATATTAATTACATTCTTTTGTGGCTGGCGGCGTAACATAGCACGGATTCTAGCTAATAATTCTTCTATATCAAACGGTTTTACAATGTAATCATCTGCGCCATAATCTAGTCCAGCTACTTTATCATAGGTATCGCTTTTTGCTGTAATAATGATAATGGGTGTTGTTTGTTGTTGACGAATTTGTCTACATATTTCGAGACCATTTATGTTTGGTAACATTAAATCTAATAGGATTAAATCATAATCATTAGTTAATGCTTTGTTTAAACCAGGTTGTCCATCGTATTCGATGTCGACTTCATAGTTTTCATGCTCGAGTTCAAGTTCAATAAAGCGAGCTAGGTTTTGTTCGTCTTCCACTATTAAAATTTTTGTCATAAGTAGCACCTCAAGTTATATATTAAATGAAATAGTCAATTGTAGAAAGTCATACTAAAAATAATTATATATTAAAAGTACTCGTGAATTAATACGATTGACGCTAGTTTATAAAGTTTTCTTAAGAAATAAAAAAATTTTGGATTTTTAATTGACAATCATTCTCAGTATTGTATAATGTAATTGAAAATGATTATCAATTCCAAAAGTAAGACATTCCCCCCCACACATATTTCGTTCTTATTTGGATTGATCATTTTCAAAAATATCCCCTTTTATATGCCCGTAAAAGACTAACGTTGCGAGACAACGTGAATATAAAAACCGGTTTTACTTAGTAAAATCGGTTTTTATAATAAATTTTGACACATATTAGGCAGTTAAATGATTTCATTATCATTTAACTGTCTTTTTATGTTGAGAATATCTCAGTTTATATTACTTGGACTATTTGAGCTTTTGTTTTATTAGGATAACACAAAAAGGCTCTCACAAAGTTAGCACTTCGGAGAGCATTTGATAAAAAAGATTTAAATTTTTAATTTGTGACGTAATATTAATGATGATAGAACTACGCAGAATGCGCCACCGATGATACCTGCGATAATATCGGTAGGATAATGAACTCCAAGGTACACGCGCGAAGTTGAGATCATAATAATAAATAAAGCAGATAATCCGATCATGAAAGCCTTTGATTTTCCTCTCATTGTTCGATTGGCAATATACATGGTACTTCCAAAGAATGCTGCAGAGCCCATAGCATGTCCACTTGGGAAACTGAAACCAGAGATATCGATAAGTCTAAGTAAAGTTGGACGTTCTCTATCAAAGATATTTTTTAACAGTGGATTAAGTGTACTTGATAAGCTCATAGCAATTGCAAAAAATAACGCTTCAATATTTAGGCGTTTTAACATTAAATAGGCTATTAATAAAAGCGATAAACATATCATTGCCCATACTTCTCCGATTTTAGTAACACCAAGAAACATAGTTGTAGTGATAAAACTTTCAGAAGAATATATAAACTCATAAACTTCGTTGTCAATCCACTTTCCTAATCTGGATTCGTGAAAGAATGCAATGATGCCAAATATTAATGTGAAAATGATGAGTAATGATATTCTTTTCCAACGACTCATTGCATAAACCTCCATTAACTTAATGCGTCTTTAATTATTTTTCTAAATAAATCTTGTCGTGTAAAACTTTCTTTATACGTTTGCATTTGATTAATTATTACATCGCGATTTGCTTCGATGTTATTTAATTGATCTATTAATTTTTGTTCTGTTAAATCATTTTCAGGAATCGTCTTACCGAAACCTTTAGCTTCAAAGTTTTCAGCGTTATCAATTTGGTCGCCACGTGATTGCTCAAGTCCTAATGGTATTAGAAGCATTGGTATACGAAGTGCTAGAAATTCATAAATTGCATTTGACCCAGCGCGACTAATCACTGTATCAGTAATAGCGAGTAAATCAGTTAAATCATCTTTAACAAAGTCAAATTGAATATAATCTTTTTGATTCGAATATTGTTCATCGATTAGGCCTTTACCAGTTAAATGTATAATCTGATAAGTAGCTTGTAAAGCTTCGAGATTCTCTCTAATAATACTATTAAGTTTTTTACTACCTAAACTACCACCCATAACTAACAATACTTTCTTGTTATCATTGAACTCTGTAAGTTGATAACCTCTTTTTTTATCTCCAGTTTTAAGGTCTTCTCTAACAGTGGCCCCTACAAAATCTGCTTTATCTTTAGGTAAATATTGTAAGGTATCTTCAAATGTGGTGTAAATCTTCTTCGCAAACTTGAGTGAAATTTTATTTGCAAGACCTGGTGTTAAATCAGATTCATGTATAATAGTAGGAATCTTTAATGATTTAGCAGCTATAACTACAGGTACAGAGACGAAACCACCTTTAGAAAATAATAAATCAGGTTTTTCTTTTTTTAATACACGTCTTGCGTCTAATATACCTTTTAAAACTTTAAATACATCTTTGATATTGTCCCATGATATATACCGTCTCAATTTACCGCTTGATATCGAATGATATTTAATAGATGGTAATTGAGATTCTATCATTTCACGTTCAATACCTTTTTTTGAACCGATATAAAAAGCTTCGTAATCTTCTTCAAGTGCAGTTGGGATTAAACTTAAATTAACGGATACATGGCCAACTGTGCCTCCACCAGTAAATGCGATTTTCGTCATATTATTACCTCTATTCTTCTAATTTTTTATAATAGGCATAAAATGGTTCTCCTTTATTAAAAGGATGGTAATCAATTTCTACTTCGCCTACTTTGCTAAATCCAAACTTATTAAATAGACCTTGCGCACGTTTGTTTAATGCAAAAGTATCTGTCAACAACACATGAATATCATGGTCAAGCGCAAGATTAACAGCGAAATTAAATAGTTGTGTTGCAGCACCCTTATAGCTCACCGAACTTGCAAGCCTATGTATGACATATGCACCTTGTCTATTTACAGGCCATTCTAAATTATCATACCATTCTGCTTGATCTTGGTCGACAACAATAAACGCATAAATTTCATTATTTTCTTCTAGTACATAGAGTGACTCTTTCTCTATATCTACTGCAAAATGTTCTTTTAAAGGGTAATGTTCATCCCATTGGTTGTTGTTATCTTGTTGCATTATTACTTTAGCTTCTCCAACAATATTTAATATGCTTAACAAATCATTTTTATTAGCGATTCTAATCATGAAACTTATACCTCTCTAATATTAATTTATTATTTTTAAAAGTTTATTGAGAACAGTGTCTTCTTCATTTGCCTTATTTACTAATTGTTGTGTGAACTTCTCATTTGTCTCTTTATTAAAAGTGCCATTCACTTTTAAGTCGTTTTCTTTTTGGAAAGATTTAATCGCATTTTCTAATGAGCTATCAAATTCAGTTGATTCATTAGACGTTTCATGGCCTAAAGCAGTTAAACCTATCTTTATTGTTTTAACGTTTTTATCATTATCACCCAATTGGTATACTTTATCGTTGGGAATTACATTTAAAGATTGGTACGCAGGTTCATTTAGCTTAGTGTCAGGTTCAATACCTTTACCGTGAATATAATGAGATTTTGGTGTTAACCATTTCATATTAGTAAATTTTAATAAAGAACCATCATCAAATTCGTGTGTGGTTTGTACAATACCTTTACCGAATGTTTTAGAACCATACACTTTTGCCTTATCATAGTCTTTCATAGCACCAGTAAACACTTCTGAAGCACTGGCTGACCCTTTATTAACTAAAATAGATACGTCCATATCTTTAGCTTCTTTCAAAGCGTCATTTGAAGTTTGTATTTCTTCTTTGTGTTTGCCTTTTTCAAGTTGAACTACAGTTTCTCCTTTATCTATAAAAATATTAGCCATTTTAACAGCTTCATCTAAGAGACCGCCAGGATTATTGCGTAAATCAAGAACGATTTTACGTACACCATCTTTATGTGCTTTAATAAGTGCTGATTTTAGTTCGCCAGAAGTGCTATTTTGGAATTTATTAATTGTGAAGACACCAACGTTTTTATGTTTTTCATATTCAACACTTTTTACATGAATTTTATCACGTTTAATTGTAATGTCATGTGTTTGCTTAGCTCTTTCAATAGTTAAAGTAACTTCTGTACCTTGTTTACCTCTTACTTTTTTAACAATAGCTTCTAAAGGCTGACCTTTTATTGATTTGCCATCTACTTTTTTAACTACGTCTTTTGGTTGTATACCTGCTTTTTCTGCTGGAGATTGTTTCATTGGGCTTGTGATTTCAATTTTATCACCTTTTTTTTGCATTTCTGCTCCGATACCAACAAAGTCTCCAGAAACATCTTCATTAAATGATTTTGTCTCATCTTTAGTCATATAATCTGAATAAGGATCATCTAAATCTTTAACCATACCATCGATTGCTGCAGAAGAAAGCTTTTCGGGGTTTGTATCTTTGTAGTATTCATTGTTTAAAGTTTTATATACTTCTTCTATTTTTTGTACTTCGTGCCTTTGGTTATCCGTTAAGCCACTATTCCAATTGCTGATTCCAATTGTAGCGAAAACAGCAATCACAGCTGTGATAAGCATTGTGCCCAACAACAGTAAAATGAAATGGCTACGCTTGAATTTAAAGGTTTTTGAAGTAGATTGTTGAACTTTATCTTCGTTATCGCTAATATTTTGTTCGTTTATGTCCTTATGCTCTGACATTTAATCACTTCCAATACATATGTAAAAATAAAAATATTATCCATTTGCTATAAAATAAAATTAGCTGGGATTGAACCATTTAGTTTAATCCCAGCCCTGTAAATGATACTTAAATATTTTAATATACTTCACTATATTTTCTCAATTATTTAAGTATTAAAATTTTAGCCACTCTGTATATTCTTCATATAAATCATCAAATACGGCTAATGAAACTGTATAATCTCCTCGAGTTTCAATATATTCAGAAAGTATATGAAAATCTTTTTCTTGTCTAGGGAAAGATAAGTCATCAAAAATCTCTTCTGCTAATTCACCTTTTGCATCTCTACGACCTCGTGCTGTTAGTGCAAATTGATAAAAAGAATGGTCTTTCATTAGTTCATTGTTACATCAACAATTTTAGTTTCACCTTTTGTAACTGTAGTTACATCAGAAACAGAAATTGAAGATGTATTATCAGAATTTGTAATAATTATTGGAGAAATAACAGATTTAGCATGTTCTTTAATGTAGTCTAAATCAAATTTCAGTAGTGGGTCTCCAACATTTACGGTATCTCCACTTTCGACAAGGATATCAAACCCTTGACCATCTAATTGAACAGTATCTAAACCAATGTGAACAAGTAATTCTAAGCCATTCTCAGCTTTAAGACCAATAGCATGTTTTGTAGGAAAAACATTGTCTACCTTACCATCAATTGGTGAAACAACTTCTCCATTTGTTGGATTAATGCCAAAACCTTCGCCCATCATTTTTTGAGCAAATACTGGATCTGGTATATCCTCAATTTTTACATATTCTCCAGAAAGTGGTGCATAAATAGCGCTATCTTTATTTACTTCTTTACCTTTACCGAATAATTTTTTAAACATATCTAGTTCGCTCCTTATTTTTCAAAATGTGGTATTAAATCTGCATAGCCTAGTTCTTCTAGTTTATCATATGGTATAAATTGTACTGCTGCAGAGTTAATGCAATATCTCAGACCACCACTTTCTTTTGGTCCATCATTAAAAACATGACCTAAATGACTATTCGCATCTTCTGAACGTACTTCCGTTCTTACCATGCCGAATGTTTTATCTACAAGTTCAATAATTTCTTCATCATCAATTGCTTTTGAAAAACTTGGCCAACCACAATCTGACTCAAATTTTTCTTCTGAAGTGAATAATGGTTTTCCAGAAATTTTGTCTACATAGATACCTTTATCAAAGTGATTCCAATATTCGTTTTGAAATGGAGGTTCGGTTCCATTTTCTTGTGTAACTAAGTACTCCATTTCATTTAAATCATTTTTACTCTTTTTAATCATTTTGTTTCCCCCAATGCTTTTCTATAAAACCTTTGCGTCCTGAACCCCGTTGATACTGTTCATAATGTAACGGATTTTTTTTGTAATAATCTTGATGATAAGATTCTGCAGGGTAAAAGTTTTTATACGGTTTAATGGGCGTGATAACTGGGTTATCAAAAATTGCTTGTTCATTTAGTTGTTGTATTTTTGCTTCGGCAGCCTTTTTTTGTGTTTCATCATGATAAAAAATTACTGGCTCATAATGTTCGCCTCTATCAAAAAATTGACCGCCATTGTCTGTTGGATCAAATGTTTTAAAATAAACATCTAGTACATTTTCGAAGGAAGTAATTTCCGGATTATAGGTGATTTGAACTGCTTCTACGTGACCTGTTTGATTCGTACTTACACTTTCATAAGTAGGATTATCAGTATGACCACCACTGTATCCAGAAACAACACTCTCGATACCTGGGTAAGAAGTAAATGGTTTAACTAAACACCAAAAACAACCTCCAGCTAATGTCGCATAAGCCATAATATACCTCCTAAGTCTATTTTGTCATAAAGTTACCATTATTTTAAGAGATACGCTATAAAATTGTTTATTTATTAACTAAGACATATTGCTTCAAGTATATTCATAGCAATCTTTTAATGGCTTTTATGACCTTAACACAACGAGACCAATTGCACCTTGACCTGTATGAGTACTAATCACAGGTGTTGTTACGTTTGTGTCGAACTGTGTAAAATTGAATTCTTCTGAAAAATGTTTTTTTACTTTATCTACGAATTCAATAATATTTGCATGGGCAATACCAATGGATTTGATATTTCTGTCGCCTATAAATGCACTAATTTCTTTCTTTAAAAATTGTACACTTGCATTTTGGGTTCTGGAATTGTGGATTAATTCGATTTTACCATCTTCAAGTGTACCTATTGGTTTGATTTTCATCATATTACCTATTAAGCCTTTAGTTTTACTAATACGGCCACCTTTGATTAGTTGATTTAATTGTCCTATTACAACATAAAGTTTTATATTCTTTTGTAGTTCGGCAATTTTAGTAACGATATCTTCTGTGGTATATCCTTCATTATTCCAGTCTACAATATGTTGTACTTGATAGCCTAACCCAAAGGAAATAGATTTAGAATCAATGACTGTCACCTTACTATCACTCATTTGACTTGCTTGTAGTGCTGTTTGGTATGTGCCACTTAAACCTGAAGTCATATGGATACTTATAATTTCAGAACCATCTGCACCTAGTTTGTCATACATTTCAATAAATTTACCAATTGCTGGTTGGCTAGTTTTAACATCTGCATCTTCTTGCATTTTTTGAATGTAAGCTTCAGAAGAGATATCTACTTGGTCAACATAGGCTTCGCCATTGATTGTTAAATTAAGCGGTATCACATGTATATCATTATCAGATAAATACGCGTGCGATAAATCAGATGTTGAATCGGTAACAATTTTCTTTTGCATCATAATTTCCTCCTATGAAGTTTTCTTACGCGTCAAATGTAAAAAAGTGTGAGGAATTGTATTCTTGTCATCAATTTCCCCTTTGACTGATGATTCAACTTCCCAATCTTTAAAGGTATATGGCGGGAAAAATGTATCGCCATTATATTTATCTTCTATCACAGTGATATACATATCATCAACTTTATCGATCATTTCTTCAAAAAGAGACTGACCACCAAAAATGAATACGTGTCCCGGTAAATCGTCAATTTCTTCCATGGAATGTATAACATCTACACCTTCATGATGGAATGCTTTGTTTCTTGTTAAAACAACATTACGTCTATTAGGAAGCGGCTTCCCAATAGAATCAAATGTTGCGCGCCCCATGACAAGCGTATTGCCTGTGGTTAATGCTTTAACATGTTTTAAATCACTAGGTAAGTGCCAAGGTAATTGATTATTTACGCCGATGACACGTTGCTGATCATGAGCTACTAGTATTGACAGTGTCATAATTTTCCTCCTAATAGTGAAATTCTAAATAAGAATCTATAAATTCCATGATTTTAATTATATAGCAAAAGGCTTATTAATTTAAACAATAGCTTATGTTTTAAACTGCAATTGGTGCTTTAATAGCAGGATGAGATTCATAATCTACAATTTCTAAATCTTCATAATTTATATCGAAAATCGAGGCATCGGAATTGATTTTAAGTTTAGGTGGTTCAAAACTATCGCGTGATAATTGCGTTTCTATTGCATCGATATGATTTGAGTAAATATGCGCATCGCCAAAAGTATGCACAAATTCTCCAACTTCTAAACCACATTCTTTTGCTATTAAGTGTGTTAACAGACTATAACTAGCAATGTTAAATGGTACGCCTAAAAATATATCAGCACTTCTCTGATATAATTGGCAACTTAACTTTCCATCTTGAACGTAAAATTGGAACATTGTATGACATGGTGGTAAAGCCATTGTATCAATTTCAGTCGGATTCCACGCAGAAATGATATGTCTACGTGAATTAGGGTTACTCTTAATTTGATCAATAACTGTTCTTAACTGATCAAAATGATTCCCTTGTTTATCTTCCCAATCACGCCATTGTTTCCCATAAACGTTACCTAAATCACCGTATTTTGCGGCAAAATCATTATTATTTAATATTTGTTGTTTAAATTTCTGCATTTCTTCTTTATATATTGCATTAAAAGCATCATCAGTTTGTGCTTTATGACCAAAATTGGTCATGTCTGGTCCGTGATAATCAGATGAATTCACATAGTTTTCGAATGCCCATTCATTCCAAATATTATTGTTGTATTGGAGTAAATATTTGATATTCGTATCACCTTTTATAAACCATAATAATTCAGTAGCAATTAATTTAAATGAAACTTTTTTTGTTGTTAGTAAAGGAAACCCTTTTGCTAAATCAAATCTAAGCTGATGTCCGAATTTAGAAATTGTGCCTGTATTTGTGCGATCGTTTTTCTGCTTACCTATCTCTAGAATTTCTTCACACAGATTATGATAAGATTGGTCAAAACTATTTAACATAGTAGCACACTCCTTTCAATTATATTTTTATTTAATCTTATTGGATATTAGCAACAATTAAAAGAATTTACTATAGATTGTGTAAAAATATCGTATGTTATGTAAATTATACAACATTTCAGTGTAAACGTTATAAAAGTCGCATTATTTTTAAAAATAAACGCCAACTTAGTCATATCTCAATATTAAAAAATAGATATGTCGTAAGTTGGCATTTTAATAGGATTAATTAGTGTACTCTGTACACTGTATGAAAATTTTTCTCCACTTTAACAGTGTTCATCAAATGAATCTTTGATATCCATACATATATCTTGAATATCTCTACCTTCGATATGTTCGCGAGGGATAAAGTGTTTCAATTCTTGGCCTTTAAACAATGCATACGATGGGCTTGATGGCACTTGTTGAATATAATTACGCATCGTCTCAGTAGCTTCTTTATCTTGGCCAGCGAAAACAGTTACTTTATTTGTTGGTTTTTTTTCATTTTGCTCTACTACAGTTACAGCTGCTGGTCTAGCTAAACCGGCAGCACACCCACATGTTGAGTTAATTACAACGAATGTAGTATCTTCTGCAGAAATATTATTCATATAGTTCGTTACGTCATCTGAAGTTTCTAAACTTTCAAAGCCACGCCCTGTTAATTCGCTACGCATCTGTGTAGCAAGTTCATTCATGTATGCTTCATATGCATTCATTTCAAACACTCCTTAAAAATCTGATAATAAATATTTTAACAATCATACTTTATTTCTGTTAGCAATTTGTTTCCAAACTGATCCTAGGGCTTGGTCTCCATTTTCGATTCTTTCAATTGCCATTTCAATTTGGAGTTTAACTTCATAAGCTGGATCGTTTTCATGTGCGAGTAGAGCATCTAATTGTTCTGGACCACCTTCATCAAAGATAAACATAGCTGCTCTCCATCTAACAATTTTTTGCGGGTCATCTAATGCTTTTTCCATCTCTGGTAATGCTTGTTTAAACCCTAAATCACTCAAGCAATCACCAGCAGTCCGTCTTACTGCTGGACTTTTGTCGCGTAAACCTTTGAATAAGTATGGTAATACAGCTTTATCTTCTACCATACCAAGTAAGACGATAGCTTCACGTCTTAAAGGCGTTTTTTCTTCCTCGCTAACAGCGTCACCTAATAATGGAAAGTCTTGTTCTGTCGGTGTAGGAAAAGACTTTAACATTCTTAAGCGTTCTTTCCAATCCTCCGTAGCCTGATAGGTTTCAAGGGATACATGTTGATAATGCTTTTCGGGAATCACTACATCCGTATTTAATGCATCTTTGACAAGTGTTTCTAATTTGTCAGCAGGATAAACAGCTAATATCTCTTCAAACACTTCTGACATAATCTCATCGAATTCGCCGTAACGAATTCCTAAGTCTTCCCACTTACGTTGAAAGACAATATTATCGTCCTCTTTTTGGGCTGCAAGCATACTATCTATAAAAATTTCTGGTAGTTGCTTGCGTTTTTCCTCTGCATTAGTTGTAAGTTTCACTTGGTAAGGTATGCCTTTGAATTTTAAAACTTCAGCCTTAACTTCTCCAAAATGTTCATCTGGCATAGGTTCTTCTACTTCGGATACGTCATTATTTAATGTAGCAGTGACTTTAGGCAATAATGATTCCCAGTCGTATTTCGGCTTTTTATCTATTGCAAGAAAATCCATAACGTAAAATATCGATTTGATACCTTCTACCTCTAATACGTCATTGATAAAATTTGGCTGGTCATCTTGGATAGTAGTATACGTATTTGATTTATTATCTTTTCTTTTTTCGTTTAATACAATTTTCATCGTGTTAGGACTTGGCGTAGGTTCAACACGTACGATTTCCATTTAAGAACCTCTCCTTATTAAATATTTTCTAATGTTTCAGTTACTCTTGGTAATAAGTCGTCCCAATTGAAATCAGATTTTTTATCTACTGAAATAAAATTCATAGCCTGAAAAATAGACTTGATGCCTTCTAATTCAAGTATCGCGTTGATAAAATCAGGTTGTCCATCTTTAACAGAAGTATAAGTACTAGGTTTATAGTCTTCACCTGATAATTGTAAAACGATTTTCATTGTATTTGGATTTGGTGTTTGTGCTACCTCTACGATTTCCATTTGAAATTCCTCCTAATTATTGCAGCTCATTGCCTAATTGTTTAATTTCTTTCCCTACCGAACATTCTGATATGCAAAAATGGTGGGCATGTGTTTTTCCTTGAGTTTTGTTAATGTGGTGTTTAAGTAAGCATTTATTGCAATACGTATTCGTTAAATGATCAATTGCTTTAATTGCTTCTCTTTCAGAATAAGTTAGAATACTCGTCACTCTCCTGTTATTCTATAAATAAAATGTCCCTAATAAATACATTAAAATTACAAGGTTTTGACACTTAGGGTCATTATATCATTTGTGACAATGTTTGTTTAATCTTAAAATTTATACACAAATTTTTATCTACTAATGTTCATAAAATTTATTAAAGTCACTTGTATTTTTAGTTTTATTTGGTAAAATTATTTAGTTGTTTATTTTTGCGGTTTCTAAACACCCGCATCAACAAAATTTAGGAGGAAAATAAATTGTTTAATGAAATATTTGGAGTAGTAACATTTTTAGTAACATTTCTTTTATTAGTAGCCATGTATAGATTATTTGGTAAACATGGCCTGATTGCGTGGGTTGCAATAGGTACGATTATTGCAAACATTCAAGTAATTAAAACTGTAGATATATTTACGATTTCTGCAACTTTGGGTAATGTCATGTTCGCTTCTATTTACCTTGCAACTGACATATTAAACGATATTTATGGTAGGAAAGTTGCAAAACGTGCAATTTGGATAGGTTTCAGTTCTACATTGGTTATGATTATCGTTATGCAAATGTCTTTGCATTTCACACCATCACCAATTGATAGTTCACAACAAGCATTAGAAACTATTTTTAATGTTGTGCCGAGAATCGCATTGGGCTCTGTGATAGCTTATATTATCGGGCAGCATTTAGACGTATTACTATTTACTTTAATTAAAAAGCTTTTTAGTTCAGATAAAACATTTATTATTAGGGCTTACGGTAGTACAATCATTAGTAATATTATTGATACTGCATTATTTGTATCAATTGCATTTATCGGAACTATGCCAAATGCTGCAGTTTTCGAAATTTTTATAACTACTTATTTATTGAAAGTAATTTCAACAATATTTAACGTTCCTTTTGGTTATTGGGCTAAATCAATGTACCGTAAAGGTAAAATAAACAAATTAGATGAAGGTTACTAAAAACCTCTAGAATTGGTTAACTACCAATTCTAGAGGTTTTTTTAGTTAATGAATAAGTGATTTGGTCTTTTAGAAAATCGAAAGTTTTATATCCATCACTATCAAGGAAATGACCTTCGTGTGACACATGCAATGTTTCCGTATTTAATTCACGAGATAATCTGTCGGTTGCTTCAATATTGACAATTGGGTCATGGCTGCCAGCAATCGTTACGATGTTTTGTGCATTAATATTATGGAAATCAATCTGAGTTTGTGATATATAGTGATTAAGTTCCGGCAAATTTTTTAGTT
The DNA here is from genome assembly GCF_043107035.1 of Staphylococcus sp. 231237_7MaSpsaltlick. Taxonomy (NCBI): domain Bacteria; kingdom Bacillati; phylum Bacillota; class Bacilli; order Caryophanales; family Staphylococcaceae; genus Staphylococcus; species Staphylococcus sp. 231237_7MaSpsaltlick. The sequence continues at coordinate 41,093 of NZ_JBICNX010000011.1, forward strand.
GCTCATTAAAACCAGAAACAAGGTATAGCCCTTTAATAGTCGGACCATGTTGTAGCCTAGACAAATAATCAAGTATAGTTATAACACCCAAACTATGTGCAACAATAATTGTTTCTGAATCTAACTTATTTTTTAAGTTATTTTGTATAGCTGTAATCCATGCTTTTAAATTAGGTTGATTCGCATTTGGTAAATAAACAATTTCTGTAGAATAACCAAATTGTTTCATTTCATTAGCTAACCACTCAAACCAATGACTTTCAGTAGTCGCTTGATAACCGTGTATAATAAACATATTTTTCAAATATATCAACTTCCTTCGAAATCCGACTTTTTGAGTAGGAATAAATATATATTAAGTATAAGCCATATTATATACTTTCACAAACATTTAATTACCACGTAAATAGTATAAATATGCTTGTTTTGATAAAATAAATACAAATTGAAAGATAAAGGTGGAAATTATGGCAAAAATTTATTTTGATGCTGCTACGGCTGGTAACCCTGGCGTAAGCGCATGTGCGGTCGTTTTAGTAATTGACAACGAGCGTTTTCACTATACAAAAGATTTAGGTGTCATGGATAATCATAGTGCTGAATGGGCTACTTTAATATTTGCTTTGGAATGTGCTACTAAACATGATATATCTACAGCATTAGTATTTACAGATTCGAAACTTATCGAAGATAGTATTAATAAAGGCAGTGTTAAAAATGAAAAATTCAAACTTTATTACGATAAGATGTTGCAATTAGAACAGAATTTTGAATTATTTTTTGTTAGATGGGTACCTAGAAATCAAAATAAAGAGGCAAATCATCACGCTAAAAATGAACTTTATAAAATAACAAAACAAAATAAAAAATAAGTTTTTCGTTTGTAATTTATTCATAATGAAGAGAGCGGGCAAATGAGTTCTAAGTTTTCACTTAATCTCATTTGCCCGCTCTGTTTATAGTTTATAAGTCTTTGTTGTAAGTATTAGATTTTAACTAAAATGTGTAGCTAGATATTTACCAGATACATATAATTCGTGTTCGTTACATATATTTAAAACTTTTGATAATTCGGTACCAAATGCCATATCATCCAGTAATTCATTAGTATTTAAAGGAACTTGCGTATGGATTTTTGCTAAGGTTTTTGAAAGTTTAAGATTGTTCATATCAGTTTCTATTTTATTACGTTGGCCTGGTGTTAATTGATCTAATGCATCAATAACAGATTCAACTGAGCCATAGCTTTGAATTAGTTTGATTGCTGTTTTTTCCCCGATGCCTTTCACACCTGAATAACCGTCCGCCGTGTCGCCCATAAATGCTTTTACATCTACAAGTTGCGTTGGGTTCAAACCATATTCGTTTTGGAATCTATTTAATGTATAGCGATTATAGATATTAAACCCTTTTTTAGTTAACCAAATCTCAACATTTGGGTTAATACATTGTAATATATCTTTATCCCCTGTCACGATATAGACTTGGTTTTGATCAGAATAGGCTTCTGCTAAAGTGCCAATAACATCATCTGCTTCAAAATTTTGAACGCCTATATTAACAAAACCGAATTGGTTAGAGACTTCTTTAACATAGTCAAATTGGGGTATCAGTTCGTCTGGTGGTGCAGGACGATTTTGTTTGTAACCATCAAACATGTCGTTTCTGAAAGTAGATTTACCCATATCCCAACACACAGCTACATGTGTGGGTTGAATTTCATTTATTGCAGTAAAAACATGACGCACAAACCCTTGAACACCGTTTGTAGGTGTGCCTAAAGAGTTTCTCATAAATTGTTTGTGGAGACTTGTGGCAAAGAAATGACGAAATAGTAAAGCCATGCCATCAATTAATAATATTTTTTTGGACATAAAAGTACCTCTTCCTCTAATTACATATATGGTTTTAAATTTTCATTAGTTTCTTGTAATTGTTGAATGAATGCATCATCTACTTCAAAAGATAAAAGTTCCTTAATTTGACTATGTGCATCATTTTCAAACTGATTAAATTTATTTTCAGCATTATTTAGCATTTGTATCACTGTTTCATTAACAGCTTGCCTTAAATTAGCAATACAAGGCGCTAATAAATTAATTGTTTCTTGTGCAATTTGTTCTTGAATAGTGCTTTGCGTTTTAGGTTGTAAAATATTCCTTTTAGAAAGTGACTTTGGTAATGCATCAATCATATGAGTTAAATCGATTTTTAAGTAAGGGTCGTCTAACTCAATTTCACTGTTATCAAATTCAGGTTCTATAAACACATGCAACTGTTGTAATTTTTGCTTTAATGGTGCAATTTCAGTGTGTAATTGTTCATGGAAATATTTTTTAATACGTTCTACTAGCAATGATTGCTCCAAATATAAACGCTGATGAATTTGATCTAAATACAATTTTGTCGATTGGCGTTTTTCTTCGTTGAAATTCGCATTTTTAGTCATTTGACCATTGTAGATAGATTTTACTTCGTCTAGTAATTGTAATTTTAGACGTTCATTTAAATGATAAATTTGGTCATCTACCTCGTTTGATGTTCGTTGTTCAGCAATTTGAAGTAGATTATTTTTGAAAATTGTTGTTTTATCATAATTTTTTAACTTTTGATTACGTTGTTTAATTTCTGCTTTATCATTATGAAACGCTTCAATCATTTGTTCGTATGCTTCAGAAATATGTTTAAGTTGACCTATCATTTGTTTTTGTAAAATGTTTTTGGATTCTATTTTAACAAAATGCTCAATGCTCTTCTTAAGTCTTTCGATGCCTATGTCACTTGTTTTTAATGCTTCTCTACTTGAAACAGCAAAGATATCTGAATCCATATTAACTTGGGTTAATGCATCACCTACGTATTCGATGACCGCATTTAAATCATCTTCTGTTTCTGCTAAGTCGGTTGCATTAATTATCATTTTAAACGCTTGATTTTCGTTTAACTGGTTCATTGCTTTCATATGTTCAATAAAGCGCTTATCATTATCTGTAAATGAATGATTAAAATAACTAACATATAATATTAAATCAGCAGATGTTAATACTTTTTCAGTTTCGTTAGTATGACGTTGATTATTAGAGTGCAACCCAAGTGAATCTACTATAATTTTATCTTTTAACCAATCTATCGGTAGTTTTAAGTGAACAGTATTAACAAATGTAGCATATTCATCTTCTGCGCTCCATTTTTTAATTTCGTCTTGACTGATTGTGTGTGTTAAACCATATTTTAACATGTCTTGATACATGTCATAATGATTTTCTACAGCATTTACAAAAGCTAATTTATTTTTTTCTAATGATGCTTTTAATTTATTTGTATTTTTATTTAAAAGCGCCTCAATACTATCAAACGTAATATTTTCCACTTCAAAAACTTGATTGATTTCTTCTAAAAGTTGTTCAGCTGATTTTAACGTGATTTGGCTATCGTGGCCATATGTTAACTCTGTCATAGCAGCTGTTGTCGGGTTTGGTGAACTCACTAAATAATTATCACCTAACAAAGCATTAATTAAGCTACTTTTACCAGCACTAAATGTTCCGAATACACCTATTTTGACGATTTTGTTATCTAATCGAACCAGTGTATCATCTATATTTTGTTTGGTTTGTTCGAATAACGGAACATCTTGAATGATTTCAAGCGCATGTTTAATATTTTGTGTTTTATCTTCATGGTTTGGTTCTGTAGAAGTTTTTGACTTTGAATGATGAACGGATTTTACTTTATTTGCTTTTGGTGTATATGTGATCTCTTTTCGGTCGATAAGTTTATCAAGTGAGTCATCGATATGGATGTAATAATGTAAGTAATTTTGAGTTTCAAGTGATTCTCTTAAATTACGCATTTCCATAAATTTTTCATAATCATTATAATCATCTTCTTGCTCTATTCCAATGTCATCTGCCTGAGCATGATTTATAGCTTCTTTGAATAAAGGATCAGATGTTTTACCGATATATTGTTTCAATGATTTCATTAAGTCATCACAAAATGTTAATACATACTGATTACTAATAGTAATCTGTGTTTGATACAAATCAGTTATTAATGATGCTGGAAGTTCATAATGTTGATTTAATATAGCTTCATTTATTTCAGAATCATTTATAAAACGAGTTAAAAAGGACATATCTTCTCTAAGTGGTTGCCTAATTTCCTGGTTAACTTTTTCTTGTAATTGTTCGAGAGCCTGATTTAATCTGCGATGTTGTTCTTCCTGTGTTTTTTTCTTTTTATTAAACAAACCACCAACTGTGAAATCTTTGGTGCGACTTTCTAAATAAACTCGAATAGTTTCTCTTGTATCATGTGTCATAATATAAGCATTATCGATAATTGCTTTTCTTTTTTGTTTTAAAAATTCATATAATTCTTCAGGATTGTTTAATAGTTTTGCTTCTTCACTGACCTGTTGATGTTGCTTGAAATTGATATAAGCTTGTTCAAAGTCCGCTTCAAAGATATCCAATTTATCTAAAAGGTCTTGGATTTCATATTTAATATATGATAGTTGTTCTTCTGTGATGAATTTAACGATACGACTAACATAATCCTCCATCGATTCACGATTTTTATCTTTTTCTACAAGGTAATCTGAAAGTGCTTCAATTTCATTATGTTCGTGATTAAATTTAGAAACATAAAAGGTTTTATCTAAGTCGATTTCCCATTCTGTTATAGATTTTTCAACACGTGATTTAAACGTGTCGAAACTGATTTCATCTTCATTATGCTTATCAATTTGGTTAATTACAAATACGACAGGGACACCTGCTTGATTCAGTTGCTTCATAAATTGAAAATTTAAAGCAGATTGCACGTGATTATAATCTACTGTATAGAAGAGTACATTGCTCGTATACATAAACTCTTCTGTACTTGATTGGTGGCTAGATACATTAGAGTCAACACCAGGTGTATCTTGTAATGTGAATCCTTTTCGAAATTTATCAGACGGGAATTTAATTTCTACCGATTCCACATCGAAATTTTCGCGATTCATTTTTTTAACATCAGCATAATTATTTAATAATGTATATTGTTGGTTACTTAGATTTGCAATAATTCCTGGATTCTCTGCGACAGAGACTATTGCGGTATTACTAGTAGTAGGCACAGGAGAACTTGGTAATATATTTTCTTCTAGTAGTAAATTGATTAATGTGGATTTTCCAGCTGAAAAATGGCCTACAAAAGTAGCGGTATATTGTTCTAAAAACACCTTTTTGATTACTTGATTGATAATATGCACCAATCTAGCATTTTTAGATTTTTCTACTTCTTTTTTTAATTTATATAAAATATCGAGTTGCTTAGTATTAGACATGTTTCGTATCCCCTTTATTACTTATGTGTAATTAATACTTATTGTATAACAAATCGTTACTTGTCTAAAGTGAGTATTTTAGAATAAGTTGCTTTAAATTGAAAATACTACTATTTAATTAAAGTTGTTATAGGTAGAAGGCACAAAAACTCTTATTGATTTTATAAAAATCCTAAAAAGGATACGATAATTTTTTATAATAATTAATTTATTGAGTTAATTTGCTTAATATAACATTTTAAAAGACTGAATATTTACAAAAGCCAGCCCAAGACAACTATTTGTGTCTTAGACTGGCTTTTAATTGAATAGTTTTAAAGTAACTATTTCCATCTTGGTTTATCGAAATTTGTATTTGGTTTATTGATACCAATGTTTTCGTTTAAATAAAGTTCTGGGTTTTTGGCAATTTGTACAGCCACCGCAGCAACGCTTTTTCTAGATACTTCAGTTCCATTAAATGGTTGGTCTTTTTTAGTGATTTCGTAATCAATCTCATTGATATCAGTTAACCAAGCTGGTCTAAATATTGTGTAATCAAGTCCAGATTGTTCAATTATGTCTGCAGCTTTTTTGTAGACTGGTAATGATTCACTAATTTGAGTTTGCACCCATGTGCCAAAATTACCTGGAATCTCATTATATATACCAAGTGATGTAACGAATACAAGTCGTTTTACTTTATTTACTTTCATGGCGTCGACAATAGTTTGTGCTTCTTGATCTAAATCACCTGATAAAGAAGCGAAAACAATATCAACATCTTCCATTGCATTAGTAACGTCATCTAAATTTGTTGCATCGCCTTCACGAACGCGTATACGGTCTGACGCATAGTCAGGTAATCTATTTGCGTCTCTTAAAAATAATCTTAAGGTATATGTTGTATTTTCTAAAAATGAGTTGATAGCTGCTTTAGAAATCGCACCATTAGCGCCTAGTATCAATACTCTTGTCATCTAATCACTCCTGTCAATTTTAGTTATTAAACGAGACCTTATTTTTCTCTTATTATTTTATAGTGTTATGTATATTATAATAATTATTTCTAAATAATTCACTTCTTATGATTACACTCACAATATTATAGTTATCCTATTTTTAATTAAATAAACGTTAAAATAAGGTTATTAAAAGGTATGAATTATATTTTTGGATAAATAAAATCTCTAGTTCAAGGACGATTTACACACATAAATGTAATAAGTTGCCCTTGTGCTAGAGATATTGCTTTAGTTGAGTTTTTAATTAATTACTGGGTTTTTATCTTTTTTGATTTTTACGTATTGAGAAATACTATAGATTATAATACCGACCCAAATAAAGATAAATGTAATGAGTTGATCTAAATCAAATGGTTCTTTGAATAGGAATATACCGATTAAGAACATTAAAGTAGGTCCAACATATTGTATGAAGCCAGTTAATGATAACGGTATGCGTTTGGCGCCAGCTGAGAACAATATAAGTGGAATTGCTGTAACGGCTCCTGAGAATATCAACCAAAAAGAAGAAACATTCATACCAAATGTAAGGCTACCATGGTGCCATATATACCATAAATAGATAAAACCAGCAGGTGCTGTTACAATACACTCGATTGTGATGCTGCTTATGGCATCAATTGGAACAAGTTTTTTAATCAATCCATAGACTCCAAATGAACCTGCTAACAACAATGAAATACCAGGGAATTCACCGATTTTTAATGTCATATATAACACGCCTATAACGGCAAGTCCTATGGCAATCCATTCAAGTTTGTTAAACCGTTCTTTTAAAAATATTAAGGCAAGTAAAATACTTACAAGTGGGTTTATGTAGTAACCTAAACTAGATTGTAACACATGTCCGTTTGTTACTGCCCATATAAAAGTACCCCAATTTATAGTGATTACATAGCCTGCTACTATAATCGCAACGAGTTGTATTGGATTCGTAAATAACCGTTGAATATCATGCTTGAATGGTGTTGTATTTTTAGTGAAAACAACGATGAGTAACATGAAAATCATTGATAATACAATTCGAAACGCTAATATTTCAAATGCCCCTATATCGTCTATTAATCCCCAATAAATCGGTAATATACCCCACAAGAAGTATGCCCCAAATGCAAAGATAATTCCTTTTTTGAATTCTGTATTCAATTGTAACACCTCTTTCTAATGGTTAAACTATGCGGGGGTTACTTGCGAGGTTTCTTATCTCCCCAATATTGATAATATGTGCATTCAATATAACCATTAAATAATTTTCTACGTTTTGTTGCTTTCTTATTAACTAAAAATTCGAATTCAGTATTGCTTGTAAGTACATAAGTTGATATTTGTGGATGCTTTTGCATAAGTGAACCAATATAACGGTACATTTCTTCTACTTTATCTCTATCCCCTATACGTTCACCGTATGGTGGGTTACCAATTAAAGCGTATGGTTTTTCATCATCTAATGTTAATGTGTTAACGTCCTTAACCTTAAATTGTATAATATCAGCGAGCCCGACTTCTTCAGCGTTTCTACGAGCAATTTCAATCATTTCAGGATCTATGTCATAAGCATATATTTCCAACTCGCGATCATAATTTGCTTGTTGATCTGCTTCGTCTCTCATTTCATCATATAAACTATCTGGCATAATGTCCCATTTTTCTGATACAAAATCACGGTTGAAACCAGGAGCGATATTTTGCGCGATTAAACAAGCTTCAATTGCGATTGTACCTGACCCACAAAATGGATCGACTAAAGGTGTATCGCCTGTCCAATTAGCTAGACGTATTAAACTTGCTGCTAGCGTTTCTTTAATTGGAGCTTCACCTTGTGCTAAACGATAACCACGTTTATTTAAACCCGAACCAGAAGTATCTATCGTTAAAAGTGCATCATCTTTTAAAATAGATACTTCAACTGGATACTTTGCTCCATTTTCACTTAACCATCCACGTTCTTGATAAGCATATTTTAAGCGCTCAACAATTGCTTTCTTAACAATTGCTTGGCAGTCAGGAACACTGTATAAAGTTGATTTAACACTACGACCTTGTACAGGGAAGTTACCACTTTGTTCAATCAATGTTTCCCAAGGCAGCGCTTTTGTTTTTTCGAATAGTTCATCAAAAGTCGTAGCTTTAAATTGTCCAACTACTATTTTGATTCTGTCGGCTGTGCGTAACCATAAGTTACATTTAACAATTGCAGTTTCGTCACCTTCAAAGAAGATTTTGCCATTTTCAACAGTAGTTTCATAACCTAATTCTTGAATTTCTTTGGCTACAACTGCTTCTAATCCCATTGGACATACAGCTAATAATTGATACATTGTTTTGCTCCTTCTTATTAAAGATTTTATTTTATTTTATCAAAAGTTATTTTAAATAGATATGGCATCGCATTAAGTTCTATAGTGACTTAATAATTATTTCAGTTTACTTTAATCAATTAAAAAAGCTCTCCTATATTGGGAGAGCTTGGGTCTAGTGATGATATTTCTGTAAGCCATGTTTTGTACCGTTGTACTGCGATCGTGTACTAGAAACACTCGTACGCTGGTGGTAACCATCTGTCTACATACTCTCTAAAGTATGCCTTAAATATGCGTTGAATTCCGCTAAATAAGTGCTCCTACCTAATTTGGATTGCTCACTCGAGGGGTTTACCGCGTTCCACCTTTTATATTTCTATAAAAGCTACGTCACTGTGGCACTTTCAAACTAATTTAACCGTATCCTAAAACTTAGGTTATTTCATTGCCGTCAACTTAATGCCTTGACTTATTGTTTCATCAAGCACGAACACTACAATCATCTCAGATTGTGTGAGCATGGACTTTCCTCTATATCGCTATAGCGATTACCCGAAACACCATCCCAAGAAGTATATCATTATTTTAGATGTTAAACAAATAAAATAAGATAAGTTTTGATTTTTTCAAAACTTATCTTTATGTAGATGACATAAAATCTACGCTAATAACATTTCATCAGCTTGATGCATGTATATGTTATTTTCCAAAAACTGCTTTTTCTAGGTTAGATATCCGTTTTAGAATATCAACATTGTTATTGTTGTTATTATTTTTGTTAGTAGTTGCATTACTGTTTGAAGAGAAATTTTTATTTTCTTGTGGTCTCGATGTAGCAACACGTAAACGTAACTCTTCTAATTCTTTTTTAAGTTTATTGTTTTCTTCTGAAAGTTTTACAACTTCATTATCTAAATCTGCCATTTTTTGATAATCTGCTATAATATCGTCTAAAAAAGCATCTACTTCTTCTCTTCTATAGCCGCGAGTCATAGTTTTTTCAAAATCTTTTTCATAAATATCTTTTGCTGATAATTTTAATGAAACATCTGACATTTTTTCCACCTCATTCAAAACTTTGTTCTTGAGACCACTGTAAGTCGTTGATAAACTCAGTCAATTCATCAAACGTCACAATATCACAAGTATAATTTGTTTTTTCCATAAAATCAACTAACATGTGCTTAAAGAACTTAGGACTAGCTTCTTGCTCTTCATCATAAATTAAAAGTGTTTGATCTGTATGATCTAACATGAATTGGTCCGTTTGTTTAAACTGATATGGGCCTTCATATGGAGCATGGAACACGCTATCAACGAAATCTGCTTTTTGTATAATATTATTATACTTAGCTTGATTTTGTTCGTTCCATCTTTCGCTATGTCCATAAAATGGCGTTATTATACCTAATTTTAAATCAGGGTGGCTCGTCTTCAACTCAAGCACCACCTCTGCCGTCCATAATTCTACACCCATCTGTCCTTGTATTAATACCCACTCTAATCCTTCTTCAATCAACTGATTTAATTTATGTTTGATAAATTTTTTTAAATAGGTAACTTCTGGCGCATCATCTTTGAATATATTGAGCTCAAAAGATTTATAACCAGTCACATATACCGTTTTTATCATAACGAAAACCCATTTCTTTGAATATAACTTAAATCATATTGTACAGCTTTTACTTTTTCTGTAAATAATTTACGGCTTGTGCGTTTAAAATGACACTCAACAGAAAGTGATTCGATATTTGAAATTAAAAGATCAAATTTCTTTTTGTTCATATACTGTAATTGAAGGATTTGTGTTTCTCGATTTAAAAGAGTGTTTAAGCGTTGGTCTATCTTAGTGGTAAACGGAACAACAGTAGAATAAAAGTCGTAATCTTCTCCTGATGCTTTCACGGATTCATATCTTTCTTGCATTATCAAAACATCATTTAATAGTTGCGTAACAATTTGTTGCATTGAGACTTCCCCCTACTATTCAAATTTACCATAAAATTAATTTTCAGTCATTTTTAAAGTGTAGCCTAACATTTACCTTATATTACTATAATATTTTGTTTCAAATATTGTTTAATTGGTCAAAGCGCGTTAAAATGTATTTGATGTATTTGTAAATACATTGGTTCAAATTTCATAGTTTGGAAAAAATTGCCGTACACATGTACAATGAAGCAAGTTTTCTATTACCAAACTAAAGTGGTGAAAATAAATGAATTACCCAAATGGAAAGCCATTTAATGGAAATAAGTCTCAAGACGGACGAACTCATCGGGGTCAAACTAGTAAAATTGACTATGGTGGCAGAGGTATGTCGCTAGAAAACGATATAGAATTGTCGAATACTTATTATTTGAATCATGGTATGGCTGTAATACATAAGAAACCCACCCCTGTTCAAATAGTAAATGTTCACTATCCGATGAGAAGTAAAGCTGTTATTAATGAGGCTTATTTCAGAACGCCGTCGACTACCGATTATAACGGTATTTATAATGGCCGATATCTAGACTTTGAAGCGAAAGAAACGAAAAATAAAACTTCTTTTCCTTTAAACAACATGCACGATCACCAAGTGAAGCATATGGATGCATGTTATAGACAAAATGGAATTGTTTTTTTATTAATTCGTTTTAAAACGCTCGATGAAGTTTATTTGCTTCCATATTCTAATTTCAAAATGTTTTGGGAAAGACACATTAACGAAATTAAAAAGTCGATAACGGTTGAAGAAATAAGAAAAAATGGTTACTATATTCCTTATCAGTATCAACCACGATTGAATTATCTCAAAACAGTTGATAAGTTGATATTAGATGAAAGTGAGGACCGCGTATGACGGAGAAAAAGAAGACTTCCCAGTCTAACAATAAGAATGGAAAGTCTGAGCAAAAACAGAATAGGAATATAAAACGAACGATAATTAAGATAATTGGGTTTCTAATTATTGCATTTATCGTTTTAGCATTAATTGGTATCTTGTTATTTGCGTATTATGCTTGGAAAGCACCGGCATTTACGGAATCAAAATTACAAGACCCTATTCCAGCAAAGATTTATGATAAAGACGGTGACTTGGTTAAGACGTTAGATAACGGACAACGACGAGAACACGTTGATTTAAATGAGGTGCCAAAAACAATGAAAGAAGCGGTATTAGCTACAGAAGATAACCGTTTCTATGATCATGGGGCACTAGACTATAAACGACTGTTCGGTGCAGTTGCAAAAAACGTAACTGGTGGTTTTGGAGCTGAAGGTGCTTCGACACTGACACAACAAGTTGTCAAACGTTCATTTTTAACTGATCAAAAATCAATAGCACGTAAAGCGCAAGAAGCATACTTGTCTTATAGATTAGAACAAGAGTACAGTAAAGATGAAATATTCGAAATGTACTTAAACAAAATCTACTATTCTGACGGTGTGTATGGTGTTAAGGCCGCTGCTAAATATTATTTCGACAAAGATTTGAAAGATTTAAATTTAGCTGAATCTGCTTATCTTGCTGGTTTACCACAGGTACCAAACACTTATAACATCTACGACCATCCAAAAGAAGCAGAATCACGTAAAAACACTGTTCTTTATTTAATGGAATACCATAATAGAATTACAAAAGAACAGAAAGAAAAAGCACAAAATACTTCTGTTGAAGATAATCTAGTTCAACGTTCTTCTGAAGAACGTGAGGTAAGTGAAGATAACTCAAATCCAGAATATGATTCATATATTAACTTTGTAAAATCTGAACTTATGAACAACAAAGAGTTTAAAGATCAAGATTTAGGATCTGTATTAAACAGTGGTATTAAGATTTATACTAATATGGATAAAAATGTTCAACAAACATTACAAGACCGGATTAACAACGGTAGCTATTACAAAAATGATGATCAACAAGTAGGATCTTCTATAGTAGATAGTGAAAATGGTGGCCTAGTAGCTATATCAGGTGGCAGAAATTATAAAGATATCGTAGATAGAAACTTAGCGACTGACGCCCACCCTACTGGTTCATCACTTAAACCATTCTTAGCATATGGCCCGGCAATTGAGAACATGTCGTGGGCAACAAACCATGCAATTCAAGATGAGGATGCATATCAAGTAGATGGTGTTACTTTCAGAAACTATGATACTGAGAGCCATGGCAAAGTCAAACTTTATGATGCATTGCGTCAAAGTTTCAACATACCAGCACTTAAAGCATGGCAGTCAACAAAAGAAAACGCTGGTAATGATGCACCTAAAGACTTTGCTAAAAATGTAGGTCTAGATTATGAAGGAGATATCGGTCCATCTGAAGTTCTAGGTGGTTCATCTTCAGAATTCTCTCCTACTCAATTAGCTTCTGCCTTTGCAGCAATTGCAAACGGCGGTGAATACAACAATGCTCATTCAATTAAAAAAGTTGAAAAAGAAAATGGCGAAACGATTCAATATGACCATACAAGTAAAAAAGCAATGAAAGATTCAACTTCTTATATGTTGGCAGAAGTATTAAAAGGCACATTTGAAGCTTACGGCTCAGCTTATGGGCATAATATTTCTGGCGTTAACATAGCTGCAAAAACTGGTACAGGTACTTATGGTGAACAAACTTACCAACAATACAACCTACCAGACGATGCTGCTAAAGATGTTTGGATTAACGGTTTTACTCCAAAATACAGTATGTCTGTATGGATGGGATTCAGTGAAGTTAAACAAGGTGGTACAAACTCCTTTGTTGGCCATGAAGAACAAGAATATCCACAATATCTATTAGAAGATGTTATGGATAACATTTCACCAAAAGATGGTAAAGACTTTAATAAACCTGATTCAGTAAGTGGAGATTCGAAAGACTCATTATCTGTTAAAGGTAGTCCGGACGATAATACAACATCGAATAAACCTCAAGGACAAGGTGGAGACAGTAGTTCTTCATCAAGCTCAAATAGCAGTGATAGCGATAGTTCTAGTAGTTCTTCAAATAGTACAAACCGCCAAAGTGCTGCAAGATAGTACTTAATTAAATATAATTAGCCTAGGGTAAAGGTGGATTAGCGAAATCGTTTAAAAAATGATTACTTTCCACCCCTCCTTAGATTTTAAGCACACTCGACGCTAAGTTTAGCGTTAAGTGTGCTTTTTATTTTGAGTACTTATTTACCATACTTTTTTAAGAAAAAAATGCATGGAGTTTTCAAAGGAAATTAAGCATTTCCTTATAGACTCCATGCAAACTAATTATTTTTTATTTTGACTGCGAATTTGATAGGATGCATTCATTTTAATAAGTTCTGACTTTAATGTTTTCATTTGACTGTAACCCATAAAATGATATTTTCTTGCAATCATATAATTATAGCGTTCTTCAAAATTCATCGGCACCACAGGATAATTTTCCAATTCTTGAAATTGAAGATTGTCAATATTATTTATTTGCTTAAAATAATGTTCAATTAAATCAAAATAATCATCCAATAATGCTTTCGCTTCATTTGATTTTAGTTGTTTCATTTTTGCAAAATAATCAAGTTGTTCTTCTAAACTTGTAAAATCTTCTTTTGTAATCATTATATTTACGCCTCTTTCACATTGGCTTTATAGCGTTTTTGTCCTTCTCTACACACTTCAAATAATGGACAGACATCACATTTAGGGCTTCTTGCTAGGCAATGATAACGTCCAAAAAAGATGAGTTGATGATGTGTTTTATTCCAACGCTCTCTTGGAACTACTTTACACAATTTATCTTCTACTTGTCTGACATTGTCTTTCCATCTGCAGATACCTAAACGTTTGGAAATACGTTCAACATGAGTGTCAACAGCTAAAGATGGTTCACCAAAAGCAACACTCATAACCACATTGGCTGTTTTTCTACCGACGCCAGCTAAACTTTCTAATTCTCTATGTGTTTGTGGAACTTCACCGTTAAATTTATCTAAAAGTGACTTACATAATTTTTGTATATTTTTAGCTTTATTTCTATATAAACCGATTGTGCGTATATCATTTTCTAATTCTGAAATATTAACATTTAAATAATCTTCAGGTGTTTTGTATTTTTGAAAAAGTTTATCTGTTAATTTATTTACAGAAATATCTGTTGTTTGAGCAGATAATAATACTGCAATGGTTAACTCAAATGGATTATCATGCTTTAGTTCACATTCAGCATTTGGAAACATCTCAGCAATAACATCCACCATTTCTAATGCTTTTTTGTTACTTATCATTTGGGTTCTCTCCATTCAACCAATCAAATTTGGGTACGTTTGTTACAGTGTGCTTCATTTTAGGTTGATTAAATTGCCGGCTAATTTTTTTTGAGTCTTCTATCGTTTTGACATTATTCTTCTTCCAATTGAGCAGAATACGATCCATGTATTTAAAACTTAATTTGTTTTGGCTAATTGCTTCATCTAGTGCTGCTTGAATCACACTTAAATCATGTTTATCAACATCTAACCATTGATTTAAAGTTTCCATTTCAAACGGTGATAACGGTCTTGCAAAAGCTTGTTCAATTTGTTGGAATAGTGTATTAAAATCTACTTTAGATTTTTCTTTGTCTTGTTGAACTTCCATTTTTTCCATGATTTCGCTTAATTTATTATAAAATGGATCCAGGTTCATATATTCAGTGAATTTACCTTCTTCGTCTTTATTCACTTTAAGTTCGAGCAAATCGGTTTGAATTAAACTTTGAATGACAGAAGTAATTGCTCTGGAATCTAGCGATGTCCCTTGTTGTAGCGATTCAATGGAAGGCTGTTTGTTAGATATTTCTGAAGCATGTATAAGTTTAATTAAAATCACTAATTCAGTTTCATTTATACCTAATTGGTCATAATGATTTAATAGTTCTTGTCTAATAACCACTGGTCTAACTTTAAGTTGTTCACTGTTCAAACATAAGCCCTCCTTTTCATAAATTGCGTTATAAAAACGTCCAGCCATAAATATTAGACTGGACGAATATTGAGATATATAATGCTTATGGATATAAACGATTTAATAGACGTGGGAATGGAGCAGTTTCACGAACATGCTCTACACCTGATAACCAAGCTACAGTTCTTTCTAAGCCTAAGCCAAATCCACTATGAGGCACACTGCCATAACGACGTAAATCTAAATAGTAGCTGTAGCTTTCAGCATCTAATTCAAATTCACTTAAGCGTTGTTCAAGTAGTTCAAGATCGTTAATACGCTCTGAACCTCCGATAATTTCCCCATAACCTTCTGGTGCGATTAAATCAGCACATAAGACAGTGTCTTCATTTTCAGGGTTTGGTTGCATATAGAATGGTTTAATTTTCGTTGGATAATTTGTGATAAATACTGGTAAATCATAATGATTAGCAATTGCAGTTTCATGTGGGGCACCGAAATCTTCCCCCCATTCAATATCATCAAAACCTTGTTCTTTTAAGAAAACAACAGCATCATCATATGTGATACGTGGGAATGGTGTTGCTACTTTTTCTAGTTTTGAAATATCGCGCTCTAATGCATTTAATTCTAATTTACAGTTATTTAAGACAGATTTAACAACGTGTGTAACATATTGTTCTTGTATTTCTAAACTTTGAAAATGTTCACAAAATGCCATTTCTGGTTCAATCATCCAAAATTCAATAAGATGGCGACGTGTTTTTGATTTTTCAGCACGGAATGTTGGTCCAAAAGAAAATACTCTTCCATGAGCCATAGCAGCTGCCTCCATATAAAGCTGGCCACTTTGAGATAAAAATGCATCTTGATCAAAATATTTCGTATGGAACAACTCACTTGTACCTTCAGGCGCACTTGCAGTTAATATTGGTGGATCAATTTTTGTGAAACCATTATCGTTAAAGAATTCATAAGTTGCACGAATAATTTCGTTTCTTATTTTCATAACTGCGTGTTGTTTTTTTGAACGTAACCATAAGTGACGATGATCCATTAAGAATTCTGTACCGTGATTTTTTGGTGTAATTGGATAATCGTGTGCTTCTGAAATAACTTCAATAGATGTAACTTGCATTTCATAACCGATATCTGAACGATTATCTTCGCTGATAACACCTGTGATATAAAGTGAACTTTCTTGAGTGATTTCTTTAGCTTTTTGGAAAGTATCTTCATCAACTGCTGCTTTGGCAACAACGCCTTGCATAAATCCAGTCCCGTCTCTTAATTGCAAGAATGCGATTTTACCACTTGAACGTTTGTTTGTTAACCAAGCGCCTATTGTAACTTCTTGGTCGATATACTGTTTTGCTTCTTTTATCGTTATATTCATAACCAGTCTCCTATTATATTGTAGTTTTCTATGCTTTATCCTTATATATTTTAACAAAATCCATATATAAGTTCTAGTTGTGAACGCTATGTTTATGAGTTATCCTCATCTTTTTTTAATTTTTTTAGGATGCTTGAAAATTGTTTAATATCTCCTTTGTTTTGACGATAACTTTCTAAAGATTGCTCGAAAAATTGTTTGTAGTTACTTCTGATTAAACGATCATCAAAAGACACAATAATTCCTTTATCATTTTCACTACGGATCAATCTGCCAAGACCTTGTCTAAATCGAGTAACTGCATCCGGTAAAACATATTCTTTAAAAGTTGAAGTGAACTCTGATTCCATAAGCCAATATTTAGTATTGTTTTGATTCATAAATGGTAATTTAGCAATCATGACACATTTAATTCCATTTGATTCAAAATCAAATCCTTCGAAAAAGGTACCTGTGCCCAGTAATATAGCTTTATTAAAACTATTAAATTGTTGAACGATTTTATAATTTTGATTTTGTTGTTGCGTTAATACGACATAATCCTCAAATTCAGGTAATTCATTTAATAATTCTTGTACCATATGCATCATTTTATAACTTGTGAAAAGTATCAAACATTTAGATTCTACGATGTTTACGTACTCAATCACATAATTGACGATTGAACTGACATAGTCATTAATACTCTTATAATTATAAGAAGTAACATCATTTGGTATGAACACTGTAGTTTGATTAGGAGACATCACTGTAGAGTCTATTTCATAAGTATTAAAATCTATATCTTTGTTAAACCAATGTTTGAAGTTATCAAACGTATGGTTGAAAGTTAATGTACCTGATATGAAAGTAAGTGAATTAAATTTGTCTAACACTTGTTTTGTCAGTATTTCTTTTACTCCATAATCTTTCACGTTTAACTTAATTGTTGATTTTTGATTTAAGTTTTTGATTGAAAGATAGCTGGTATGGTTATTTTTGAGACTGTGCTCTATTTCTTTAAAACGATCATTAATGTATAAAAATTGTTTACGCACAGATTTAATTGATTTATGGCTCATTCCATTGAAAAATTCTAATGTCATATTTAATTTATGAATAATAGCATGTAAATCATTTAAAATTGGTGTGACGTCAAAATGATAAACGAAATGTAATTTATGAACTTCGTCATCCTGGATTTCTGAAGCTTGAATAATATCATACATAGTCGAGAACAACTGTTCATTCAAGTCATGAATTTCATTTACAGTAGTTTTTAAACCAAATACATCTATTGGTGGTATATCTAGTTTTTCTAATATTCTTTGCTGTTCCAAATTATCTATAGATTTAAGTAGTTTTTCATTTTCTGTCTTACCAATTAAGCCTAGCTGATATTTAATATCTGAATAACTGAGTTCATTTGTAACTTGATTTAAGGCGTAATCTGGCAATCTGTGAGCCTCATCTATAATACAGTCATCAAATAATTGATAAATTGAGTTATCATGTGCGGCATGTATTAAATGGGCATGATTTGTAATACCTATTTGAATATTTTGTGCATTGCGTTTAATAAAATTGAAATAATTAATGTCATTTCGAACAGGTACATACGTTTCTAGTTTTTGTTCGAAATACATTTTCTGGCCGCCTTTTAAATCTAGCTCTTGTATATCACCAGTAGCTGTTTCTGTAATCCATATAAGTAATTGCATTTTTAAAATACTAACTTCATAGTTACTAGAATCTTCTTTTAATATTTGGCTAATTAAGCCTAATGAAATATAATCGCGCTTACTTTTAATTAAAGTTGCGTTTATTTTGTAATCTAGCGCACGTTTTAATGCTGGGATGTCTTTTTCCAATAATTGATTTTGTAATAGTTTTGTATTAGTAGAAATCATTACATGTTTGCCTGTTTCAATGTTGTACATGAGAGAAGCTAGCAAATAAGCAAATGACTTCCCGCTTCCTAAAGGCGCCTCAATCATTGCTTTTTCACTGTGCATGAGTTGTTCTAGAATGATTTCAGACAGATATAATTGTTGTGGACGGTACGTTAAACCTAGTTCTTTTGTTACGTGTGTGTAGAGTTCTTTTAATGTACCACTAAAGTTAACGGTCGGCGCTTTAAAGTCGATTTGTTTTTTATATATAATCTGTTCAAATTGCTCATATTGGTTGTCTAATGACTGTATACTATGATTACGTACCATTTCGAATAAAATATCATGTAAATCATATTTTAAGTTTTTGCTGAGATAGTAGAGTTGTTTAAGTGTATCTAATGGTAGTGATTCAAATTTAGTGAAAGCCATAATCATTAATTTTGCTGTTGTAGCAGCATCTTCGTCTGCCCGATGCGCATTTGTTAAAACAATGCCGTGAGTCTCCGCTAATTCGCTTAATTGATAGCTTTTGTCTGTTGGAAATGCAACTTTAAATAATTCTAAGGTATCCATAACTTTTTTTGGACGATATTTAATATTGCAATTTTTAAAAGATTTTTTTATGAAATTTAAATCAAATGCAACGTTATGTGCGACAAATATACAACCTTCTATTTGTTTGTATATATCCTCGGCAACTTCATGAAAATAAGGCGCTTGATTTAACATTTCTTCTTCTATTGAAGTTAAAGCTTGAATAAAAGGAGGAATTTCTAAATCTGTTTTTATCATTGAATGATAAGTGCCAATAATTTTGTTTTCGCGCACAAATGTAATACCTATTTGAATAATTTCATCGTAATCTAATTGATTACCTGTTGTTTCTAAGTCGACAACAGCATAACACGGTTTTGTCATATCGGTTCCTCCTTTCATCGTTATTTTGTTTATAATTCAATATCTGCACTCATCAATTGATGTTGTTGATTATGTTCATCATCAACAATTAAATAGCCGTTATCGTCAATGTCTACTGCTTCGCCTAGGAACTGATCACCATTTTCAGTAAATTTTAATTGCTTATTCCAAATATTTGAGACTTCTATATATTCTTGGCGAATTGTAGCAAAAGGTTCTTTTAAAAATTGTGCGTAACGATATTCTATTTGTTGAATAAGTAGTTGTAAAAATTCATAGCGATTTATTTTTTTATTTCCTTGTATACGCATGCTCGTAGCTTTTTGCGAAAGCTCACCATCGAAATCAGTTTGTGTTTGATTCATGTTTATACCAATACCACATATAACCGCTTCTATACCATCACTATTTGCTACCATTTCTGTTAAAAATCCACAAACTTTTTTATTATTAATATAGATATCGTTTGGCCATTTAACAGAAACTGAGGCGTTGCTGAAAGATTGTATTGCATCGCGAATGCCTAAAGCCATAAATAAATTGAATTTTGTTATCATATCAAATGGAACATTGGGTCGCAATACAATCGACATCCACAAACCTTTTCCTCGTGTAGATAGCCATGGACGGTTAAAACGTCCTTTGCCTTTTGTCTGTTCGTCACTGAGTATTAAAAAAGTATCAGTATTTCCAACTAGCTTTTGTTTAGCTAGTAATTGTGTGGAATCTACATTTTCGAAAACTTCAATATGTTTAAATAGCTGTTGCGTGTTTATACTAGGTATAACAATTCCACTATACCATTTATCTGGTAGTTGCATTAACCGATGACCTTTATGGTTTATGGATTCAATTTGACAACCTTCTGATTTAAGTTGATCTATAACTTTTTTAACAGCAGTTCTGGAAATGGATAATTGTTCAGCGATAAATTGGCCTGAAATATATTCATAATGATATTGATATAACATGTGTATAACTTCTTTACTATATTTAGACATGTGTTTTCACCCACTTTATTAATTCAGGTTGATAGTTGTTTACTTCACCTGCTATAATAGCCCGTTCAATTTCTCGTAACGTTGCTTTGAGCCATGGTCCACTTGGTTTATCAGTTACTGTTAAAATATCTTTGCCGTTGATATCTACTTCTTTTCTCGAGTGTATTGGCAGCGTTTGCGCTACTTCTACAATTGTTCTACTATTTATAATGAATGGAGAATTCGTTGCTATGTTATTCACTTTTAAAGTATCAGCATAACTCAATACTTCTAATATATCTTCTTTACCATAATCATAAACAAATAATTTAAGTTGCAATTTTGTTTGTACTTTAGGAATATCCTCTATTATTTCAATGATTTTATTAATATATTTTTTCTCTTGATTGCTCATTTTTAAATCAGAAATATTTGAAGTCGTATTAGGTTGTTGAACTTTTAATAATGCAATAAACACTGTGAGTGGCATAGGTTGTTCTATAATGATTTTTGACAAATCAAAATGTTTAAAGAACGGCATATAAGAAAATGCTTGAAATTGTTTTAGATTATTAAAACTTTGTTTAATCGCATTACCAAGCATTAACTTCTTAAGTTCAACGACGATGCGTTCAATTGATAAATGACTGATATCTGAAATATGTTGCTCCATTGCGTTAAAAGTATCAGTATCTAATTGAAAACCTAATTGAGACTGAAAACGTAACCCTCTAATGATACGAAGTGCGTCTTCATTAAAGCGTTCTGATGGATCACCCACTGTTCTGATTACTTTATCAGCAATATCTTGTTGCCCATTAAAATAATCATGAATTTGATAATGCATATCCATAGCAATCGCATTCATCGTGAAATCTCTACGCTTTACGTCTTCGAATAAATTTCTAACAAAATAAACTTCATTTGGTCGGCGATGGTCGATATATTCACCTTCAGCTCGAAAGGTGGTCACTTCATATTGTTCACCTTGGTAAACAACATTAATCGTACCATGTTCCCTACCTATGGGGATGGTTTTTTCAAATATCGACTCGATTTCATCCGGAGTGGCACTTGTTGTGATATCAATATCATGGATTGATTTATTCATGATATAGTCTCTGACAGAACCGCCTACATAGTATGCTTGGAAACTGTGCGATTGTAAATTTTCTAAAATGGGTTTAGCTTTTTCAAATAAAGTATTAGTCATTGTTACCCTCTAACATTTTTTTGTAATAATATTCATATTGATCAGCAATTAAATCAGATGAGAACCGAGCTGACACATCTTTTAACATATTTTGTTGGATGTTTTTATAGAGTTTTATATCTGTTAATAATTGAATTGCATATTCACTCGCTTGTGTACTATCCCCGACATCTACTATAAAGCCAGTTTCATCATGTTTAATAACTTCCTTTATGCCTCCTGCAGTAGAACCAATAGGTACGACTCCAGATTTCATTGCTTCTAATAAAGTTAGTCCGAAACTTTCTTTTTCACTCAAAAGTAATACCAAGTCTGATATTTGATAAAACTCGCTTACCCAATTCTGCTTACCTAAAAATAAAACGGCATCTTCAATACCTAAATCCCGTGCTTTCTTCTTCATATCCATCAATTCTGGGCCATCGCCTAACAAAATTAACTTTGAAGGTAAAGCTTGATGAACTTTTGCAAAGGTATCTATAATTGTATCAATTCGTTTAACGGTTCTAAAGTTAGATACATGTATTAATACCTTTTCATCTGGTTTTATACCATAGCAAGATTTCAAGCGGTCATCATCCTGTGTTGGTTGATCAGGTTTAACAGGAAACTCTTTCTCTCTAACAAAGTTATATATTGGAACAATGCGCTTATCAGTTTCAATGATATCGTACGTTTGCTCTGCGAGTGATTGACTTACGCTTGTAACAATATCACTACCTTCTATTCCAAATTTAATGGCATTTTTTAATGAGTGATCATAGCCTAAAACGGTGATATCTGTACCATGTAGTGTAGTCATAATTTTTATATCTTTGTTAGACATATGTTTTGCTAAAATACCACATACTGCGTGAGGAACTGCATAATGCATATGTAATAGGTCCAAATCATACTCATTTATGACTTCTGCTATCTTTGTACTTAGCGTAATATCGTAAGGTGGGTATTGAAAAACTGCGTATTGATTCACTTCTACTTGATGAAATGTGATATTTGGTAATGGTTTACGTATTCTAAAAGGAATATTGGAAGTGATGAAATGAATATCATGTCCACGTTCAGCAAGTTTTATGCCTAACTCTGTAGCTATAATGCCTGAACCACCCATAGATGGATAACAAGTGATGCCTATTTTCATAAGGCGGGACATCCTTTCTTAATTGTTTATATTATTTACGTTCGAATCTATTTTTATCTCGAGTATTAAATTTTTCCATTGTTTCATTAAAGCTTTCTGTTAAATCTATATCTAAAGAATTCGCAATACACATTAATACGAATAAATTGTCACCTAGTTCTGCTTTAATTGTATTTTCAGCTTCTGACGATTTTTTCTTTTTTTCACCATAATAATGGTTAATTTCTCTCGACAGTTCACCTACTTCTTCAGTTAAACGCGCAAGGTTTGCCAAAGGAGAAAAGTATCCAGTTTTGAATTGACCAATATAGTCATCAACTTCTATTTGCATATCTTTCATAGACTTCATTTTAAACGCCTCACATTCCTATAGGTTTCTTATATAGTATAGACTAATTTTATGTTTCATGCATTATTCCTGCAACAGTTAAGACTTATGTCATACATATTTAAACTAATTGATTGTTGAGTAGGATTTTTGTAATTGTATAAGACTTTTGTGATGTTTTATATGATGTCAAAAATGAACTAACGTACTGGACCTGGGTTAAACAAAACAATCAATCAAATTTAGCATAAAAAAGGAGGCTAAGACATTTACAAATGTCCCAGCCTCAAAATATTAGATTAATATTTGCGATCTAATATAAAAATCGAGCTTTCTAATAAGCTGTTTAATTATTAGCCATCTAAGCCAAAGTAACGAATCCTTATTTAAAAAGCTTCTACATCACTTTAATTTATATAACTATTCACTAGATCTAGCAATAAGGATAAATCTTGCAAGTTCTGCTAATGCTACTGCAGTTGATGCAACATAAGTCATTGCTGCAGCTGTCAGTACTTTCTTAGCATGACGATATTCCTTTTCGTTAACAATGTTTAAACTTTGAATTTGTTTCATTGCTCTACTGCTTGCATTGAATTCCACAGGCAATGTAACGATAGAGAAAAGGACTGCAAATGACATGAATGCAATACCAATCCACAGTGCAGTTGAACCTAAAGTGCTTTGTAAACTCGTTAAAACGATACCAGCAAAAACGGCTAAATATCCAATTGAACTACCGAGATTAGCGAGTGGTACTAACGACGTTCTGAATCTTAGGAAGAAATAACCTTGCGCGTGTTGGATTGCGTGGCCGACTTCGTGCGCCGCAATAGCTGTTCCGGCAACAGAAGGTCTACTAAAGTTGGCTGGCGATAATACAAGTACTTTTTTCCTAGGATCGTAGTGGTCAGTTAAGAAACCTTTTCCTTCAACCACATCTACATCATAAATACCATTTGCATGCAAGATTTCTAAAGCAACTTCTTGACCAGTCTTTCCACTTGTTGATCTAACTTGTGAATATTTTTCGTAATTAGATTTAACTTTATGTTGTGCCCATAGAGGTAACACCATTAAAATAACAAAGTATATAATCATATAGATAAAAGACAAAAACCTCACTCCTTTATAAACATTTTACTGTGAACATCAATGGTGGTCAAATATTTTATCTTTTTTAAATCGAGTTAAATATAAATAAAGTATTAATGGAATTAAGCTTAACCAAAATGCTAGGTAGGCAACACCTTCTAAGTGACTTGCAATAAAATCATAATAAGGATATTGCATAAACACATAATCTATAATGTCATTGTGAAATACCCATATCATAGCAATAACAAAGGCAGTTATTGAAATTTTAAATCTTGGATAAAATAACAATGCCTCGATAGCCATAATGCCATGTGAAAGTATGAGCATACACCCTGTGATTGTAACTGTGTCATATTGAATAAACATGATTATATTCATTATAACTGCCCAAACGCCATATTTAATAAGTGAGACGAAAGCTAGGGCTTCAAATACTGGGATGTTCTTACCTAATATGAAAGCAATAATTACGAAACATAAAAATAGTGAAGCGGTTGGACTATCTGGTACAAATATTTTGAAGTGAGGTTCAGTAATACTTAATTGCTCACCGTACCAAATATAGCCATAGATTGTACCTAACAAGTTACACAAAAGTAAAAAGTAAAGTATACCTTTATGATACAACATTAATTCCCAAAGTGATTTTATATTCATACTGTCAATCCTTCGTTGTTATATTTACATTTCTTAATTTAAAAGTATTAAGTATTTGTGATAATTGATAAAACAAATCACTATCATGTAATTGTAAGCTTAAATCAATATTATCTTGTAAATGCGTGATAATAGAAGCTTCACTTTGTTTTGAAAGTGGGATTTGATAGATGTCTTGAATATATAATGCATAATATGGCGAATGTAGTAATTGTTTGATTAGTAAGTCATCTAATCTCGCTTCCCTATCTTGTTCATCATTAAAATTCAATTTAATATCAAACGACAATTGATTGTGAGCGATATGCTCAAAAATTTCATTACTATTAATCATTTGTTGGCCTTTATATTTAAATTTAATACCCTGTTGCTCAGAGTTTAACATAGAGATTTCAAGCGTATTATGTGTATCGATACGTTCATCTACAAAATGAACATTTTGTAGTAATTCTGGCGAAGATTTGAGTAAGTTTAATACCCATACACTAATCCTAGACTTGAACTCATATTGAAAGAGTAAATATTCTATGAAAGTTGCTTTTGATTGTTGTAGGGTATCAAACATTTAACTCACCTTCCTGTACTTAAAAAGACGCCAATCTTTCTGCTTCATCATGCCATATCTCATTGGTTGGTTCTAATTCAAGTAATTGGTCTAATAATTTTTTAGCTAACTCAATTTGACCGATTTCTATTACGTAAAAATAATAGTCACTTAAAAATGCAGATTGAGTTTGTAATGTGTCGTATGCTAATTCAAAGAAATGCTGTGCTTCTTTATCACGTTCTTCTTGCCCCAATGCATATGCGAGATGCCACATAAATACTGGGTCTAAATCTTCTTCGTCTACATATTTTAATAAACCAATAAGCGACTCATAATCTTCTTCTTGTCTATATAAATCACTTAATATTAATAATGGTTCTTGATATGCATTATCTACTTCGAGTGCTTGAATCAGTAATTGGACACCTTCATTAGCGTCCCCATGTTCTAATTGAATACTACCAGTTGATACCATCAATTCTTTATAAAATTGTGTTAATCTTAACCCTTCTTTACCGATTTCAATCGCATCGGCATGGTTGTGTTCATTTTCATATAACTGTTGTAAATAGAAATATGCTTGTAGAAAATCAGGGTCTTTGGATAATAATGTTTGAACTAATTTAATAGCTTCTTGAGAGAGGTCATTTTTTTCATAAGCAATAGCTTTTTTGAAATAATCTTCTGAATCCATCTCATCTTCATTAATTTCATCAAACATTTTAATAGCATCGCTATAGTTACCACTTTGCAAACTGCAATCGGCTAAACGAGAAAATAAATTTACACCGTTCACTTCATATTCTCCCGTCTCAAGTACGGTCTCGTATTCTGAAGTTGCACGTAAGTATTGACCATCAAAGTATAGTATCTCAGCAAGTGCATAATGAATAATTGGATCATTTGGTTCAATGTCAATCGCTTCATCAAGTTTACTGATTGCGACTTCAAGCATATTTAATTGTTGATATAAATCTGCTTCTAGCATTAAGCGCTCTGTTGATATTTCAACTTCACTTAAATACTCTAAAGCTTCATCTGTGTGGTTTTCAGCCATTAATCCTTCAATAAAGTATATTAATAACTCACTTTCATCAGGATATTTATGGTAAAGCGTACGGAATACTTCTAAACCTTGCGGCATCAATCCATAATTGTATAATGTTTCACCTAGAATAAATAAAGCATCGTCTTTTGGAGAACTTAATGCATCATTAACACGGGTGTCTAGGTTATCTAATTTTTGTAAGTTGATATCATCTATTAATTTATAGATATCTTCCATACTTTTATCCCTCTTTTTCTAATTGTTTTAACTTTGATAAGAATCCTGGGAAAGAAACATTAACTGCATCAAATTGATTTATTGTAATTTCCTTATCGGTTAATAGTGAGGCAACTGCTAACATCATACCAATACGGTGATCCGTAAAGCTATCGACAGTTGCAGTTTGTTCTAAAGCTGATGGATGGATAATTATACCATCATTCGTAGGTTGTAACATAAAACCAAGTAAATTCAACATATTTGCAGTTGTATCGATTCTATTAGTTTCTTTTACTTTTAGTTCTTCAGCTTCTTTAACTATACTTGTACCTTTAGCTTGTGTGCAAAGTAAAGCAACGATAGGAATCTCATCGATTGCTCTAGGCACTAAATCACCATCAATATGAATAGGTTTCATGTCCGGAGAGTATTGTACTCGTATGGATGCAGTTGGTTCTGGCCCATCAGTTTGATTGAATAAGGTAATATTCCCTTCCATTTGTGTCACGATATCAATAATACCTGAACGAGTTGGGTTAATGCCAACATTGTGTATTGTAATATCACTTCCGGGTGTAATCAAGCCAGCTACAATAAAGTATGCTGCTGAAGATATATCGCCAGGAACATGGAAATCTGTAGGTTTAATATGCTCAATACCGCGCTCGTGTATATCTATCATTTTATCTCTTGTTGAAACAGGGATGTGATATTGTTGGAACATCGTTTCCGTATGGTTTCTAGAAGTATCAAATTCTTTGATTGTCGTTGGTTCTTCAGCGAATAAACTTGCGAACAATATCGCACTTTTAACTTGTGCGCTGGCAACTTCCATTTCGTATGAAATACCTTTGATTTTAGCAGGTTTGATAATTAAAGGTGTATAGTTATCATCAATACCTGTAATATTAGCTTGCATTAATTTTAAAGGTTTCATAATTCTATCCATTGGTCGTTTCCCTATAGATTCGTCACCTGATAACACAGTCTCTATTCCAAGACCGCTCAGTAACCCAGCAACTAAACGTGTAGTTGTACCTGAATTCCCTGTGTATAAAACTTGATGTGGTGTTTTGAAATGTTTATATCCTGGAGAATCGATTTCTATTTTATCTTCAGATACTTTAATATCAGCGCCTAATAATTTAAATATTTCAACCGTACGCAAACAGTCTTCACCAAGTAAAGGTTTATATATTGTTGATTTTCCTGAGGCTAGAGAACTGAGCATAATCGCTCTATGTGTCATGGATTTATCTCCAGGTACTTCAATTTCACCGACTAACGGTCCATTAATATCTATCGTCTTACTATTTACCAAATCAGTCACCTACTTCTTAAAATATGTTTTAAATGTTTCAAAGGCTTGAGAAAGCGTTGTGTAATCAATGTGCTTCACAACTGGATTTCCAATATCGTTGAGGAGTACCATTTGCACACCTTGATCATCATTTTTCTTGTCGTTAAGCATTAGTTGATATAAAGGTTCAAAATCTAAAGCATTAATGACATCTAATGGATAGTTTAAATCACTAAGATAATTTACATAATGTGCAACATCAAATGATTTATTAAGTGTTATATTCGCAACTATAAATTGAAAAACAATGCCTATCATAACGGCGTGACCATGCGGAATTTTAAGTTTATATTCAACGGCATGACCGAATGTATGTCCTAAGTTAAGAAATTTACGCACGTTTGATTCTTTCTCGTCTGCTACAATAATATTTAATTTTGTCTGAACACCTTTGTATAGATAATATTCGATTTCATTAAGTGATTTAAGTGCTTGTTCGTCTGGGTATTGTGATTCAATATGATTTACCGATTCAATATCATTTAATAAAGCATGTTTATAAACTTCTGCATAACCACTTAAAATTTCTGAATATGGTAATGTATTTAAAAAGTTTAAATCGTAAATGACTGCTTTAGGTCTATAAAAAGCACCAATAAGATTTTTACCATATTTAGAATTAACACCTACCTTACCACCAACACTTGAATCATGAGCTAAGATGGTAGTTGGTACTTGTATGAAATCAACACCTCTTAATAAAGTTGCAGCTAGGAACCCAGTAAAATCACCAGTGGCGCCTCCGCCAATAGCTATTAAACAAGTATTTCTTGTTAATTGTTTACTTAACAACGATTCAATCGTTTCTTCATAAAATGCTAGTGTTTTTGTTGTTTCACCAGAAGGTATGATAAGTTTATGTGCTTCATATTCAGTGGCGATGAAGTTAGTAATATGACTCCATTCGTTTTCAACTTTTTGATCTATAACAAGGACGATATCTTTATAATTTTTAATATAATCACGTAATTGATCGAGAGCATGATGTTCAATAATAATTGGATAGTTATTAGATTTATAAGTCGTTTCTAATTTCATATAATCACCTTATTATTTCTTAAATTTTAATTTGTTGACTAGTATTCAATATTTAATAAGCGACGTTCCTTGATTTGAGATTGTAATTGCTCAATATGATTACATTGAAACTCTTCTAGTAATGCTTTTGCTAATTCAAAAGCGACTACGTTTTCAACAACGACGCTTGCAGCAGGCACAGCACAACTGTCAGAACGCTCAATTGACGCTTTGAATGATTCTTTAGTATTGATATCTACTGAGTTCAAAGGCTTGTAAAGTGTAGGAATAGGTTTCATTACACCGTTGACTATAATTGGCATACCATTTGACATACCACCTTCAAAACCACCTAAGTGATTTGACCCTCTATAATAACCATTTTCCGTATCATATAATATTTCATCTTGTATTTCGCTGCCAGGTTTCTCGGCGGCCTTGAAACCTTCTCCAAAACTTACACCTTTAAAAGCGTTAATACTTACTACGCCTTGTGCAATTCTGCCATCAAGTTTACGATCGTAATGAACATAACTACCAATACCCACAGGCACACCTTCAATAATAGTTTGAACCACACCACCAATTGTATCGCCGGCTTTTTTAGCTGCGTCAATTTTATCACGCATGGCTTGCGCAATTTCATCATTAACGACACGCACATCATTTTTATCAATATTAGATTTAATTGTATCGATATCATATTCTAAATCATCTTTAATACCGCCGATTTCTACTACTCTACTGTAAAAATTAATATCTAATTGTTTTAGTAATATTTTAGAAACTGCACCAACAGCTACTCGTGCAGCTGTTTCTCTTGCTGAAGAACGTTCTAAGACATTTCTTAAATCTCTATGGTTATATTTCATACCACCAATTAAATCTGCGTGTCCTGGACGAGGTTTAGTAATTACACGCTTCATATTATCTTGGTCTTCTTCACTGATTGGATCTGCGCCCATGATTTTTTTCCAATGTGTAAAATCATCATTAGTGACTATAAGCGTGATAGGACTACCTAAAGTATAGCCATTTCTTACACCAGATACGATTTCAACAGAATCTTTTTCAATTTGCATGCGTCTCCCGCGTCCGTATCCGCCTTGTCTTTTAAACATTTCTTCGTTAATGTCAGCAACATTGATTTCTAAGTTTGCTGGAACACCTTCAATAATTACAGTTAACTGCGGTCCGTGTGACTCACCAGAAGTTAAATATCTCATACTTTACCCACTCCGTTCTTTAATACTTTAAATTGATATATGTTCTATATCTTATCATATTCAATTGTTCAAATTAACAGAAAAATTTACAAATGATGATTCTTCTTAAATTTTTGCCGTTAGAATGTTATTTTTCAGTGTAACATTTAAACATTTTTATTAATATTAAATTTTGTTTTTAAATGGTTACGATACCATAATTTTAAATGATTTATCATGCATAAAGATTTAAAAGAATACTGTAATTCGACAAAAAAATATAAAAAAAGCGATGACTTTCACTTTATATCAGTAAAAGTCATCGCTTTTTTATTTTCTAAAATAAGTTTTTTTCGAATTATTTTAGAAGTATTTCAATTATTCATATAACCATTCTTCACGCGATTCAGTATAATCACTTAATTCTTCTGCTTTAAACCAAAGATTAATTTCTTTGTTAGCTGATTCTACTGAGTCTGAACCATGAATAATATTTCTACCTACTGTTAAACCTAAGTCTCCACGTATTGTACCTGGAGTTGCTTCAGACGGATTTGTTTTGCCGATGATGTGGCGAGCAACGTGTACAGCATCTTCACCTTCAACAACCATTGCAAATACTGGGGCTGATGTAATGAAGCTAATTAAGTGTTTATAGAAAGGTTTGTCTGTATGTTCTGCATAATGTTCCTCAGCAAGTGCTTGTGGTACAGTCATAAACTTACCACCTACAAGTTTTAGTCCTTTTCTTTCAATACGAGAAATAATTTCCCCTATTAGATTTCTTTGCACTGCATCCGGTTTAATCATTAAAAATGTTCTTTCCATTGTGTGTTTATCCCCCTGTTTGTTATGTATCAATGTACTTTAATTTTTCAAAAACATATAGAATTGCATATGTATCAAAATAAAAGTATGTTTTGAAGCACATTAATATATTAACAGTTAATTAAAGCGCTTTCAATGGTTTTCACACAAGTTACACATTTCTTTTCCCAACTTTTTTAATTAGCTTCTTAAATAGTGGTTTTGAATCTTCGTTTTCTAATTGGTCGATTAAGTAAAGAGCCTTATCTAAATACTTGTCGCTGATTGCCTGAGCCTGTTGTATAACATTAGAATTTTTCACATGATTAATACAATAATCAAATGTTTCTTGGCTACTATTTGCATTTAATTGTTGTATGAGTGACTTAAATTCTTCGTTTTTTTTCATCTCTAATAGCACTGGAAGCGTAAGATGACCGTTCATTAAATCACTACCAACTGGTTTCCCTAATTTTTTTTCGGTGCTTGTAAAGTCTAGGAGGTCATCGACGATTTGAAAGCTCATACCAATATAATGTCCTATCATTTTCAAATTGTGAATTGTTTTAGCATCTGCTCCTGAAGCGATTGCCCCTACCTCAGTGGATAATTGAATAAGTAATGCAGTTTTACGGTTAATCCTACGCAAATAGTTGG
Organism: Staphylococcus sp. 231237_7MaSpsaltlick; assembly: GCF_043107035.1. Taxonomy (NCBI): domain Bacteria; kingdom Bacillati; phylum Bacillota; class Bacilli; order Caryophanales; family Staphylococcaceae; genus Staphylococcus; species Staphylococcus sp. 231237_7MaSpsaltlick. The sequence continues at coordinate 73,091 of NZ_JBICNX010000011.1, forward strand.
TGATTGTTTGATTACCATTGAACTGATCTTGGAATTGATATAATTCACCCATACAGACTTCTACAATCGCATTTGATATAACATTATGTACACGATTGTCTTCTACGTTAGATATATGCTCAAGTCCGCGAGCTAATAAGAAGTTGCCTGTGAGTATGGCTGTGTTTTGATCCCATTTTTTTGCTATAGTCAAGCTGCCTCTTCGTTTATCACTTTTATCTATAACGTCATCATGTACCAATGTTGCCATATGGATAAGTTCAAGCGCCACGGCAACACGGTAGACTTTTTCATTTCTTTCTTTACCAAATTGGCTGCTTAAAATTACAAAAGCGGGTCTGACTCGTTTGCCACCTGACGAGAACAAATGATATGACGCTGACTCAAGAATCTTGTCGTTGCTTTTTATAGACTGTTCTAACTGTTTTTCAATTTTTTTAATTTCGCTGTTCATGTTTAACTTTGCCACGCTAATCACCTTTGGTTGATTCATTTTATTTATAGCCAAGGTGCATTGCTGCAACGCCACCTGTAAAGCTACGGACTTTTATGTTGCTGAAACCAGCTTGTGTAAACAAGCGTTTCAATTTTTCTTTATCTGGAAAATCGAATGTAGATTGTTGTAACCATTCGTATTCGTCTTTAGACTTCGCAAATATTTTACCAAATATAGGCATTACGAATTTAAAATAAAGTTTGTAGCACTGTTTGAAAACAGGTGTCGTCGGTTGACTGGTTTCTAAACAAACAACCATTCCACCAGGTTTTAAAACACGGTTCAGTTCTTTTAAAGTTGCTAAATAATCAGGAACATTTCTTAAACCAAAACCAATAGTAACGTAATCAAATTCGTTGTCTTCAAAAGGTAAATTCATAGCATCACCATGTACAAGTTTTAAGTTATGCATATCTGATGTTTTACTTCTACCTACTTCAAGCATGTTTTCACTAAAGTCAACTCCGATCACTTCACCAGCTGGCCCTACCGCTTTACTTAATGAGATAGTCCAATCAGCTGTACCACAACATACATCCAGTGCCTTGCTACCAGATTTAACGTTCATTTCTTTCATAACACGTTTTCTCCATGTTTTGTGTTGTTCAAAGCTAATAATATTGTTAAGTCGATCATATTTACCAGAAATATTTTGAAAAACATTGTGTACTTGTTCTTTTTTTGCTTTATTATCTGCCATGTTAATTACCTCTTTTTGAATGTATTTCAGCTTTTAATTTATCTATAAAACCATCTAGTTTTTCTTTAGAAAATTCGCTTAAGTAAGAAGGGTGATGTTCAACTAAACTCGCTATCATTTTGTCATTGATAAAATTAATATTAACATCAGAGACATATCTTTTAATCGTAATAAGTGGAAAAGTATTTTCAATTTTTAAAATATAGTCACTAATAACGTTATTATCAATTGCGGCATGATGAATAGAAGATTTCATTTCATTCACTACAACAATTGCTGTACTAATTTCTTTTTGATAAATTGGATCATTTAGTTTTGCTAATAATGTATAAAAATGAGCGCTTAATAAGTCGCCGATTAAAATAGATTTTTTAGACGATAAAGTAGTTGAAACTTCGTCTAAGTGACGCATCGCAGTATCTATTGTGAGGCAAGCTAATTTAGCTTCTTGAGGTATCTCATAAGAATCAAGTATTTCTGCTAATGCTTGATTGATATAAATTGGTTCGTAATGATTTACACTGCTGAGCCGCTGTGCAATTTGAGTTTCTAAAATGCTGAATGTCGTTTCCATGTTCACACCTCACGTTATTATCCATATACATATTAACATTATATAGAGAAAAATAAAATCAACGTAAATCAAAGTAAAAGATATTTATGTAATATATGTTGAAAATACTCATATATTTGTAAAATCGAGTAATTGTTATATGTAAATTATTTAATAAATTCATTAATTTTCTGTAATTGTATCTCTACATTTATTTAAAATCGCTACTTCGAATGATATCACAATTATAAAGTTAAAAGATATATGATTTGAAGCTTTATAAAAAATCCCCTATATAAAAAGAAAAAGCCCCTAGAAAAGGGCTTTACTTTAAGTAAAGAATTATTTTACTGCATCTTTTAATGCTTTACCAGCTTTGAATGCTGGAACTTTGCTTGCAGGGATATCAATTTCTTTACCAGTTTGAGGGTTACGGCCTTTACGAGCAGCGCGTTCGCGTACTTCGAAGTTACCGAATCCAATTAATTGTACTTTTTCACCTTTAGAAAGTGATGATTGAATTGATTCGAATACTGCATCTACAGCTAAACCAGCTTCTTTTTTAGTTAAGTCGGCTTGTTCTGCAACAGCATTGATTAAATCTGTCTTGTTCATTATGAATTCACCTCCCCTAGGGTTAATAATGATAACTTAATATCATTATGCTATGACTTTAACACAACGATTACTGCTACTGCAATGATTTATGCGCAAAAAACGTTGAAATAATAGGATTTTGACAGTTAATTGATATAAATTAACTAAAAAGTGTAATAATACTTCGTTATTCTGCTTTTTTTCCACGTCCCATCAAGTCTTTAACGCTTTCATCAACAGGTCTGTTTTCAAACAATACGCTATAGAGAGCAGCAGTAATTGGCATGTCTACTCCGACCTCTTTAGCTAAGTGGTAAACAGATTTTGTTGTGTAGACACCTTCGACAACCATGTTCATTTCGTTTAAAGCTGTATCTAATGATTTACCTTCTCCTAATTTATAACCAAGTGTGTAGTTCCTAGAATGCGTTGAAGTACATGTTACAATTAAATCGCCAATGCCTCCTAAACCTAGAAATGTAATCGGATCTGCGCCTAACTTCTCACCTAAGCGGCTAATTTCAGCTAAGCCTCTAGTCATCAGTGCTGCTTTAGCGTTATCACCAAATCCCATACCTGATATAACACCACTAGCTACTGCAATAATATTTTTTAACGCACCACCCAATTCAACACCTACTAAGTCATCGTTTGTATAAACACGTAGATAATCATTCATAAAAAGATCTTGTGTTAATTGACTGACTTCAGGTGTTTTAGATGAAGCTGCTACAGTAGTTGGTTGCTTGATTACAACTTCTTCAGCATGACTTGGCCCAGATAGCACCCCAATTCCTGCGTTATGCTCTGATGAAATTGAATCCTCTAACATTTCAGAAACGCGTTTATATGTCTCGTTTTCAATTCCTTTAGCAACATGGATAAAGGTCTTCTTAGATGTTAATAGCGCATCAATTGATTTCGCTACTTCTCTCATTGCTTTAGTTGGTAAAGCCATTAAATAAACATCTGAAAATGATACAGCATTATTAATATCTAATGTTGCTTCTATTGTGTCATTGAGCTGCGCATTTTTTAAGTATTTGCTATTAATGTGTTGCGAATTAATCTCATTGATTGTTTGTACATTTTTTCCCCACATTAAAACTTGGTGTCCGTTTTCAGCTAAGACATTTGCTAATGCCGTACCAAAACTTCCTGTACCAAAGACAGTTACTTTAGACATGGAATCCCCCCGGTAATTAATTTCTTTTTCTTGCTATAATGTGTACTGGTGTACCTTCAAAGCCGAATGCAGCTCGAATTTGATTTTCTAAATAACGTTTGTATGAAAAATGCAATAGCTCAACATCATTAACGAAGACAATAAATGTCGGTGGTTCAATAGCGACTTGTGTAGCATAGAATACATTTAAACGTCGACCTTTATCAGTTGGTGTAGGGTTCATAGAAATTGCATCCGTAATCACTTCGTTTAGTGTTGAACTTTGAACGCGTTTTTTATGATTTTCACTAGCTTCTTTAATATATGGGAACAATGTTCTGAGACGTTGCTTCTCTTTTGCGGAGACAAACGCAACTTCTGCATAATCTAAAAATTGGAATTCTTTACGAACTTCGTCTTTAAATTTCTTCATAGTATTTGTTTCTTTATCAACGGTATCCCACTTATTTACAACAATTACAATTGCTTTACCTTCTTCGTGTGCATACCCTGCAACACGTTTATCTTGCTCGATGATGCCTTGGTCTGCATCAATAACAATTAAGATTACATTAGAACGCTCAATCGCTTTTAATGCGCGTAATACTGAATATTTTTCTGTATTTTCATAGACCTTACCTTTTTTACGCATTCCTGCAGTATCTATCAATACATAATCTTGACCATCATAACTATATTCGGTATCAACAGCATCTCTAGTTGTACCAGCTACGTTTGATACGATTACACGATCTTCTCCTAGAATTGCATTTACTAAACTTGATTTACCAACATTTGGACGACCAATGATTGACAAACGTATTGTATCATCATCATACGGGTCAGGTTCTTCTTCTTTAAAGTGTTTAACCACTTCATCTAATAAATCACCTAAACCTAGTCCGTGGGAACCAGAAATTGGATACGGATCCCCAAATCCAAGTGAGTAGAAATCGTAAATTTCGTTTCTCATTTCTGGATTATCAACTTTATTAACTGCCAATACTACCGGTTTTTTTGATTTATATAACATTTGAGCAACCATTTCATCGCTTTGAGTTAAGCCTTCTCTTACGTTTACCATAAAGATAATTACATCGGCTTCATCGATTGCAACTTCAGCTTGTGCTCTAATTTGTGTTTGGAATGGAGCATCTCCAACCTCGATACCACCAGTATCAATAATGTTAAAATCGTGAGTTAACCATTCACCTGATGAATAAATTCTATCGCGAGTAACACCTGGTGTATCTTCTACGATTGAAACACGTTCACCTACGACTCTGTTAAAAATTGTAGATTTACCAACATTTGGCCTGCCTACAATTGCTACTATAGGTTTAGTCATAAACTAACTTCCTCTCTTCTTTAATCTCTATAATTCTATCATAAGGGGTAATTAAATCAAAAGAAATATTAAATCAACATTTTTGTTTTAGATTTCTCATGGGGAATTTGAATAACAAAAAAAGAAATCTTGCCCTATCATATACTAGGACAAGATTTAAAATTGCTATTACTCATAATGTTAAAATTTGAAATCTTTTAATTTATCTCCAAACACATCACCAAGTGTTGGATTATCTTCATCTTCTGAATTATCATTCAAATAAGATTGCGTAGTTGCACTATCGCTTTCAATAATATTTTCATCTGGTAATGTTGCTTTTATAGATAATGAAATGCGTTCGTTTTCAGGATCTACACTTAATATTTTTACGCTCACCGCTTCACCTGGTTGTAATACCTCGCCAGGGGTACCGATGTGGGAATGACTAATTTCTGAAATGTGAACTAATCCTTGTACGCCAGGTTGAATTTCTACGAAAGCACCGAAGTTTGTCAATCTAACAACTGTACCTTCAATAACTTCACCTTCATTGATTTCGCCTTTGATTGCTTCAAAAGGGCTTGGTAATGTATCTTTGATAGATAGTGAAATACGTTCAGAATCTTTATCGACAGATTTAATTTTAACTTTCACACTATCTCCAATAGCTACAATGTCTTCAGGTGATTTAACGTGCTCATGTGATAATTCTGAAACGTGTACAAGACCGTCCACGCCCCCGATATCAACAAAAGCACCAAAATTAGTTAAACGCGCTACTTTACCTTCAATAACGTCACCTTCACTAAGTGACTCTAGTAGTTTATCTTTTTTCTCTGCGTTTTCTAATGCCTCTACTGCTTTTCGACTAAGAATGACACGATTATTTGCAGGATCTAATTCTTCAACTTTAAGTTTTAAAATTTGTCCTTCAAAACCAGAGAAATCTTCAATGAAATCTGTAGAAATTAATGAGGCTGGCACAAATCCTCTTTGACCAACATCTACTACTAAGCCACCTTTCACAACTTCAGTGACCTTAGCTTCAATAGTTTGATTATTATCTAACTGTTCTTGTAAAAATTCATATGATTTTTCAGTTTCGAGTTGGCGTTTTGAAAGAATATAAGCGCCCGTTTCATTTTCTTCGTCATATTCTACTTTCGTAACATATGCGCCGATTTCATCGCCTACTTTTACAGCATCACTTGGATTATCAATATGATGCGTTGAAAGTTGACTAATAGGGATTATACCATTAAATTTACCACCGTTGACATGAATGATTACTTGTTTTTCTTCAATTTCTTGAACTTCACCAGTAACCTTATCCCCTTCTTTAATCTCGTTAATCATTGATTCGTTGAACTCTTCAGTCATCTTGTCTGCCTCCTTATTACACTACATAATTATAACATCTTATAAACTGACAGAATTGTCAAGAAATTCCCCTTTATTCGAGGGAACGATTTTAATTTGTTAATATTTTGTAAAATAGGGATTTTCAAGCTAACAAAAATAACAAAAAATTCACCTGTATTTTACATTTATTTATATAGTATAGTAATTCTGTTTATTATAATAATGCACGTATATTATATACCCACTTTTCTCATTGTATAACCTTTTTACACTATATGAAAAGATTGATAACAAATCTGAGACTACTACAATTAATCTAATGATTTTACTAAAGATAATATCTCTGCTGTTACGGTTTCAATACTTTTACCTGTTGTGTCCACAGTAATAGCATCATCAGCCTTCATCAAAGGAGAAATTTCACGATTCATATCGTAATGGTCTCTGTCAGCAATTTCCTTTTTCAATTGTTCTAGATTGGATTCAATACCTCTTTGCTCATTATCTTTTTGTCTACGCAATGCCCGTTCTTCTACTGAAGCTATCATGTAAACTTTTAAATCAGCATTCGGTAATACGACAGTTCCGATATCTCTACCGTCCATGACAATACCTTTTTTAGCTGCTAGTTCTTGTTGCTTTTTTACAGCAAAAGTACGAACTGGTTCTTTTGATGCCACATAAGATACATGACTTGTCACATTATTTTCTCTTAAGTGATCAGTGACATCTTGATTATCTAAAATGACTCTTTGACCTTTGATTTCATCGTAAGTGAGTGATAACTCTGTAGTATCGATTAATTGATTAAAGTCCTCAATTTTATTTTGTTGTAAGTATTTATAAGTAATTGCACGATACATTGCACCAGTATCTACATAAATCATAGATAATTCACCAGCAACAAGCTTAGCAATTGTACTTTTTCCTGCTGCTGCAGGTCCATCAAGTGCGATATTTAATAATTTCATTTTAGTAACCCTTCCTTGTTGTTTTATGAATAATATTTTATCATAAATATGTACTTTATAAATAGGAGGAATGCCCGCATGAAAAAAGTTCTTGTTATTCATACTGGTGGCACTATTAGCATGTCACAAGATGAAGCTAATAAAGTAGTTACAAATACTGACAATCCTATATCCAATCATAAGGATGTAATAGAAAGGTATGCTGATGTAACTGAAATTACACCTTTTAATGTTCCGTCACCACACATGGACATTAAATATGTTGAAAAATTAAAAGAATTAATTGAAGATGCAGCTCAAAATGAAAGTTATGATGCTTTTGTCATCACGCATGGTACAGATACATTAGAAGAGACTGCATACTTACTAGATTTAACTGTTGCTATTTCTAAACCTATAGCAATTACAGGTGCAATGCGTTCCTCAAACGAAATTGGTTCTGATGGATTATATAATTTCATATCTGCAATCAGAGTGGCAACAAGTGATGAAGCTACAAACATGGGTGTTATGGTTGTCTTTAATGATGAGATACATACTGCTCGCAATGTAACGAAAACACATACTTCTAATACGAATACATTCCAAAGTCCTAACCATGGCCCTTTAGGTGTGGTAACTAAAAACAGTGTACAATTTCATCACAAACCTTTTGAGCATCTAATCCTTAATGAAATTAACCATAATTTAAACATTCCTTTGGTTAAGGCATATATGGGGATGCACAGTGATGTGTTGTCTTTTTATAGCCAAAATAATGTAGACGGTATTATTATTGAAGGACTTGGACAAGGTAATTTACCACCAACTAGTTTAGAAGGTTTGGATAATTGTTTACGTAAAAATATACCAATTGTTCTAGTTTCTAGATCATTCAATGGTATCGTTGGGCCTATATACGCATATGAAGGTGGCGGTGCAACTTTAGCTGATAAAGGCGTTATTTTTTCAAATGGCTTAAATGGTCCTAAAGCGCGTTTAAAACTACTTGTAGGCTTAAGTAATCAATTATCTTCAGAACAATTGAAAAAGTATTTCGAATCACAGTTATAATGAATTGTTATATATAAATAAAAAAGTGCAGACACTTATAGTAAATTATAAATGACTGCACTTTTTTTATTTAATAAGAAATTTTATAAATACATAGTTAAACAGTGATTAGGCAATAATCGTTTTATGATTCAAGTGGTGTTTGTTTTTTAGATAAAATACTTTGAGTTATGATACCACCGTGATATTTACCGTTTTCGATAAATATTGTATTTGCATCGTTACCTGCAGCAATAACACCTGCAATATAGCAGTTTTCTACATTTGTTTCATATGTTTCTTTATTATAGACAGGCGCAGTGCCATATTCATTTTCGTTAATTTCAATACCTATAGATTGTAAGAATTCATAATCTGGGTGGTATCCTATCATCGCAAAAACATAATCATTAGCTATTTCTAATGTTTGTCCATTTTGTTCATAAATAACACTATCTTCAGTTATTTTAACCACATTTGAATCAAATGCCATATTAATTTTTTCGTGACGGACGAGAGATTCAAAGTTCGGTAATATCCATGGCTTAATTGCTTTAGGATAATCGCTACCGCGATAAATGACCGTAACGTTTGCGCCAGCTTTTTCTAATTCCAATGCTGCGTCAACAGCAGAATTTTTACCGCCAATAATTACTATATTCTGATCAAAATAAGGGTGTGCTTCTTTAAAGTAATGCATAACTTTTGGAAGCTCAGCGCCTTCAACTTCAAGTTGATTATGATGTCCGTAATAACCTGTAGCTACAGTAAGGAACCTACATTGGTATACATCTTTAGTAGTCGTTATTGTAAAACGATTATTTATTTTTTTTACTGTGAGGACTTCTTCAAAAGCATTAATACGAAGTTGATGATGTTTTACAACAGCTCTATAATAAACCAATGCTTGATTACGATGTGGTTTGCTTTCCTCCACTATAAATGGTACATCCCCAATACTTAATTTATCGCTTGAAGAAAAGAACGTTTGATGTGTTGGGTAATTATAAATAGCATCTACAACGTTCCCCTTTTCTATAACTAATGTATCTATACCTTTTCTTTTTTGTTCAATAGCAGCGCTAAGTCCGCAAGGGCCGCCGCCTATAATTATACTTTCAACAGTTTGCATTCTTCCTTCGTCCTCCTTTTACCACCCATATATTATACCAATAGTTTTAAAAAAACCAAATGAAAGAAATTGAAAATTTTATTACAAAATTATTTGGCTCTATAAATATATTGAGAAAATAAAAAAATCTCACTACAAGAATTAACGCATAGTGAGATCTTTTTTATATGAATGGATTATTACTGGTATCCATTTTGAATTATGAAATAAATACTTATTTTTTATTGAGGAATAACTAAACGTTGACCATTATGGATGTCATTACCTTGTAAGTTATTAGCCTCTCTAATTTTTTCTACATTTTCTGGAGAACCTTCGCCGTAATATTGGATGGCAATTCTATAAAGATTTTGGCCATTTACAACATGTGTTTGTTGTCCAGAATTATTAGTTGAAGCTTGGTCATTCTGTTGGTTATTATTTGATGAACCTTGAGATTGTTCAGTTGAACCATTTTGTGTATTGGCTTGATCATTTTGTTGTGATTGACTGCCTTGTTGATTTTGTTGTGATTGATCACTTTGATTAGCTTGGTTTTGATCATTTTGGTTTTGATCGCTATTTGCTTGGTTTTGATCGCTATTTGCTTGGTCTTGAGAGTCAGAATCAGATTGATCAGAATCGCTATTACCATCATCTGAAGAATTACTGTTGTCATCTGAGTCAGAAGAGGCATTTTTGTCATCATCTTTGTTAGCTTTATCGTCATTTGATTTTTTATCTTTGTCAGAGTCTTTATCAGAATCTTTATCTTTATTATCAGCGACTTTTTTATCATCGTTGTTGTTACTATCGTCGTTGTTTCCAGTAAGTGCCATACCGGCGAATATAGCAATAGCAGCTAAGATTAAGATAGCAGCAAGAATAGGTAGTAATTTACCTAATAAACCACCTTTTTTCTTCTTGTTGTCGTCATCGTCATTGTTGTTATTACCACCGTTACCACCGTTGCCGCCGTTACCGTTACCACTATTACCACCGCTTGATTTTGAATGGCTAGCAGCAGCACCAGTTCCAGCAGCTGCTGCTCCACCTGCTACAGCAGCACCTTTTTTCTTGTTACTACTTTTCTCGTTATTTTGTTGATCTTTGTTGTCGTTTTTGTCATTTTCTGTTGTATCATCATGACTAGCATTTTTATCATTTTTACCTTTATGTTTACCCGCTGCATATGCACCAGCTCCAGCAGCCGCGGCTCCACCTGCTACAGCAGCACCTTTTTTCTTAGAGCCATTTTTAGAGTCATCTTGTTGTGGTTCGTTTTGGTCTTGACTTGATTGGTTATCTTGTTGATTTTCATCAACATTTTGTTCATCTGCATGCTGTTGTTTGTCATTTAGCGACTCATCATGGCTAGCATCAGAATCGTTTGTACCTTGATGTTTGCCAGCAGCATAAGCGCCAGCACCAGTAGCCGCGGCTCCACCTGCTACAGCAGCACCTTTTTTCTTAGAACTTTCGCGGTTCGGCGAAGCGTTATTATCATTGTTATACTCATGATCATTAGTGTTTGCTTTATCATTAGCAGCTTCATGATTTAAATTGTTGTTTTGTGAAGGATCGTCAGTTTCACGTCCTACAGTTGGGTCAGATGTTGAATTGCCATCGTTATACTGCTCACTACCAAACGCATCATCCTCACTATGTTCTTGTTGGTCTGTTTGGTTAGTCTGTTCGTCTTCACTTTGGTTTGTAGCAGTATCTCTTCTACGTTGTCTACGTTGTGCATTTCTTGGAGGGAATTGTTCGTCTGTTTTATCAGAAACTTCCTCTTTTACATTGTCAACCGAATTGTTAACTGAATCCTTGGTATTATCTTGATGTTCTTTTGGATCAATAGATTGACGATTTTTTTCAAAATCATCTTTAAAATTGTTTTTAGACAAATTCATCATCCTTCCTTTTTGTTTAATTATATACTGTTTTACCCTAACAGAACGTAAATATGTATAAATTTTTTAGAAAAAATACTGTTAAATAAGTGTATATGTCGTATTATAGCTTGATTGAAAATGTGAAGTAAAGTAATTGTCTATTTTTTAAACAAATTTTGTATTTTTTCATTAAAATCCATTTTTCTTTTTACTTTTTTTCTATTTATTATATTTATTAATTTTAATTCACAATCATTATCACAACATAATTCAGGTTTTTCTACCAAACTTTCATCAAAAAATTCAATTAAATAAGACCTTCTACATTGATCGATATTTTTATAGCCTAACATACGTATATAACCTGTCTTTTTGCGCTTATAAGCCATATCAAAGATATTACGTAATTGGGCAAAAGTATACTGTGTACGTAGTACATCAAGTATATCTGACTTTTCTGGTGGTAGGAACTGAGATAATTCATATGCATTTACATCTTCAATGTTAATTATATCTGTAAATAATAACGTTTCTAAAAGATAGCTATCATCAGGTTGGTAAAGACTTATTGCTTGGCTTTGTTTACCATCACGACCTGCCCTACCTATTTCTTGCATATAACTAGATGGACTTGTAGATAAATGAAAGTGAATAATTGTTCTGATATCTTTTTTGTTAATTCCCATTCCAAAAGCACTTGTAGCTACAATAATAGGGATTTCATTATTAATAAATTGGTGTTGTACGGTATGTCTTTCTTGGTAGGATAGGTCGCCGTGATAAATACCAGTTAAAAAGCCATAATTATATATACTTTGAGCTAGTGATAGACACATTTTTTTAGAGGACACATAAATAATTGTTGGACCTGACTGCTCTAATGTAGGTAATAGCCATTTTAATTTTTCATCATCATCAGCAAAATTTTTATGCGTTAGAGAAATATTATCTCTATTCATACTATTTTTTATAACTGAAAATGATTTATTTAATATTTGTTCTAAATCAAAAGTTAAGTAAGAAGGTGCGGTTGCAGTTAATGCCAATACGGTAGCTTCTTGAAAATGATTTACGATTTTTCCTATAAGCGCGTAATGAGGCCTAAAATCATAACCCCATTCTGATAAACAGTGTGCCTCATCTAATACAATCATACCGATAGTTAAATCTTTAATTAATTTAAAATTGTAACTTTGTAATATAAATTCTGGGCTTAAAAATATAAACTTACTTTGTTTCAAACAATTAATATTTTGTTGCTTTTCATTTTCATCCATGCCCGAGTGTATACAGCATACATTTTTTTCGCCCTGTAACTTGAGTTGCATAACTTGGTCATCCATCAATGAAATTAACGGAGAAATAACTAATGTTGTTTTTTGTTTTATATAGGTTGGTAATTGGTAACATAAGCTTTTACCACTACCAGTAGGTAAAATGCCTAAAGTGTCGACGTTATTAAGTACGTTGTTAATAATTTCTTCTTGACCTGGTTTGAATGATTCAAATCCAAACCATTTTTTTAAGTCTTCATGTAACATTTAGTTCACCTCTTTCGACACCAACAATAATTAATTTAATTTCAAAGTAACTGAGTTCAGAGAAAGTGTCCTTATAGTTGCGCAGTCTCTCACTGCGATTAGCTATATAATAAGTCATAAATGGTTTGTATTCTATATGGTCTAAATAACTATCGTAATCGGTTATGTATCCTTTGATAAACAATTCTAAAATATGATCATCGATTGTATTAGGTTTAACATTTTGCTGCGCAGCAAGTTGTTTGAAGTTTAATCCATTTTGTATTCCTAAATATGTTTTTTGGGTTTTGTTTAATAATGTTGGAAGAATAATTAAGTTATGTAATAGTGGGTATTTTTCTTCGTTCTCTATTTCAAACATTAAAGTAACTAAATCCCTCATTTCTAATTCAAAAAGCATTTCTTGTGATATTTCTTCAATTAAACTAATTTGTTGTCTTGTGTACATACTTTCTTCAAACCCTTGTAAATAATAATGAATATATATGTCATTATTTTTTTTAGTTAAAGATTGAAAAAGTAATGTAAGTTCTGCTATAAATGATTTTTCTAAATGGCCGTCAGAAATTTTCTTATATAAATATTTAACTTTCTGGTGAACTACTCTATGTTGTGTAATAGGTATAAATTGATAATTGTTATGTTGGGTATTCGATAATGTTTGAGTCAACAATTGTATCGCATTGAAAGTATTTAACAAACTATCATAAGTATGTCGAGGATGGCTAATGATATTTTGAATTTGTTGTTCTTGGATGTTAGAATTACTAGAATATTGTTCGAATAATGGATATTTTAGTTTGGGCATACTATGATACAATGATAAGAGTTGTTGACTACAGGCATCAAAAAAGGTTTGATGCGACTTTTTACCTGTGATAATATTAAATATACTTTTTTCGGTTTTGTAATTATGTGACTTTGTATATGCAAAATGAATTAAATTATACATGGGTGCTCCCTCACTTTTATAAATCGAAAACATTTGAAAAAATGATAAACAGTGATTACAATAATATTTGTGTAATTATTGTAGCATTTTTGTCAAAGGAGGCGAAGAAATTGGCTAAATATACAATTGTTGATATGGACACATGCATAGCATGTGGTGCTTGCGGTGCCGCTGCCCCTGATATATATGACTATGATGACGAAGGTATCGCTTATGTTATACTAGATGATAACCAAGGTACTGCAGAAGTGCCAGAAGAATTATATGAAGATATGGAAGACGCAATAGACGGATGCCCTACTGATTCTATTAAAATTGAAGAAGAACCATTTGATGGTGATGCATTAAAGTTTGAATAGAATTAGATTTAATTTAACTGTAAAAAAGTGATTATCTACTAATCCTGTGACTTCAATTGATAACTTAGACATATTTGAATTTTAACTCGGGACATCAATCGATGTCTCGAGTTTTTCTATTCAGTCATACTACAAGAGTTTGGCAATTATAATGAATTCGAATGTAGTAAGTAAAATTACTTTTCATTTACACACTTTTCAATTTATTATAGTAACTTTATTTATAATTTTACGAGTTAACATTTACGTTTATATGCAAAATAAAAAAGCCCTTCATTTTTCCACTTATTAAGTGTCAATTTTGAAGGGCTTTTACTATATTTGATGACAAGTTATACAAAATTTTTAACGTGGTAAAACGTTTTTTAAGCGATTATATAAAAGAATAAAGACGATTGAGATAACGATGCCTTTAATAATATTAAAAGGTATAACACCCGATACAATTACTATTTTAACATTTTCTACTACATCGGATAAATTCATAATCATGCCATATAAAGGTAATAAAACAAAGTAATTTAGTATACTTAAGACGATTGTCATTACCAATGTAGCTACACTAAGTCCTATAATTTGGGACTTAAGCACATCTTTATGTTTAGTGATAAAATAAGCTGTTAATAAAAAACTTGATGCTGCTAAAAAGTTAGCTACTGGGCCTACTGGATCACCAACATTAAATAGAAAATTGAGTAAGTTTTTAACAAATTCTACAATAAGTCCAGCTACTGGACCCAGAGTAAATGTTGCTAATAAAGCAGGCACGTCACCAAAATCTAATGTTAAATATGGTGGTAAAAACGGTATTGGGAACTTGATAAACATTAAAATAAATGCTACTGCACTCAACATACTGATTGTGATGAGGCGTTTGGTTTGTTGTTGCATATTAAATTATCTCCTTCCATTCATCTTTCATAGAATAGGAGGATGTAATTGCACAACAAATAAACCCTCCATCTTCTCCCATCCAGACTATACTGTCGGCTCTAGATTCTCACTAGATCAGCCATTAATCTATTAATTAGAAAAATGGGTCGCAGGCTTATATTACTGCCGGTTGGGAATTGCACCCTACCCCGAAGATGAATTTCTTAAATTTTATAAATTTATCATAGCTTATTGCTCAGATAAAAACAATAGACTTGCTTAAAATATATTAGTGATATTAATAATATGGATGATACGAGTATAAAAACTGCCAACAAAGTGTTCAACTTTGCTGGCAGTTTTAAATTCTACACACAAATGAATTAATCGTAAGAATATTATGGATATATACTATTACTTTCAACTTCTAATATGAAAAATAATTATTTGTTATTTATTCATTCAATTAGCAGCAAAACTTAAGTATTGTCTCTGTCAGTTTCTGGTTTAGGTAATGAAATAATAAAAATAGTCCCTTTACCTAGTTCACTTTTTACATCAATAGTACCTCCATGTGAGACGATTATCATACGACAGATAAATAATCCTAACCCAGTTCCCTGTTTGCCACGCTTACGTGAAGTGTCCACTTTGTAAAAGCGATCAAATACTTGTTGTAGATGTTCAGGGGCTATGCCTGAGCCAGTGTCAGATATATATAGTATTTGCTCTGAATCAGTTTCATCTATTTCTATATTAATTGCATCTCCGGGTTCAGTATATCTAGATGCATTGTCAATTAAATTAGTTAAAACCTGCTCAATTCTGTCCGAATCGAAATACCATAAATGTTGATGTGTATCTGGATTTAAACTCATATTTAATTCTAAATCTTTGGCTTGCTTTTGGTATTTTTGTTGCATCTTATTGAGCAATGGATCAATTGGTTGAATGGTTTTATCCACAGTCAAGCCTTCAGCATCCATACGTGCTACATTTAATAATTCATTTACTAACCTGTTTAACCTTTTAGTTTCATCTAAAACGATAGATAATGATTCGTGAATTTCATCAGGTTCAGTTACGATGCCATCAACAATGGATTCGGTGTATCCTTGTAATAAAGCAATAGGTGTACGTAATTCGTGAGAGACATTTGCAATGAAGTCTTTTTTCATTTGATCCATATTATGCTCATTTGTCATATCGCGAATAATAGCTACGATGCCACTTCTGCCATCTGGCTGTATTTGTTCTATATAACTGGTAATAATTACAAAATAACGTGTATTTATTTCATAAACCTCAAACTGTGTTTTTTTACTACTAAAAGTAAGCTCATTTTGTTCATCTAATTTTTCTAACGCATATTCATCTAACATTTTTAAAGTTGTATTGGCTAATTTATTAGAAATAATAATTTCTTTTTTATCATTAAATCCCAAAACACCTTCAACCATAGAGTTGATTAAACTATCGCGAATATTTTTAGAGGAGGATAATGCGTCAATATGCTGTTGGATTTCAGAACTCATCGTATTAAACGTACGGGATAATTCCCCGATTTCATCTTTGGAATTGACTGGGACAACTTGAGCATAATCGCCTTTAGAGACTTTTAGAGCTTGCGTTCGCAAATTACGTAGTGGTTTTGTTATACGTGACGATAGGAAAAATGCAAATACAGTTGTTATTGCTAAAAAGATAATAGCAATGATTAAGATAATAACTGTAATAACATTATTGGTTTCTTCTATTGTCTTTAAGTCTTGGTAAATAAAGACACCACTATATTCACTGTTTGGACTATTTTCTGTTTCAATATTTTTTGTTGGATAACCAATTAATACATATGTACGTTGTTTACCATTAAGATTGACAGTAACATGTTCTGAAATTTGTTTGCCGTGGTCAAAGACACGCTCATAATCTTTATTATTTTTAATTTCTTTGAACATTTCATTTTTAGTAATATCATTGCCGTGGTTATCTTTATCTTTATCATTCATTATAATTAAACCAACGGGGCCTTCAATTAATTTTCGACTATGTTCGATAGCAGTAGCTCTATCGTCAGAACTTTCAACAAGTTGGCTTATTCTTTTGGCATCTTTTAATAAAGAATCTTCTGTTTCTTGAGTAAAATAAGACTGTATAAACGTTATAAGAGCTGCACTTAATAGAATTAAAACTGTAGTTACTATAAAAATTATAGTTAACCACAGTTTTACAACTACACTATTAAGTAGGTTCATTATTTGATTTGACTTCAAATTTATAACCTACGCCCCATACAGTTTGTATCATATAAGCTGCATCTTCTGATACTCGATTTAATTTTTCTCTTAAACGTTTAACGTGCGTGTCTACTGTACGCAAGTCTCCATAGAACTCGTAATGCCAAACTTCTTTTAATAATTGTTCTCTATCGAATACTTTATTCGGTGTTTTAGCTAAGAAGATTAATAGCTCATATTCTTTAGGCGTTAAGTTCACTTGATTACCATCAGCTAACACTCGGTGCGCATCATTGTCTATAACTAAGTGATCGAATTCTATTAAATCTCTTGCGTGAGGCTCACTTTGTTCAGTAGATGCAACTTGTGTGCGTCTTAATAATGCTTTGACACGTAACACAACTTCACGTGGTGAAAATGGCTTTACGATATAATCGTCAGCGCCAGATTCAAAACCTTCTACTCTATTAGTTTCCTCACCTTTTGCAGTTAACATAATGATGGGTGTTTCTTTATGTTCTCTTAAACGAGATGCTACAGTGATTCCGTCCATTTCTGGTAGCATTAAATCCAATAAAATACAAGAATAATCATGTTCTACAGCCATTTTATATGCTTCATTACCATTACTTGCTTCGTGTATTTCAAAAGACTCTCTTTCAAGATATAATTTTAATAATCTTCTGATTCTATCTTCATCGTCTACGATAAGTATTTCGTTTGACATGCATATATACCTCCCACACTGCTACTTTCAAATTCAACAATATTATATCATAGGTTAGACATGAAAAGTGACTGTGACTTCAAAGTTTGTGAAAAAATTCTCATAAGCATAGAAGAAGTGAAATTAATATTTATTTACCGTGCTCTGCAAGGTGGCGAATCGTTTTAACTTCGTGTGGTGTTAATACTCTGCCTTCACCTGCGTTTAAACCTTTTAAGTCTAGTGGACCAAATTCAATACGTTGAAGTTTAGATACTTGATGTCCAAAATGTTCAAACATACGTCGAACTTGGCGGTTGCGTCCTTCTGTAATTGTAATTTCAACAAGTGTATTATTTTTTTCTTTATCTTGATTCTTCACTTTTACAATAGCAGGTTGTGTGACACCGTCTTCTAATTTTATACCTTGTTCTAAAGCTTTAACTTCTTCTCTCATTAAGTATCCTTTTAATTTTACCACATACTTTTTCTTTATTTTATAGCGAGGGTGCGTCATTAAATTTGTAAATTCCCCGTCGTTTGTTAATAAAAGTAATCCTGAAGTGTCATAGTCTAATCGGCCAACAGGGTATATTCTAGTTTTAATTTCTTTAAAGTAATCTGTTACGACTTTTCTACCTCTATCGTCAGACACACTTGTAATCACTTGTGCTGGTTTATAAAATAGAATGTATAACTTATCTTCTTGTTCGAGTTTAATTCCTTCAACTTCTATACTATCTGAAGTTTTCACTTTTGTGCCTAATTCAGTAACTACTGTCCCATTAACTTTAACCTTACCTTCTGTAATAAGCGTTTCTGCTTTACGGCGTGATGTGTAACCACTATTAGCGATACGTTTTTGTAGTCTTTCTGTTTCTTTATTCATTATTTTCTCCTTTTTGGTTCACTAAATTACTGAAGAATGCTTCGATTTCTTCATCTTCTTCATCTGTCGTAGGTAAATCATCCAAATGCTCAATACCAAATACATTTAGAAATAATTCGGTGGTATAGAGCTGTTGACTTCTTGAATCAGCTTGTTCTTTTGCTTCTACAAGACCTCTAGCAATTAAAGTTTTAACAGCGCCATCGGAATTAATACCTCTAATCATTTCAATATCGCTTCGTGATAAAGGTTGGTTATAGGCAATAATAGATAAAGATTCCATTGCGGCTTGTGATAACTTCATTTTTGATTTTTGTTCAATTAATTTTTCGATATATTCCGAAGCTTCTTTTTTAGTTGTTAATACATAAGTTTGACCATAATGTTGAATCAATAGACCATCAGATTCATATGTATTTACAAGTTCTGATAAAGTAGCTTCATCTATTTCTAAAATTTCAAGTAATTGTTTCTTATCTAAACCTTCATCACCAGCTGTATAAAGTAGTGATTCTAGGATTCCTTTAACGTTCAATGCCATAGTTTACCCCTCTTAAAATATTGATATCATCAAAACTTTTGGGTTGTTCAATATTAACAATACCAGATTTAGACATTTCAAGTATTGCTAGAAAATGTGTTACAACCATTTCAACGGGTTCAGTAAAATTAAACAAACTAAAGAAATTAAAAGAATCATGTTGCTTTAAACGTTCAGAAACTTGTGTTGTAGCCTGCTGAATAGTAAATGTTTCTTTGTGTATATCAACAGTTTTAGGTGTATTAAATTCCACTCTATTTTTTACTTTCTGATAGGCAATGATTAATTCTGTTAAATCTATTGTATTTTCTGAATCCCATGTTTCTGTGGATTCTAAATGTGACAAATCGGTTGGATGCTTCGAAAAATAGTAAGCACGTTCTGATTTCTTTTCATTTAGAATTTCTGTGTATGCTTTATAATTTTGATATTCTATTAAACGACCGACTAAATCATCACGTGGGTCATCATCTAAAGTTTCTTCTTCATTTGATTGTGGTAAAAGCAACTTACTTTTAATCACAAGTAATTCAGAAGCCATCACTAAGTATTCACTTGCAATATTTATTTCTAACTGATTCATCGCATGAATATATTGCATATACTGTTCAGTTAATTCCTTCATTGGAATATCATAAATATCGATTTCAATTTTTTGAATAAGATGCAATAATAAGTCTAATGGACCATTAAAGGCATCTAACTTTACTTCATACATTTTATCTACCTCATATCGCAAGTTAAGTGCGTAATTCACTAAAATATTATAGCATGTTTATTGTAAACATTTAAATTTGGAGCGGTTTTAATATGGAAAAAGCTTTAAAAGATTTTTATTTTCACTTTCACACGAAACAACACTACTTTTTGTGTCACGACATATTAGAAGAAGCATGGAAAGACAACGAACACTTTCGTAAAGACGATGCCGTCGTAAGTTTAATCTTACTAGCAACAGGGTGTTATCATTTTCGTCGAGCTAATTATAAAGGTGCCATGAGATCATTTAGTAAAGCGTTAAATGTAATCGAAGCATATACTGATGCAATAGACTTAGGCATTGAAATAGAATCGTATAAAACGATGCTTTTAGAATTAATCGAAGCAGCTAAAAATAACGATAATTTTGTACCAATACAATTGCCATTAACTTCTACTATGCAACAAGCTATATTAAAGTCATACCCTAACTTTACGATGACTGATTATACTATAGAGGATAGTTATATAGTAAATCATCATTTAGAAAGAGATAGAACTGAAGTTCATGCAGCGCGTCTACAAGCGCTTCAAGAAAGAAAAAATTCCAAAAGGTAAGATATAAGTTCAATTTTGAATATTAGACATATAAAAACACAGGCTAGTTATTCTACGAATAAACTGGTCTGTGTTTATGCACGTGGATGAAATTCATTATACATTTTGCGGATTTGTGATTTTGATACGTGTGTATAAAGTTGCGTTGTAGAAATGTCGGAATGCCCTAACATTTCTTGAACAGCTCGTAAATCTGCACCATTTTCTAATAAATGGGTAGCAAATGAATGTCTTAAAGTATGCGGCGTTAAAGATTTATTTATATTTGCTTTGACCCCATTTTGTTTGATCATTTTCCATATCGCTTGTCTAGATAATGGTTTACCATGCATATTTAAAAATAATACATCAGTGACGGTTCTTTTTAATAATTGTGGCCTTACTGTATCTATATATGTAGTCAAATAATCAATAACAGCATCACCTAATGGAATGATACGTTCCTTATTCCCTTTACCAAATACTTTAACAAATCCCATAATTAAATTGATATCTTCAAGTTCAATTTGAATTAATTCAGAGACACGCATGCCTGTTGCATATAGAAGCTCTAACATCGTGCGGTCTCTGTAGCCATTATTTTTTGATAGGTTTGGTGTTTCTAATAACGCTAACACTTCATTAATTTCTAGTACATCAGGTAACTTACGGTCATATCTAGGTGTTTCAATTAGTACAGTTGGATCTTTTGCAGCATATTTTTCTCTTAGCGCGAATTGATGAAAACTTCTAACTGTTGATATAAAACGTGCTAAAGATTTTGCGGATGCTCCATCATCATGTAAATGACCAAGACATAATTGAACAGCTTGTCTATCAACGAAGTCAATGTGGCTAATTTTTTGAAGTTCTATGAAAGCTTTGTATTTTTTTAAATCTCTACGATATGCACCTATTGTATTCGTGCTCAATCCTTTTTCTAATTGTATAAATTTTAAGTATTCTTCAATTATATCGTCCAAGCTTAACACCTCTATTCATAAAAGGTTTTTTGTGCGTACGCGATTACTTACCTTGAGCTTGGCAATTTGAACACACACCATGAAACGTTAAACGGTGATCTAGAATTCTAAAATTAAAATCTTGTTCAACGCGTTCCTCTACTTGAGGTAATAAATCTTCCTCAATTTCTTCAACTTTACCACATTCCATACAAACAAGATGATGATGGAAATGTTTTGCACCTTCTTTGCGCAAATCAAATCGAGCAACACCATCTCCGAAATTAATTTTATCAACTACTTTAAGTTCGGATAATAATTCAAGTGTACGATAGACAGTAGCTAAACCTATTTCAGGTGCTTTGTCTTTTACTTTTAAATATACATCTTCAGCACTTAAATGATCTTTCTCATTTTCAATTAATACACGTAACGTCGCTTCACGTTGTGGCGTTAATTTATATGAAGATTGTTGTAATTGTTGCTTCACGCGATTTAGACGTTCTTCCACGGAAGCCTCACTCCCCTACTAATAATTATAATCATTTTAATTTGTATAATGATTTATATATAAAATACCAGTAATTGATAAAATACGCAAGTATACACGTTTCTTATTTATAATCATTATAATTAAGGAGTAAGTATTGTAATGCAATAATAGTTTTAGCATCCTCAAATTGTTTGTTTTTAAGCATGTCTTTGATTTCTAATAGAGAGTATTGTTCTAATTCAATAAATTCATCGTCATCTAGATTCATTTGACCTACTTTTAAGTCTTTAGCCAAATAGATTGATATTTTTTCATTTGAAAAGCCAGGAGATCCGTACATCTCAGTTATTAGTTCTAGCTCTTCAGCGATATAACCTGTTTCTTCTTCTAATTCACGCTTAGCAGCTTCTGTGCGTACTTCATCTATTTCAAGTTTGCCTGCTGGTATTTCTAATAAAGGTTTTTCAGCTGGTTTACGAAATTGTTTAACAAGTAACACCTTATTCTCAGGTGTTACTGCACAAACTGCTACAGCGCCATTATGATAAACAAGTTCACGTTTAGATGTTTTACCATCGGGTAATTCAACATCGTGTACTTCTAAATCAATAATGGCTCCTTGATAAATGGATGTACTATGTATGGTCTTTTCATATAGGTTCATTTTAATCACGTTCCTTTTATTTGATTTGAGTTATTGTTAAGATATATACGGTAGTATGTAGGGAGCACTATTACAGTTAATATACACATCAAATTAAGTAATATTGCATATATTGTTTTTACACCCTATGATTTAAGTGTATCGAAAGGAGAAACGACATGCAAAAAAATGTATTAAGAAGTGGTATCGAGGTTTCAGAATTAGGTTTGGGTTGTATGAGTTTAGGTACTGATTATAATAAAGCAGAACCAATTATTGATCGCGCGATAGAACATGGCATTACTTATTTTGATACAGCAGATATTTATGATAAAGGTATCAATGAAGATATTGTTGGCAAGGCATTAAAAAAATACCAAGATAGAGATAATATTGTTATAGGTACAAAAGTTGGTAATCATTTGGCTCAAGATGGTTCTACTTTTTGGGATCCGTCAAAAGCATATATTAAAGAAGCCGTAAAAGCCTCACTAAAACGTTTAGGATTAGATCATTTAGATTTGTATCAATTACACGGGGGAACAATTGATGATCCTTTAGATGAAACGATAAGTGCATTTGATGAGTTAAAACAAGAAGGTTTAGTGCGTGCTTATGGTATTTCTTCTATACGCCCAAATGTAATTGATTATTATTTGGAGCATAGTGATATTGAAACGCTAATGTCACAATTTAACTTAATTGATAATAGACCAGAAGCATTATTGGATGATATACATGCACAAAAAGTGAAAGTACTCGCACGTGGGCCAGTATTCAAAGGATTATTAACTTCTAATAGTAATCAAGCTTTAGATGATAAGTTTGCTGAAGGTATTTTTGATTATAGTTATCAAGAATTAGGAGAAACAATTGCTTCTATTAAAGAAATAGAAAGTAATTTAACAGGTTTAACATTTAATTACCTTACTTCGCATGACGCCCTAGGTTCGATTATAGTTGGCGCAAGTAGCGTGGATCAATTAGATGAGAATGTGAAGAACTATCAGCTTTCAAGAGATATTAGTTTAGAACAATTAAAAGCTGCTCGTGAAAGAGTTAAAAATTTAGAATATACACAACATTTGAAATAATGAGCTAAAACGTGTGTACAAAAAGCCTGAGACATATATCCCAATTCTCAAGTTAAAGGACTAATCCGTATTTAAAAATGATGTGCACCCCAAAATTTAGACTGAAAATCTAACTTATGGGGTGCCTTTTGTATAAAGATTATAATATCACTCAACTTACCCTATCAATGAAAACTCCAGTTCTTATTCCCGCAAATGATAGTATCCGAATGATGTGGCGTCCACAAAATCAAACAATTTCTTATTCTTATAAAAAAAATGAATCGTTTTAGAGGGATTTTCAATGAGAACTTGAGATGACGTGTTTTCAGAAGTCAATCACATGAGCTTATGCTCATGCATAAGTCCCACTAACTCTTAAAAAGCGGAACACCTGAGTACTTACTCAGGTGTAAGAGCCACTAACCCTTACAAGAAGTGGCTCTTTAGAGAAGTGGTTCTTTACATTTTGTTTTTAAACAGGAATGTGAAATGTTTTTCGACGAATCGTGGCGCAATTTGATATATTCGTAAAAACAAATGCATCCATTTAGGTTCATTAATTTCTTGTTTTGTACTGAGCATCCCTTTTATGATTTTATGGGCTAATTCATTAGGGTCAAGCATGATACTCTTGTATTTTTGAGCAAAGGCTAATGACGGGTCTGCTTTCGCGTGAAACGGCGTGGCAATTGGTCCTGTGTTGACAGTCAATACGTGGTAATTTGGTTTTTCGATACGCAATGCATTAAGTACTTGATTAAATGCTGCTTTACTGGCACCGTAATGGGCTGCGTAAGCTTGGGTTAAAAATGCAGATTGACTACCAATACCAACAATTGTAGGAAACATGCTAAAAAATGGTTGTAACGTAGCTAATAAAGTATTGAAATTAACTACGTTTAAATTGTAAGTCTCAAGCATTTCTTCTGTTGTATGTTGTTCAATTGATTTAAAGTAGCCTAATCCTGAACTATAGATAATGCCGTCAATACTTTTATCATCAAATTGATTTTTGAGATTTAAAATTTGTTCTTGAGACTGTAAATCACATTTTAAGACTGTTAATAATGAAGTGTCATACTTTCCCTCGATTTTTTGTGGATTACGTGTCAGCACAGTTACGTGTACCTGTTTTTTTAATAATAATTCTAGTAAAGATTGTCCTAATCCACTAGTCCCTCCAGTTAAAACATAATGTTTACCAATCATATAGACACTCCTACCCTTTTGTTAATTTAATTCTAGTATAAATGAAAATATTTTGATGTGTCACTTATAAATATTAGCCATATGTTAAAACTATGTTAGTATGGATACATAAAAACTTAGAGGAAGTGAAATGTTCACATGAAACTAGTATTTTATGGTGCTGGTAATATGGCACATGCAATTTTTACAGGTATCGTTAATTCAAATGTTATTGATTCTAACGATATATATTTAACAAATCGTTCAAATGAAGTTGCGCTAAAAGAATATGCTGATGAATTAGGCGTCAATTATAGCTATGATGATAAAGCTTTATTAAAAGACGCAGATTATGTATTCTTAGGGACAAAACCGTATGATTTTGATGAATTAGCAGAAAGAATTAAACCTTATATTGTTGAAAATAATAAGTTTATATCAATTATGGCTGGTTTACCAATTAGTTATATTCGCGAAAAATTAGATTTTGATAGCCCGGTTGCACGTATTATGCCAAATACGAATGCGCACGTAGGTCATTCTGTGACGGGTATTAGTTTTTCTAATAACTTTGGTGCAAAATCAAAAGAAGAAGTTGATAGTTTAATTAATGCATTTGGTTCAGCAATAGAAGTCTCTGAAGATAACTTACATCAAGTGACTGCGATTACTGGAAGTGGACCAGCATTTTTATATCACGTTTTTGAACAGTACGTTACTGCTGGGACTAGATTAGGTCTTGAAAAAGCACAAGTCGAAGAATCTATTCGTAATTTAATAATTGGAACAAGTAAAATGATTGAACGTTCAGAATTAAGTATGGAACAACTAAGAAAGAATATCACTTCTAAAGGCGGTACAACACAAGCTGGATTAAATGCGTTAAGCCAACATGACTTAGAAAGTGTGTTTGAAGACTGTTTAAAAGCAGCAGTCAATCGAAGTGTTGAATTATCAAATCAAGATGATGAATAATCATCTTTAGCTAAATAGACGTTTGTTAAAAATTAATAAAAAGTGGTTGAGACATTTGTTCGGTCTCAACCACTTTTTTATATGAATAATTAAAATGTCCAAGAATCAAAATCTTTAACGAAAGTAAATGGCGGCGTTGAAGGTTTTGATTTAAGTGATAAACTAATCTCCTCTATTTCATCCAGAGTATATCTATTACTCAAATGTGTAATTAAACTATATTCCACTTGTGCCGTTTCTATTAAATCAAACACATCTTCGATATGGCTATGATGGTAATTATTTGCTAAAGATTTGTCACCTTCAATATAAGTACTTTCATGGACCATGACCGTTGCCTTATCTGCAATAATCGCTTCATTGTTACATGGCATAGTGTCACCAAAAATGGCGATAACCGGTCCTTTGGTCGCATCTCCTTTAAAATCTTTCGAAGTATAGATTTCGCCGTTATATTCAAAAGTTTCATTGTTTTTAACTTCTTGGTATTTAGGTCCTGGCTCAAGTCCGATTTTTTTAAGGGCAGCTACATCAATTTTTCCAGATGTATAAGGCGCTTCTATTCGATAACCAAATGATGGTATACCATGATTTAGCATATGGGCTTCTACATTAAAGCCATTGTTTTGATACGACAAATGATCTTCTATTTCTATGTATGTAATTGGATAATTTAATTTTGATTCAGATAACTGCAAAGTCGTTTCTATAAATGCTTTAATTCCTTTTGGTCCAATGACAGTTAAAGGCTTTCCTTCGCCCCCTTGAAAAGATCTGCTTGTTAATAAACCGGGTAACCCAAAAATATGATCACCATGCATATGCGTAATAAAAATATGATCAACTTTACCTAATTTTATAGAATGGTGTAAGATTTGGTGTTGTGTACCCTCACCTACATCAAATAACCAGATACTATTGGAATATGGTTCCAAATTTAAAGCAATAGCTTGTGTATTACGTTCTTTTGTTGGTAGACCAGCACTCGTACCAAAAAATGTGATTTCCATGCATATGCCTCCTCTTCTTGTTCACATTTTATCACAGAAAAGAATAAAAAATATATTAAAAATAAATTCTTTTAAGCAAAATGGTAGGAACATGTTTGATTATTGTTCTATAATAAATACAGATTTATAAAAAGAATTGAGGTTTTGATCTTGAATACTAAAAATAAAGACATTCCATGCTTAATAACAATTTTTGGTGCAACTGGGGATTTGAGTCATAGAAAATTATTCCCGTCATTGTTCCATTTATATCAACAAGAAAATTTAAATGAGCAAGTTGCTATAATTGGTATTGGTAGAAGAGACTTAACAAATGATGATTTCCGTAATCAAGTGAAGTCATCAATACAAGAACATGTTAAAGATACAAAACATTTAGATAAATTTATGGAACACGTTTTTTATCATAAGCATGATGTTAGTGATGAAGCGAGTTATCAATCATTACTAGAAGTAAGTAATAGACTCGACAATGAATTCCAGCTAAATGGAAATAGACTATTTTATTTAGCTATGGCACCTAAATTCTTCGGTGTAATTTCAGATTATTTGAAATCATCTGGATTAACAGATACAACAGGCTTCAAACGTTTAGTTATTGAAAAACCATTTGGTACAGATTTAGCATCAGCTGAACAATTAAACGAGCAATTACGTCGTTCGTTTAAAGAGGAAGAAATTTATCGTATCGATCATTACTTAGGCAAAGATATGGTGCAGAATATTGAAGTGTTACGTTTTGCCAATGCAATGTTTGAACCGCTTTGGAACAATAAATATATTTCTAATATTCAAGTCACATCTTCAGAAGTGCTTGGTGTCGAAGATAGAGGTGGCTATTATGAGTCTAGTGGTGCGCTAAAAGATATGGTACAAAACCACATGTTACAAATGGTCGCCCTACTTGCTATGGAAGCGCCAATCAGCTTAAATAGTGAAGACATTAGAGCAGAAAAAGTTAAAGCATTAAAATCATTACGGAAACTTGAAGCAGAAGAAGTGCGACACAACTTTGTTCGTGGGCAATATGACGAAGGTACAATTGACGGTAATAAAGTTCCTAAATATAGAGATGAAGATAGAGTTGCTGAAGATTCTACAACGCCTACATTTGTATCAGGAAAATTAACTATCGACAATTTTAGATGGGCTGGCGTGCCGTTCTATATTAGAACTGGTAAACGAATGAAGAGCAAGACGATTCAAGTTGTTGTTGAATTTAAAGAAGTTCCTATGAATTTATATTATGAAACAGATAAAAAATTAGATTCAAATTTACTTGTTATTAATATCCAACCTAATGAAGGTGTATCACTACATTTGAATGCTAAGAAAAATGTTCAAGGCATTGAAACAGAACCTGTACAATTATCTTACGCAATGAGTGCACAAGATAAGATGAATACAGTAGATGCGTATGAAAACTTACTTTTCGATTGTTTAAATGGTGATGCTACAAACTTTACACATTGGGAAGAGTTAAAATCTACTTGGAAGTTTGTAGATGCAATACAAGAAGAATGGAACCAAAATGAACCAGAATTCCCTAATTACGAATCAGGTTCTAATGGTCCGTTAGAAAGTGATTTATTATTAAGTAGAGATGGCTTCCATTGGTGGGATGATATTCATTAAACTATATTTGTGTGAATCATAAATTATTAAATAACACAAATATTATCTTTTTTAAGGTACCACAGTTTAGAGTTCACTATATTAACTATTCTATCAATTTAGGTTATTAACAGATTTATATAAAGAGAGCATGACATGAAATCAATTATAAATATTTGATTTCGGTCTCGCTCTCTTTTTTCTTATATCTTTTTTGTGTTATTATTTAATTTATTGAAGTGAAAAGTAGATTAAGAACAGTTATTTACATTTTACCCTATTAAATATTTTTCAGATGTAAGTGCATCGAAAATGATGTAGAATATACTTAATTAGTAAATATGTAAAATATATAGATATAGCATTAAATAGTTTTTAAAATTGAAATGTAGTTAATTGAAAATTAGGAGTGAAAGTTTTGGACGTTATCAAGCAAATACAACAGGCAATTGTTTATATTGAGGATCATTTGCTAGAGCCTTTTCATTTGCAGTCACTCAGTGATTACGTTGGTCTTTCACCTTATCATCTTGATCAATCGTTTAAAATGATAGTTGGTCAATCACCCACTGAATACGCTAGAGCTCGTAGAATGACCTTGGCAGCTAAAGAAATTATTAGTGGTTCAAGTCGTTTAGTAGATGTTGCAAAAAAGTATAATTACACTAATACAAATGAATTTGCTAATGACTTCAGTGACTTTCATGGTGTCTCGCCTATACAAGTAAATACAAAACGTGATGAATTAAAAATGCAAGCTAGGCTTTATATCAAACTTACAACAACAGAAAAGCCACCGAATGCTTATCGTTTAGAAGATACACAAGGTATTTCATTAGTCGGTTATGCTCAGTTTGTGGATTCAGATGATTTAGAAAACCCATTTAAAGTACCAGATTTTTTAGAAGATTTACTTAATGAAGGGAAAATAATAGAACTTCAACGATATAATGATATTAGTCCTCATGACTTGTTTGTCGTTAACTGCCCATTAGATGAAGGTATGGAAATATTTGTTGGCGTTCCAAGTGAAAGATACCCTGCTCATCTAGAAAGTCGTTTTTTACCGGAAAGACAATACGCAAAATTTAATTTGCAAGGTGAACTTGATTACGTTGTAAATGAAGCTTGGTATTATATTGAAACTAGTTTACAGATGACTTTACCATACGAACATAATAGTCTTTATGTAGAGATTTATCCTTTTGATATTTCATTTGACGACCCATTTACTAAAGTTCAATTATGGATGCCTGTTGATCAAGAACAATATTTAACTGATGATTATTAAGTAGTGTTCTTGTGAATATTTGAAAATATGTTTTGTGTAAGTATGAATATCTCAAAAATACTCAAATAAAATACTACTATCAAAGACAAGCGCTTTGCTAGTAGTAAAATTTAAATAGATATATTTTCCATAATATTTCAAAAGTTACCAAATTTTAAATTAAAAGCTCAACCAAATCAAACATCTAATACAATTAAAACATCATTTTTAGTATAGGAAAGTGTTATCTTATTATTAATTTAGGTAACGTTAACCTATACTTTTTTATAAGCCATCCTTTATTAGTTGGTTTATACTTTTATCAAAAGTTATTTATTAGATGGAAACAACAAATGCTTCAAAAGGCTTGATAGCATTAATATTTATTGATTTATCTTTATAATTATGAAGTAAAATATTATTCTGATTTAATGATTCATCATATTTAAGTTTAGCGGTTTGATTTGTTAAATTAGCTACAATTAATACTTGTTTGTTACTTAAAGTTCTCGTATAAGCAAATACTTGTTCATTATTCTTATCTACTAAGTCAAACGTACCATATGTGTATATATCATCAGATTTTTTTAAAACAATTAATGATTTATAAAAGTTTAATATTGAGTTTGGATCTTGTTGCTGATTAGCAACATTAATTTTTTTATAATTTGGGTTTACTGGAAACCAAGGTCTATGTTCAGAAAAACCGCCATTTGTTTGATTGCTCCATTGCATTGGCGTCCTTGAATTATCTCTGTTTTCCATTTTATGTTTCTCCAATAATTCAGATACATCTCCGTTTTGCGACTTTACAATATTATATTCGTTTACTACTGCGACATCATTAAATGTTTCAACGCTCTCAAAAGGATAATTTGTCATTCCAATTTCTTGTCCTTGATAAATAAAAGGCGTGCCTTGTTGTAAAAAATACACTAAGGCATGACTTGTAGCCGATTCATACCAATAATTTTGATCATCTCCCCATGTTGATACGCGACGAGGTTGGTCATGGTTCTCTATAAATAATGCGTTCCAACCTATATTTTCTAATTGTTTCTGCCATCTATTCAGAACGTCTTTGTAAGCTTTGACGTCAAATTTAGAATCGCCAGTGTTCCACAATCCTAAATGCTCAAATTGGAATATCATATTAAACTTACCTTCTTCTTCTCCTACCCATTCCACTGCATTATTAGGATTGACACCATTCGCTTCACCTACTGTCATAATGTCATACTGACTTAAAGATTTATCTTTCATTTCTTGCAACCAGCTTTGAATTCCAGGTTGATTCATATCCACGTCAAATGCAGGTGCATAAGTTTTGCCTTCTGGTACAGGTAAATCACCTGCTTGAAATGATTTTTTAATGTGAGTTATAGCATCCACTCTAAAACCGTCAATTCCTTTTTCAAACCACCAATTCATCATTTCGAAAATAGCATGACGAACCTCTTCATTATCCCAATTTAAGTCGGGTTGTTTTTTGCTAAATAAGTGAAAATAATATTCACCTGTTGTTTCGTCATATTCCCATGTAGAACCATTAAATATACTTTCCCAATTATTAGGTTCTGTCCCATCCGATTTTGGTTCTTGCCAAATATACCAATCACGTTTAGGGTTATCTTTACTAGATTTAGATTCTATAAACCACGGATGCTCATCAGAAGTGTGGTTAACTACTAAATCAAGAATCAATTTCATACCACGTCGATGTATACTGTCTAACAATAAATTAAAATCATCCATTGTTCCAAATTCATCCATGATATCAGTATAATCACTAATATCATAGCCGTTATCATCATTAGGTGATTTATACATAGGACTTAACCAAATTACATCAATTCCTAGGTCTTTTAGGTAATCTAACTTTTCAATAACACCAGGCAAATCACCAATCCCATCATTGTTAGAATCATTAAAACTTCTTGGATAAACTTGATACGCTACTGCTTCTTTCCACCATTGTTTGTTCATACTATACCTCCTGAATAGTTGTGGTTGATTCACGTTCAATAATTGTTGTTTGTATTAATTTATTAAATCCTACTATCTCTCGTCCCTGTATAACGTTTAGTAATGATTCTGCTGCTACTTCGCCGAGTAATTTGGGATAGATATCAACTGTTGTTTGCGGCGGAGATGCAAATGCATTTAAATAAGAATCATTAAATGTTGCCGTTTGGATGTCTGTAGGGATATGCAACTTTAACTCATAAAAAATACTTAATACTAAATGATTTAATAGCGTATCAGAGGTGATTACGACTGACGGTAATGCACGATAATCAATGAGCCCTTGAAAATATGATCTGATATGTTCACGATTTTTATCAAAATATACAATATCAGTAACTAAGCTTTCTTGTTCTATAGCTTTTAGATGTCCTGCTATCCTATCTTTTACAACTTCGTAGTCACCAGATTCTGCAATAAACAAAAAGTTTTTGTGCCTTTTATCAATTAAATGTCGTGTTAATAATTCTGAGGCACGCACATTGTCATTGTCTATATGTATGACCTCATCATTTGTCAATGACTTGCCAATGACTACGTACGGCAGAGCATGTGCTTTTAATATATCAATTATAGGATTATCTTTTTTGGAATAAAGCACTATAAAACCATCTACAGAATGATAATGAATCATTTCCTGTACTTCTAGTTCTATTCCTTTGCTCTGAGTGTTTGTAGTTGGAATTGTTGAATAACCATGATTTTTGCATTCACTAAAAATACCTGAAAGCACGTCTAAAACAAATGGGTTTTGTCTGTCTTTAATGGAACCAGATTTTTGTATAATGCCAATTGTATTCGAATGTTTAGTTGCCAAGGTTCTTGCCGCTTGGTTTGGTAGATAATTCAACGATTTCATAGTGTCCTTAACTTTTTCACGTGTGTGCTTACTAATTTTAGGATTACCACTAACTACTCTTGAAACGGTTGAAGCTGAAACATTTGCTGCTTGAGCAATATCTTTAATAGTGACCATATATGCCGTCCTTTATTTAGTTGCATAATAAAAAATTTATGTTACTAACATTTATAATAATTAAAGATATTCGGCATGTCAAAGGAATTATGCAAACGCTTGCATAATTGGTTGTTTTTATATTTATAAAGTAATACAGTATATAAAAAACTACCCGTAACTAATGACATATGTCTCTAGCTACGGGTAGTTTATATTAATAAAATCAAACGTTAATCTTAATCTTCAATCCATTGTGTATGGAATACGCCATCGCGATCTTTACGCTCATAAGTATGTGCTCCAAAATAGTCACGTTGAGCTTGGATTAAGTTAGCTGGTAAGTTTTCTGAGCGGTAACTATCATAATAGTTAATACTTGCAGAGAAACCTGGCGTCGATACACCGTTTTGAACACCAGTTGCAACTACGTCACGTAATGCATCTTGATAATTAGTTACAATATCTTTAAAGTATGGGTCTAATAATAAGTTCTGTAATTCAGTATCATTATCATATGCTTCTTTAATTTTTTGTAAGAATTGTGCACGAATAATACAACCTTCACGCCAAATCATAGCTAATTCGCCTAATTTTAAATTCCATTCGTTATCTTCACTAGCTTTTCTCATTTGAGCAAAACCTTGTGCATATGAACAAATTTTGCTCATATATAGCGCTTTACGAATTTTTTCAAGGAATTCATCTTTGTTACCTTCGAATTTAGCACTTGGACCATTTAATTGTTTAGAAGCATTAACACGCTCTTCTTTAATTGAAGAAATAAAACGAGCAAATACTGACTCAGTAATAATTGTTAATGGAATACCTAATTCTAAAGCGTTGATTGATGTCCATTTACCTGTGCCTTTTTGGCCTGCAGTATCAAGAATTTGTTCTACTAAAGCTTCGTCTTTACCTTCATCTAATTTAGTGAAGATATCACCAGTAATTTCGATTAAATAACTTGATAATTCGCCAGCATTCCAATCTTTAAAAGTTTTTGAAATTTCTTCATGAGACATGCCTAGTAAATCTTTCATCATTGCATAACTTTCTGCAATTAATTGCATATCTGCGTATTCAATACCGTTGTGCACCATTTTTACATAGTGACCAGCACCATTAGGGCCGATATAAGCGACACAAGCAGCACCGTCATCAGCTTTAGCTGAGATTGATTCTAAAATATGACTGACTTTATCGAATGCGTCTTCTTGACCGCCTGGCATTAATGAAGGTCCAGTTAACGCACCAACTTCACCACCAGATACACCCATTCCAATAAAGTTAACACCGCTCTCAGCAAGTGCTTTATTACGTCTAATAGTATCTTGATAGTTCGTATTACCACCATCAATTAAGATATCATCGTTATCTAATAATGGTAACAAGCTATCAATTGTTGCGTCTGTTGCAGGGCCAGCTTTAACCATTAGTAAAATTTTGCGGGGTTTTTCTAGAGAATTAACAAATTCCTCTATAGAGTATGTTGGATGTATGTTTTTACCTTCAGATTCTGTAACCATTTCATCCGTTTTTGCAGATGAGCGATTAAAAACAGAAACGCTATATCCACGTGATTCAATATTCCAAGCAAGGTTTTTACCCATTACGGCTAAACCTACTACACCAATTTGTTGTGTCATATTACTAACCTCTCTTATTAAAGTTTTCTAGTATATTGTATCATAAAGACGTAAGAATATTCACTTAATCAGTTTTAAGATTTCTGACTAATTATTTCAATAATCTTAATTAATTGTTCTGCTAACAAGTTTAATGAACTGATTGGCATACGTTCGTCAGTGGTATGGATATTCTCATACCCTACTCCTAAAATTACAGTTGGAATACCTAACTGATTTATGATGTTGCCATCCGAACCACCGCTAGCTATTACAGCTTCAGGAGCTAATCCTAAAGCGACAGCGCTCGATTTAGCTACTTTAGTCACTAGTGCCTCATCTGCAATTTCAAAACCTGGGTAACTTTTTATTATTTCAACATCAGCAGTACAACCATATTTTTGAGCTGTTTCTTTGAAAACAGACTGCATATGTTCAACTTGATTTTGTATACTTGTCTCTGAATGTGAACGCGCTTCTGCTTTAAGTGTAACTTTATCTGCAACAATATTTGTAGCAGAGCCCCCTTCAAAGCGTCCGATATTAGCGGTCGTAAACTCATCTATTTGACCTAACTTCATTTCACTAACTGCTTTTGCTGCAATATTAATTGCACTTATACCCTTGTTAGGTGTGCTTGCATGTGCAGTTTTACCATATATCGTTGCATTTACTTTCATTTGTGTAGGAGCGTGTGTAACCGTCTTTCCAACATCAACACTTGCATCAATTGCATAACCATAATCAGCATCCAATAATGTATAGTCTAATGCTTTCGCTCCCTCTAATCCAGATTCTTCACCTACTGTTATAACAAATTGTATTTGACCATGTGATAATTCATGGTCATTTATTGTTTGTACAAGCTCTAAAATAGCTGCCAATCCAGCCTTGTCATCAGCGCCTAGAATAGTTGTACCATCAGAATATATGTATCCATCTTCTTTGATTTGTGGTTTAATATCAACGCCTGGTGTTACTGTGTCCATATGACTTGTAAAATACACTTTATCTACATTGTCCATATTTTCTGTAGCTTTTAACGTACACACTAAATTATTAGCTCCCAAACCCTCGTTAACACTTGCTTTATCTTCTTCTACAATAACATTTAAAGTTTCAAATTTGGCTTTAAGGAATTGTTGTATAGCTTGTTCCTTACCACTTTCAGAATTGATTTGTACTAATTCTAAGAAAGTATTTATAAGTCGTTGTTTATTTATCATTTATAATTCCCCATTCTTATATTTATGTATCTGCTAATTTAGTGTAACGAAATATATGTAGTAGTAAAACTAATATGGCTCTGTGTTAATACTGATCATATGCTATAATGACAATATAAAACTAATTTAAATTTGAATATAATTGGTTAAATGTTATAAATGAAAAGGATACAGATCAATCCTATTTTCAATGATTTGGAGGAATATATGTTGAACAATAATAAAGTGTTGAGAGTTATTATCGTAGTAATGTTAGTAGCTGTTGTACTTGCATTGATATTAACAAGTGTCGTTCCATTAGTAAATTAATCATTAATTAAGTGTAAGTATAAATGTAGTGTCTCAATCTCTTGAAAATACACGAAGCTCGCACATGATAAGAGTTACGGTTGAGTATATAAACTCAAACCAACCTCATAACTTGTGCGAGCTTTTTATGTAGCTGCTGGTTTTTGATCACTGTGCAAACGTAGTGAGCCAAATTGCGATTTAACAGCTAAATATGCTTCTAATTCATTCAATAATTGTAGTAAATTCGCACGTGTTCTAAATCCTTCATGCGAAGTTGGTAGTTCTAATTTGTTTAATTCTAATCTTATTTCATATAACGAGTGTAGCCGCAACACAGTGTAATCATTGCTATTTACATTGGTAGCTACTTCGGCAAACAAATTAGATATTTTAGATAATAAACAGTCTTTGGTTTCAATATTTTCGATAATTATAGACATACGACGTAAAAGTTCTAATTGTTCTTCGCGCATATCAAAATAATGATAATATGAGTTCTCATTTCTTACAAAATGATTTTTAACATCTCTAAAAGCGATAGATTTTGCCTTGCGGATTGTATACTTTAATTCATCAAATGCGATGTTAACATTATTATTTGGCTTTTTACAAGTATTACTAAACTGTTCAAAAATGTAAGTGAATTGTTGTTCAATTTCTTGTTTATAATGTTTTAAATTACTGTCCAAACTAGGCATAATGACGTTCATTAAGAATGCAATTCCTAGACCTACGATTAAAAGAAGAATCTCATTATAAAACAATTGCAAATCAATGACTGACGCATTAAAGATGTGTAATAAGATAACACAACTTGTTACGACACCTTCTTGAACTTTAAATACAACTGTTAACGGTATAAAAAACAGTACAATAAGACCTAAAACAATCGCACTTTGTCCTAACATATTAAAAGCAATAGAACCTAGAATTAGAACCATAAGACATGATACAAAACGAGAAACAATTGCTTGTAATGAATGCACTTTAGTATGTTTGATACACAAAACAACTAAAATGGCACTGGAAGCAAAATTATCTAAACCCATTAATTTAGCAATTATGATTCCTAGTGCCATTCCAACTGCAGTCTTAATTGTTCTAAATCCGATTCGATATGGATTTAAACTCATCATCTAATAAGACCTCTATTTTTCGTCACAGTGAGTGTCGAATAAATTTTGTAATTGGTTTATCACATCCATCACATCGTGACCTTCGATTTGGTGCCTTTCAATCATTTCTGTGACTTTACCATCTTTGACTAAGGCGAATGATGGACTTGACGGTGCAAAACCTTCAAAATAATCTCTAGCTTGTTGTGTAGCTTCTTTGTCTTGACCTGCAAAAACAGTAACAAGGCGGTTTGGCAATTTATCATAGTGTAATGCATGCGCAGCTGCTGGTCTTGCAATACCACCTGCACATCCACAAACAGAATTGACCATTACTAACGTTGTACCTTCTTGTTTTAAAACGTTATCTACTTCTTCGGCAGATGTTAATTGTTCATAACCTGCTTCTTCAATTTCGTTACGTGCTTGATTAACTACATCTGTCATATATAAATCAAAGTTTAAGTCCATAATAAATTCACCTTTCATTTCTAATTATTACTTTTATTCTACTAATATATAGTTAATACTTCAACTAGTGTGTTTAAATATCACCATATTTTAAATGTCTTTAACTGTTCAAAAAATTTTTTTAAAAAATAGATAAGAAATCACTATAATATTTTAGGCTGAGACATATACTTTGTGTCTCAGCCTAAAATATTATCAACTTTATTAAGTTGTATGTTATTAGTAGATACTTGTATGTTCTATTGAATATTGTTCAATACGTGTTTTTACGAAGTTCATAAATCTACCTGCTTGCAAGCCATCTAAAATGCGGTGGTCGATTGAAATACATAAGTTAACCATGTTTCTTATGGCAATCATATCATCAATAACTACCGGTTTTTTAATCACGGATTCAATCTGTAGTATTGCTGCTTGAGGATGATTAATTATACCCATAGAAGATACTGAGCCAAACGTACCTGTATTATTTACAGTAAATGTACCACCTTGCATATCTTCTGAACGTAGTTTTTTGTTACGTGCTTTTTGAGCTAATTCGTTAATTTCTCTAGCAATACCTTTAATTGACTTTTCATCAGCATTTTTAATCACAGGCACGTATAATTTATCTTCGTCTGCGACTGCTATAGAGATGTTAACATCTTTATGCATAACTATCTCAGAATCTTGCCAACTACTATTTAATAAGGGATATGCTTTTAACCCTTCAGCAACTGCTTTAACGAAAAACGCAAAGAACGTAAGGTTATAGCCTTCACTTTCTTTAAAGCTATGCTTATGATAATTACGTGTTTTAACTAAGTTAGTTGCATCTGCTTCTACCATCATCCAAGCATGAGGTATTTCGTTAACACTATTTACCATATTTTGAGCTATCTGTTTACGTACTCCATTAACTGGAATTGATGAACCTGGTGATGGATCATTATACGCTGATTGTTGCGATACTTTAGGAGAATCTTTTGGCGCTACAATCGTAGAAGGTGATTTATTTGTTCCTTCTTTAATAACTTTTTCTATATCTTTTTTTGTTACACGCCCTTCAAAGCCTGTGCCTACAACTTGATCTAAGTCAATTTGGTTTTCAGACGCTAATTTGAAGACTACTGGTGAATAACGGCCGTTATTTTTTGGTCCATCTATATGAGATTTAGCAGTAGTTGAAGCTGAATCATTTTGGATATTGTTACTACTTGTTTGTTTGTTGGTTAAATCTTCTTTAATGTCTTCAGATTGATTCTCAGTTGTTTGATCTTGTTCGAATTCATTTTGCTCGTTACCAGTATCTAATAGACAAATAATCTCATCTACCGCTACTGTATCGCCTTCATCAACTTTGATTTCGGTTATTGTACCTGCGTATGATGAAGGTACCTCTGCAGTTACTTTATCAGTAATCACTTCACATAAAGGATCATATTCCTCAACTTTATCTCCTACTGAAACAAGCCATTGTTCTATAGTACCTTCATGAACACTTTCACCGAGTTTAGGCATTTTTATTTCCATGATTGTGCCTCCTTAGAATTCTGCGAGTTCACGCATTTTGATTTTTATTTTATCTGGATTAATCATAAACTCGTCTTCGAGTGTTGGCGCAAATGGCATTGCTGGAACATCAGGACCAGCGAGTCTCATTATTGGGGCATCTAAGTCGAACAGACAGTTTTCTGCTATTATAGCAGCTACTTCAGAAATAACACTACCTTCTAAATTATCTTCTGTTACTAATAAAACTTTACCTGTTAATTTTGCTCTTTCAATAATCGTTTGTTTATCTAAAGGATAAACTGTACGTAAATCCACAACTTCTACATTGATACCATCTTCTGATAACATATCAGCTGCTTGGATACAGTAATTCACACAGAGACCATAGGTAAACACAGTAATATCATCGCCTTCACGTTTAACATCTGCTTTACCAATTGGAACTGTATAATATGATTCTGGAACTTCTTCTTTAAGTAAACGATAAGCTTTTTTATGCTCGAAATATAGTACTGGGTCATTTGACTCAATTGAAGCTAATAATAACCCTTTCGCGTCATATGGTGTAGATGGGATAACAATTGTGAGCCCTGGTGTGTTAGCAAATATAGATTCTACACTTTGCGAGTGATAAAGCGCACCGTGAATACCGCCGCCAAATGGAGAGCGAATCGTAATAGGGCAATGAAAATCATTATTTGAACGATATCTCATTTTTGCAGCTTCACTCATAATTTGATTTGTCGCAGGTAAAATATACTCGGCAAATTGTATTTCTGCAACAGGACGTTTGCCTAACATAGCTGCACCAATACTTGTTCCTACGATATTTGACTCTGCTAACGGCGTATCTAAAACACGTGCTTCACCATATTTTTGTTGTAAACCTAAAGTGACACCAAATACGCCACCTTTTTTCCCGACGTCTTCTCCTAATACAAATACATCGTTATCCTTTTCCATAGCTTGGTCGAGCCCTTGTTGGATTGCTTCTAAGTAACTTAATTTAGGCATTGTCTAAACTCCCTTCTTCATAGACATGTGTATATGTTTCTTCTGGAGACGGATAAGGTGCTTTTTCGGCTTCTTTAGTTGCTTGGTTTACAATTTCTTTATGTTCACTATCAACTTTTTCTAACCATTGTTCGTTTATAATGCCTTCCTCAAGAAGAAATGTTTTAAATTTAAGATTACAGTCTAATGATTTTAATTCTTCACGCTCTTCTTTAGTACGATATTTATCATCATCATCTGAAGAATGGGCTGTCATTCTTGTACACATGGCTTCAATTAATGTAGAACCACCACCATTTAATGCTCGTTCTCTAGCTTCTTTCATGACTTTATACATCGCAATTGGGTCGTTGCCATCTACATGTTCGCCGTGCATACCATAACCAATAGCGCGATCAGATAATTTTTCAGCACCATATTGTAGAGAATCTGGTACAGAAATAGCATATTTATTATTTTCAATAACACATACAAACGGTAATTTGTGAACGCCTGCAAAGTTTAAGCCTTCATGGAAATCACCTTGGTTTGAACTACCTTCACCCACTGTAGCCATAGCAATATTTGGTTTATTATCCATTTTCAAAGCTAATGCTGCTCCAACACCATGTACAATTTGTGTGCCAACTGGCGAACTTTGGGATAGAATACCTTTTTCACGTTTACTAAAATGTGACGGCATTTGCTTTCCACCTGAACTTATATCATCACGTTTACCAAATGCTGCTAACATCGAGTCTAAAGCTGTCATCCCCATATAGGTAACAAACGCTAAATCTCTATAGTAAGGTGAAGAAATATCACCTTCTTGCATAGCATATGCCATACCTATTTGAGTTGCTTCTTGTCCTTGACAACTAATAACAAATGGTATTTTACCTGCACGGTTTAATAGCCACATACGTTCATCTATTTTACGCCCTAAATCCATCCATTTATACATTGCTTTTAAATCAGACTCTTCTAGTCCAACTGATTTATAATCAAACATCTTATTTCCTCCTAAATTAAACGTGAATCGATCTATTTTCAACCTTTAAGCCTAACTCCATCAATACTTCAGATAATGATGGATGTGCATGTGTTGTTAACCCAAGTTCTAAAGTTGAACCATTCATAAATTGGAATAGTGATATTTCGTTAATTAATTCTGTAACATGGGGACCTATCATATTAAGACCTAATACAGTATCTTGTTCTTGATCGATGATAACTTCACAAAAGCCACTTTGGTTAGAGGTGTTTTCAATAACTGCTTTACCTATAGCTTTGAAAGGTACTTTAATTGATTTTGCTTTAATATTCTCTGATTTGGCTTGGTCTATATTTAATCCAATACTTGCTACTTCAGGTTGAGTATAAACGCATTTTGGCATTTTATTATAATCAATTGGAAGTGGTGATTGATCAAACATATGTTCAATTGCTATGACTCCTTCTTTAGAGCCGACATGGGCCAATTGTAATTTACCGATACAATCGCCTGCTGCATAGATATGTTTATCATCAGTTTGTTGATATTCATTAACACTAATATGCTTTTTATCTGTTAATTTAATCTTTGTATTATTTAATCCAATATCTTCAGTATTAGGCAGCCTACCAATAGAAATTAATGTTTTTTCAAATTGTACTGCTTCACCATTTAATGTGATAATAATGCGATCTTCGTCTACTGTTATATCTGATTCGGATAGTTGTATATTTTCATAAAATGTCACGCCTCTATCCGTTAATTCTTTTCTTAAAGTTTTGGCAACTATTTTACTTTCAGTCGGTAAAATGCGCGGACCTGCCTCAATTACAGTTACAGCGACACCAAAATCTGTCATCAAAGAAGCAAATTCTAAACCGATAACTCCGCCACCAATAATAGCTAGATTATTTGGCAATTGTTCTAATTGCAAGATATCATCGCTAGAAAGGACAACTTTATGATCAAACGGTAGAAAAGATAAAGACATAGGTTGTGATCCTGTAGTTATGAGGACATTATTATTGGGTATTAATTCAGATTCACCATCCTCGTATTCTACAGAAATCGTGCCACTTTGTGGCGAGAATATAGAAGGTCCTAATATCCTACCTGTACCATTAAATACATCGATACTGTTATGTTCCATCAAATGGTTAACACCGCTAAACATTTGGTTTACTACTTCATTTTTTCGTTCTTGAATACGCGCAAAATTCAATTTGAACCCTTCAACATCCACGCCATAATCAGTTGCGTTTGTGATTGTACGCATAACTTCTGCAGATTTTAATAATGCTTTTGTCGGAATGCATCCTTTATGTAAACAAGTGCCACCAAGTAATGATTTTTCTACAAGTGCCACTTTCTTTCCTAATTGTGAAGCTCTTATCGCAGATACATAACCCGCAGTACCTCCACCAAGAATGACTAAATCATATTTTTCTTCTGACATATTAATACTCCTAACTATAAGCTTTAACCTTTTCTTTTCCGTCTAGTACGTTTGATGTACGTAACGCCAATGTATCCATTTCTTTTTCGCCTGGATATATTGTTACAGGTGCAATCCAATCAACGAATGATATTATTTTTTGAACTAATAATTTACTGTAACTTAAACCACCTGTTAAAATAATTTGATCTACCTGTCCGCGGAAAATAATTGACCGAGCTCCAATAGCATTAGAAATTTGATATGCTAACGCATCAAATGCTAATTTAACTTCGGAGTTTGAATCATATTTATCCGATAATAATTTTAAATCATTTGTTTTGAACATACTAATGAAACCACCTTTTTTACTTAAAAAGTGATTCATCTCTTGTGGTGTGAAATTATGTTTATATCCAAATGCGTAGAGTTGATCATTGGGTATTGAACCGGCACGTTCTGGACTAAAAGGACCTTCACCTAACAACCCTTCATTTACATCTACTACTTGCCCATTTTTATGTGCGCCAATGGTTATACCTCCACCCATATGTGCAACGATAACATTTACATCTTCATACGTTTTATGAATAGATGATGCATATAATCTAGCAACAGCTTTTTGATTTAATGCATGAAATATACTACGTCGTTCAATATTTTTTAAGCCTGTAACTTTTGCAATATCTATTAACTCATCTACAACGACGGGATCTATCGTAAATGCAGGGATGTTCAGCTCTTTTCCTAATTCATAACCAATCATACCACTCAAATTAGATGCGTGTACACCATATTTAAATGCCTTAAGATTGTTATACATTTCGTTATTTATATGATAAACGCCACCTTGCATTGGTTTTAGTAATCCACCTCTACATGCAATTGCATCAAAACTTTTTAATGTGTAATCTGACGTGTGATTTAAAGAAGATATAATTTCATTGAGCCTTGCTGGTTTTTGTTCTATTAATGATGCAGATGTAAGCTGTATATCATGTCGAATTGTTTCATGCCACATACACTTATGCGCTTCATATACCGCAACTTTTGATGATGTACTACCTAAATTTAAAACTAGAATTCGAGCCATTGCAGCACCTTCTTTTGGAAAATAAGAAACCTCTTAGACATTAGACCTAAATACTTAAAATCAATTACGTTAGATAGTTGGATATTGAGTGCCTCAAACTAATTTATTGTATTTATAAATTATATTATCTACTTATATATTACATCAACTTCTTACATTATAAAATTAATAACCTATTTTTGAAGTTGAATTAGGAATTGAAAATGAAAGAAAATTTGCTGATTTAATTTTTTCAAATATCTGTTTCGAGATAATTGCTACCTATGATTCTTAACTAGTTTGAGTCACCTAGTTAATTCTTGTAATCAATATATTAGTTTAAGATTTTTAATGCTAGTATTAATGAGTCAAGTTTATTTTGTTTCGTATCTGCTCTCGAAGTCAACACAATCGGGAACTTTGCTCCTAAGACTAAACTGGCTACACGTGCTCCTGCAAAATAAGTAAAGGATTTGTATAGTGCGTTACCAACATCTATATGTGATACCAATAAAGCATCTACATCGCCTGCAACTTGTGACTTGATATTTTTCTTAATAACACTTTCCATACTAATTGCGTTATCAAAAGCAAATGGACCATCTACATATAAATACTCAGATGTTGCTCTGCTATAAATATTCTTGAGCTTTTCAGCATCAGTAGATGATAAGATTTTTTTGGTAGGTTTTTCAACAGAAGAAAGAATACCAACTTTAAACTGGTCATAACCAAGCGCTTTAGAAA
Source organism: Staphylococcus sp. 231237_7MaSpsaltlick (assembly GCF_043107035.1). NCBI lineage: Bacteria > Bacillati > Bacillota > Bacilli > Caryophanales > Staphylococcaceae > Staphylococcus > Staphylococcus sp. 231237_7MaSpsaltlick. The sequence goes on from NZ_JBICNX010000011.1 coordinate 117,374, forward strand.
AATGAGCTAAATTATTAATTATTTGTTTCTTTTCTTCTACCGAAGGATTAATGTTTAATGCTACATCACTTAACATTAATGTTTTATGATAATTTGGCACGTTAAAACATGCAACATGGTTTAAAAATCCATGCTGAGCAATAAAGCTTTTATTACTAAGAACAAAGGATAATAATGTTGATGACATTAAATTACCTTTGACTAATACTGATACTTTACCAGTAGACAAATCATCAGCACATTGTTTAAAAAGTTCATTGTCATTGCTAAAAGTAAGAATATGAATTCGATTGAGTAATTGTGCATCCATATCGAACGAACGGATTATCTCTGTAGCATCTTGTGTGTCATATAAATATACATCAATTTTTGTTAAAACAAGTGCTTTCATGACAACAGATAACATTTTTTCATCATTTGCATATAAAATCGCAACATTACCTTTTAAATTATATGAAGAATCAATTAAATGTTGATATTGCATAAAATCAACACCTTTCTCATTTTATGAAGTAATTATATTCGATATTACTATAAATAATTAATTAAAATGTACGCCGTTAGGCATGTTGATTTTGATCTATCATTTCTTTAGCATTTTGACGTGTGATATCTGTTACACTAGCACCTGAAATCATTCTCGCTATTTCGTCTATACGTTCTGAACCTGAAAGCTCCTGGACATGTGTAGTAGTTCGGTCATCTACTGAATCTTTACTGATAAATAGATGATGATCGCTCATTGATGCTACTTGTGGCAAATGAGAAATACAAATTACTTGAATATGTTTGGCTAATCCTTTCATTTTTTCAGCCATTTTTTGTGCTGCTTGACCTGAAACCCCAGAATCTACCTCATCGAATAATATTGCCGTTTGTCCTCGTGTTTTAACAAAAATAGTTTTAAGCGCAAGCATAATACGCGATAGTTCCCCACCAGATGCAATTTTATTTAAACTTTTAAGAGGTTCACCCTTATTAGGACTGATTAAAAACTCTACAAATTCAATGCCTTCTCTATTAGGAACATCTAAAGGTTTAAATGAAATTTCTAAATTAGCATCCTTCATTTGTAAATTTTGAATTTCATCCACGATGTGATCGCGAAGTGTTTGAGCCACAACACGACGTTTTTGGGATAATTCTGAACCTAATTTAATTACATTTTCATATAATTTTTCAATTTCTTGTCTTAACTGAGAAGTACTTTCTTCATAGTTTTCGATTTTATTAATTTCATTCGCTAATTTGTCTTGATATTTAATTAATTCACTAATATCTTTACCATATTTTCTTTTCAAATCATTCAAGACGTTCATTCTAGCCTCAAGTTCATTTAAATAGTGTTCATCAAATTCAGTATTAGTCAATTCATCATACAATTGATGTTTAGCATCTTCTAAAGTGTAGTAAAATTGATCGACTTCTTCTTTAAGTTCATCATATTTTTCAGGTAAAATGTCGCTTATTGATTGTAATTGATTACTCAATTCATATAGACGGTCTGTAATCGCATGCTCATCAGTTAAAGTTAGATGCGCATTATTTAAAGCTAAACTTAGGTTTTCTGAGTTTTGTATACGTTTAATGTCTGATTCAAGTTGTGTAACTTCACCGTCAACCAAGTTTGCTTCTTGGATTTCTTCGAACTGAAATTTAAGTAAATCGAGACGTTGTAATAAAGCTTGATCGGCAGATTCTAACTCTTCAAGCTCTTTCTTTTTAGCTTTATATTGATCATAAGTGTCAACGTATTGTTCAAGTAAGCTTTTGTATTGATTTTCAGCATAGTTATCGAGTAATTGTAGATGATATTTTTGTTTTAATAAAGTTTGTGTTTCATGTTGACCATGAATATCTAACAATTCTTGCATAATTTTACGTAAATCTTGCAAAGTGACGATTTGATTGTTAACTCTACAAATACTTTTACCAGTGCTGAAAATTTCTCTTTTAACTAATAGAAAATCTTCATCTATGTCGATATCCAAAGCTTCAAGTATTGAAATGGCTTCTTTACTTTCGTCAATATCAAATATGCCTTCAATAATAGCTTTCTTTTCACCATGCCTTACATAATTTGATGACGCGCGCATACCAATCAGTTGTCCAATGGCGTCGATAATAATTGATTTACCTGCGCCAGTTTCACCACTTAATACTGTTAAGCCATCGCCAAAATGAACTTCTAGTTCATCAATGATTGCAAATTGTTTGATAGATAAAGTCTGTAGCATCCTTCTAAACACTTCCTTACACTTATAATAAATTAAAGATGCGCGTTTTGATTTTTTCGCTTGCTAACTCATCTCTGCAGATAATTAAACAAGTATCATCACCACAAATAGTACCTAAAACTTCCTCCCAATCAATTTGATCTAAGATTGCACCGATTGATTGAGCGTTTCCCGGCAATGTTTTTAAAACTAATAGGTTACCTGTGCCATCTATATTTACAAAAGAATCCATTAAATAACGGCCCAGTTTTTCTAGAGGATGATATTTTCTATCATTTGGCAAACTATAAACATACTGTCCTGTTGGTGTGGGGACTTTTATCAATTGTAATTCTTTAATGTCTCTGGAAACTGTAGCTTGAGTGACATTTAATTCGTACTCATTTAATCGTTTTACTAATTCATCTTGTGTTTCGATTTTTTCGTTTGAAATTATTTCTCTAATTTTAATATGTCTCACTGATTTTTTAGCCATATATAGCACCTCTATAAACGAATATTTATACATTTATTTTAACACATGCATATAAATACTACTACTAAAGATAGTTGAAATATTACTTAAATGAAAACGATAAATCTGCATGTCAAAGGTGAAGTAACGGCGTTAAATATATTTAAATAACTGTTGTATGACAATGATAATTATAAAAGTAATGAATAATTATTGAATAGTATGTGATAAACTAATAATTAAAAATCACCCTTGTTTTCTAAATTCAGTTTAAACTCTCACCAAACGAAGTTTATATTAACTTTCTTTTTATAGTGAATATTAACCGTAATTAAAAAGAGGACGGAATGGAAATCAAAATTTGAAAGATGATTTCGTATCCTCGCCCTCTACAAGAATCCATTAAGATTCGCGATTATTAAATAATTCAATAATATATGTTAAATTTTCGATATTGTACTTATCTGGTAATTGTTTTAGACAATCATAAGCTTCTTGGGTATGATATGTCATTTTTTCCTCGGCTCCTTGTTGCCCCAATAATGATACATATGTACTCTTATCGTTATCAATATCACTACCAACTGCTTTACCTAACTTCGCTTCATCGCCATATACATCTAATAAATCATCTTTAATTTGGAACATTAATCCTAAGTGTTCACTAAATGATTCTAATGCATCAGCAACATTTGATTCAGGCTTTGCAATATCTACTGCGGCCATCACTGCAAATTTGAGCAACGCCCCTGTTTTGGCATTATGAATTTGTTCAAGTGTATCAATATTTACTTTGACGCCCTCACCCTCACTTTGCATATCTAGAGTTTGGCCGCCTACCATACCTAAATGTCCACTAGCAAAAGCTAAACGTTTAAGTAATTTGACTTTAGAAGTATCATCGACTGATTCATCATTCACAATAATATCAAATGCTTTGGTTAAGAGTGCATCACCAGCTAATATTGCTTTCCACTCACCAAATACTTTGTGATTTGTAAGTTTACCTCTGCGATAATCATCGTTATCCATTGGTGGTAAATCGTCGTGTATTAAAGAATAAGTATGAATCATTTCTAAGCCAAGTGCTGAAGAAAGTCCAGCTCTATAATCATTGGATAACATATCCAATGTTAAAAGCAATAACACTGGTCTAATGCGCTTTCCACCAGCTTCTAATGAGTAACGCATACTTTCTTCTAAATTTGTATTTAAATCTGAATTCGGAATCGCTTCGGATAATAGTTGGTTAACTTCCTTTGTTAAGTTTTCCATTTTTTTATTCATTTTCATTATCTTCCTTCACGACATCATCATTATTATCAGTCTGCTCATCTGCCATTAATTCATTGACTTTCTTTTCGGCGTCTTTTAATGTTTCATCGCAAGTTGCTGATAATTTCATGCCACGTTGGTACAAGTTTAGAGATTCTTCTAATGATACATTTTCATTATCAAGCTTTTGTACGATATTTTCTAACTCTTTCATCATTTCCTCAAAACTTTGTGTATTACTATTGCTCATCATTACACCTTACTTTCTTAACTTGAGCATCAACAACGCCATCTTTCATTGTTAATACTATGTTGTCATTTTCAGCTAAATCACTAGTGCTTGTAATAACGTTATTATCCTTGTTAACAATTGTATAACCACGTAACATGGTATTTGTAGGACTCAAATTATTAAGACTTTCTAATTTTCTAGCTAAATTATTTTTTTGGTTGTGAATAAAATTATTCATAACTTTATTTAAATCATCTCGCTTTTGAGCGTTTGTTAATTGTTCTCTATTTATATTTTGTTTAAAACCTTTAAGATTAAACTTATTCAATAATAGTTGTAATTGCTGTTGATGATTTTTAATTGCTAAATTCATCGATAAATTAAGTTGTTTTTCTAAATCATCTCGTTTTTGAATTTGTTGATCATACAACAATGTTGGCGTTTGAAATTTGTAATAAGATGATACATGTTCTAAATGTTTTCTTTGTTGTTGTAAATGCTGTTTTATAAAACGTGTAAGTGATAAATTTATTTGTTGTAAGTATTGACGTAATTCATATTGATCTGGTGTAGCCATAACTGCTGCTTGTGTTGGCGTAGCTGCACGAATATCTGCAACAAAATCACTGAGTGTAAAATCGGTTTCATGGCCAACTGCGGAAATGATAGGCGTAGTACATGCGTATATTGCTTTAACAACATCCTCTTCATTAAAGTTCCATAAGTCTTCAATAGAACCTCCGCCGCGCCCAATAATTATTGTGTCGACACCTATTTCATCAGCCTGTTGTATATTATTAATAATATCATTTTTCGCTTGTTCACCTTGTACAAGGGTACTGATCTGTATTTGTTCTGCTAAAGGGTATCTACTGTTGATTGTAGTATGAATATCTCTAATTGCTGCACCTGTGCCTGCTGTTAATACTGCAATCTTCTTAGGAAACTTAGGTATGGGTTTTTTGTTATTTTGATCAAAATAACCCTCTTTAGTAAGTTTTTTCTTTAGTTGTTCTAATCTTTGGTATAGGTTACCAACGCCATCTAAATGCATTTTATTGACATAAATTTGATAATTCCCACGGCGTTCGTATACTGACACGCGCGCTTCTAAAAGCACTTCGTCACCTTCTTTAGGTTCAAAATCAATTTTCGAGGCACTTCCTTTAAACATCATTGCACTAATAACACTATTGTTATCTTTGACGTTGAAATAGAGATGACCACTACTATGCTTTTTAAAATTAGACAATTCTCCTTTAATTAAAACGGATTGTAAGTGTGGGTCTTGATCAAATTTATACTTAATATATTTAGTAAGTGTTGATACACTCAAATATTCTGTCATGTTATATCACTCTTTTATTCAATATTGCTCAATACACCATTTATAAATTTATAATGATCATCATCACTGAATTGTTTTGCTAATTCCACAGCTTCGTTGATGATTACTTTTTGTGGCGTTGAACTATTTAACAATTCATAAGTGGACATTCTTAAAATAATGCGGTCAGATTTTAGTAATCTATCTAAAGTCCAATCTTTTAAATGCGGTTGGATTTTTTCATCTAAGACTGATTCATGATCTTTTACACCCGTTACTAGCCAGTTGATAAAATCAAATTCTAAATCAGGATTATCATCTTTAATAAAACTAATTGCTTCATCAATAGTTAATTCATTATTTTTCATTTCAAGTTGAAATAGAGTTTGAAAAGCTTGTGTTCTCGATTCTTTACGACTCATTATAAACTCCCTTAAGCATAGTGTTATTTGTAAATCATTTGTGAATAGAAAAATAGGACGCATTTCAAAATAAACGGTTATTTCAGATTTTCACAAAATGTATTTATAAAGTAAATTTGCTTTATTTAATTTTAATTTATTGGTTCGATATGCGTGATATGGATATTAATTTGGCTAGGTTCAATTGTGGTCATTGTTGTTAATGAATTATATATAGCCTGTTGTATTTTTTTAGCTGTTTCTGAGATATTAATTCCATAGGACAAAGTGCAATATACATTTATATAAATGCCATCTTCTCTTGTATCTACTTTTATACCTCTACTTAATTGTTTCTTGCTTATATTTTCAATACTTGTATGTTTTAACTCTTTAAAATGACCTTGAATACCTTTGATTTCAGATGTTGCTATACTTGCTATAACTGTTAAAACTTCGGGCGCAATCTCAATTTTCCCTAAATTGGAATGTGTGGACTCTGATACTTTGACCATTTCACTTACCCCCTAATTAGATTCATCATCCATAATATTATATGTTTCTAAGAAATTAGTATTAAATTCTCCACTTCTAAAGATATCATTGTTTAATAGTCGAACGTGGAATGGTATCGTTGTGTCTATCCCCAATACAAGGTATTCGCCTAGTGCGCGTAAACCTGTCATGATCGCTTCGTCTCTAGTTGGTTCGTGAACAATAAGTTTTGCAACCATAGAGTCATAGTATGGAGGAATTGTATAATTAGTATAACATGCAGATTCAATTCTTACGCCAAATCCACCTGGAGCCAAATATTGAGTGATTTGACCTGGCGAAGGCATAAAGTTTTTATATGGATTTTCAGCATTAATTCTGAATTCCATTGCATGTCCTTCAATTTTAATATCTTTCTGTTTAAATGGTAATTTTTCGCCCATTGCAATTTTCAATTGTAGTTTAACTAAGTCTACACCTGTAACCATTTCGGTAACTGGATGTTCAACTTGAATTCTTGTATTCATTTCCATAAAATAAAATTCATTAGAGTCTAAGTCATATATAAATTCAATAGTACCTGCGTTTTCATAATTAACTGCTTTTGCAGCTCTTACTGCAGCGTTACCCATTTCTTGTCTTTTTTCTTCAGTTAATATTGGAGATGGTGCTTCTTCAACAAGTTTTTGCATCCTACGTTGAATTGTACAATCACGTTCACCTAAATGAACAACGTTGCCATAGCTATCTCCCATAATTTGTATTTCTATATGTCTGAAATTCTCAATGAATTTTTCCAAGTATAAACCGCTGTTACCAAAAGCAGTTTCCGCTTCTTGTTGCGTCATTTTAAAGCCAGTTTCTAATTCTTTCTCATCACGAGCAACTCTAATACCCTTGCCACCACCACCGGCAGTAGCTTTGATGATAACTGGATAGCCTATTTGATTTGCAATTTTTTTCGCGTCTTCAATATTTAAAACAAGCCCCTCACTGCCAGGAACAACTGGTACTTCAGCACGTTTCATTTCTTCTTTAGCTACGTCTTTGATTCCCATTTTTTGAATAGAATCAAAGCTTGGTCCAATGAATTTAAGTTGACATGCATCGCATAATTCAGCAAAATCGCCATTTTCTGCTAAAAAACCATATCCAGGATGAATGCCGTCACAGCCTGTAGATGTTGCAATGGATAAAATGTTTGGGATATTTAAATAAGAATCTTTAGATTGGGTTGGGCCGACGCAGTATGCTTCATCAGCAATTTGAGTATGTAAGGCGTCTTTATCTCCTTCAGAATATATAGCCACAGTTTGTAAACCTAAATCATGACATGCACGAATAATTCTTACTGCAATTTCCCCTCGATTTGCTATTAAAATTTTATTCATTATTTTACCTTAAATAACGGTTGGCCATACTCTACCATTTGACCGTCTTCTACTAAGATTTCAGCAATTTCACCGCTGACTTCGGCTTGTATTTCATTGAATAATTTCATAGCTTCTAATATACATACTGTTGAATCATTTGTTACAGAATCTCCAACTTGCACGTAAGCACTTTCTTCTGGAGACGGTGATTTGTAAAACGTACCAACCATTGGGGCATTAATAGTTTGTAAGTTATCTTCTACTGCATTAGTGTTTGCGTTATTATTTGTGCTTGTTTCATCAGCGCCTTGTGTTCCTGCAGGAGTTGATGCCACGCCTTGTTGTGGTGTTATTTGTTGCATCGGTTGTTGTGAAATTTGAGGTGTTATAATTTCAGTTTCTTTTTCTTTTTTTAAATTTAAAATATTACCTTTGTCCTCAATATTAATTTCAGTCAAGCTAGATTGGTCAAGAATTTCTATTAATTCTTTAATTTCTTTAAAATTCATAAATACTGACTCCTTCAGATTGTTTTCATTTACCTAGTTTATTTTACTTTAGTGATATGTTCAATTCAAGCATATACATACTTTCTATAATAAACTGATTAACTTTTATCGTGTACTATATGCCTATAAGTTTGCAAAAACCTTAAATTTATAAATAAGATGTGTTGTCTTTGATTAATCAATAAAGAAATGAAATCTATATATTAAATAAAAATATTGTAACTTACACTATAAATACATTGTTATTAATGATACTTTAGGCTTGATAATAGTTCAACACACTTCATTTGATTTATCGCGCACTTGAACGCACTAAATCATACTCAAATTGAACATTAAATATAAAGTTAAGTATTTATAATTTAACAGTTTAATTATAGAAATTATAGTATTCATAAACATTATATTATCTAATATAACCTTTTATATTTATAATAACCATAAAAAACCTTTCCAATATATTGGAAAGGTTTTTACTCATTTCATTTTTAAATAATAAAAATATTAGGCTCTAGAAATGTAACTGCCGTCACCAGTATTAATTACAAGTGTGTCACCTTCATTAACAAATAAAGGGACATTTAATGTATATCCTGTTTCTACTGTAGCAGATTTAGTGGCACCATTTGCTGTGTCGCCTTTAATACCTGGTTCAGTTTCTGTTACTACAAGTTCAACTGTTTTTGGTAATTCAACGCCAAGTGTTTCATTACCGTAAGTTTGAATTTGGACTTCCATATTTGCTTTTAAGAAATTTAATTCGTGTTGTAAATAATCTCCTTGTAGCTCTGTTTGATCAAATGTTTGATTATCCATGAAAACATGCGTATCTCCATCGGCATATAGATATTGCATACGACGATTCTCAATCATAGCAGTTTCTACTTTTTCGCCACCTCTGAATGTTTTCTCTTGAATCGAACCAGTTCTTAAATTACGTAGCTTAGAACGTACAAACGCAGAACCTTTTCCTGGTTTAACATGTTGGAAATCTAAAACTTTCCAAATGCCATTATCTACTGATATTGTTAAGCCTGTTTTAAAATCATTAACCGAAATCATTCAGTTTCCTCCTCAATTATAAGGTCTTCTATAAAATAATAAGGTTTTTGGGAGATTTAGTAAAGCGTTCACAGCCATTTTCTTTAATTAAAATGTCATCTTCAATACGAACGCCACCTAATCCATCTAAATATATACCAGGTTCAATTGTAACACAATTATTTATATCTAATGGCGTATCTGATTTCCTAGAAAGGTTAGGACCTTCGTGAACGTCTAATCCAATACCATGACCAAGCGAATGTCCAAACGCCTCACCATAACCTTTTTCGGTTATATAATCTCTAGCGATAGCATCTAATGCTTTACCAGTTATACCTTTTTTAGCGGCGTCAATGCCTTTTTGGTTTGCCTCTAACACAATATTATATATTTCTTTGAGTTTTGGATCAGGCTCACCTATCGCAAATGTACGAGTGATGTCTGATGAATACCCTTTGTAATATGCACCGAAATCTAATGTAATTAATTCTCCTGAATTTATAACTTTGTCACTAGCAACACCATGAGGTAGCGCACCACGTTCACCAGAAGCTACAATTGTTTCAAATGAAGTTCCTTCAGCACCTAGTTCTAACATTTTACTTTCTAATTTTGCTTTTAGTTGCTGTTCAGTCATACCAGCTTTTGCCACAGTTAAAATATATTCATATGCTTCATCAACTATATCTGCTGCTTTTTGGATCAACTCAATTTCTGATTCATCTTTAACTTCACGTATTTTTTCTATCATACCTGAAATACTAATTAAACTAATGTATGATTTACTCAATTGAAGATATGTATCGTAGCTGACTAAGTTGCCTTCAAATCCAACATTTTGTACGTCTAACTTTTCAAGCTGCTTTTTGACTTCATCAATTAAGCTTCCTTCTTGTTTGATGATTTTAAATTCTGGGGCTTGAGCAGTCGCTTGTTCAATGTACCTAAAATCAGTAAGCAATAAGTTGTTATCTTTCGTAATAATTAACGCACCACTTGTACCAGTAAAACCGGATAAATAACGTCTGTTAAAGTCAGAAAGTACGACTACCGCTTCTAAATGTTTTGATTTAATAGCGCTATTTAATTTTTCAATTCTTGTCATTTGTCATCCTCCTATACAATAAGTTTGTACATTTTCTTTTTATACATTAAAATGATAGCATAATTATTGTATAAATTTATAGTTTTTGAATTAGGAGAGAGTTATGAAGAAAAAAATAGTGGCTATTTTATGTGCTTCATGTATACTTGCTGGTTGCGGAAGTCAAAATCTTGGTCCTTTAGAAGAAAAGACGACCAAACTTCGCGATGAAAATCATAAGTTAAAGGGAAACATTCAAGAATTAAAACAAGAAATTAGCAAAGAGCAAAATAAAATTGTGGCGCTAGAGAAAGATAAAAAGGATATTGGTAAAGCGAAAAGCAACAAAAAGAAAGCAGCTAATTTAAAAGCATCTTCTACATATTATCAAGATATCGCTAAAGTAATTGATCAATATAATGATATTAAAAGTGATGTATCAAAAAATAAAGGTGATAAAAAAGTACAAGATAAACTTGTAGATATTAAAAACAAGATGAATAGCGCATTTACGACATATAAAAGCGATGTCGATAAAGAAAAGATGGATAGTGAAGATAAAACCAAAAATAAAAATATAACTAAATTGGACAAAGACTTAAATTCAGCGTTTAGTGATATTAAAGGTGGTTACGACGCCAAAGATAAGAAAAAGATTCAAAAAGGACAAAAATCTTTATCAACTATCAGTATTAAAGATAATCAAAGTTAACAATCACATAGGAGTGTTTTAGTTGAAACAAGCAATATTTTACATCGTTATCGCAATTGCAATCGTAGGATTAGTACTCAATCTTGATGCTTTTATCTTCAGTTTTGTAAGAATGGTCATTAGCTTAGCCATTTTTGGTGGTATTATATACGCAATCTACTATTTCTTCTTCTTAACTGAAGATCAGCGTAAATACAAACGTGCTCAACGTAAGTATAAAAGACAAAATAAAAAGAAAAAATAACAATCGTTTTGGAAATACGGTTTTACAAATGAACCCCGAAAAGTTTCTTTTAAATAGATACCTTTCCGGGGTTCATTTTACAATTTAGATATTTTAAAAAATATTTTGTAAACCTATATTACTTTAATTTATTGAATGAACAACGTATACCAAACTATTTACGGTAATTCCACTCGTCAGATTTATATTTATCAATTAACTCATTTATTTCATTTTGTTGTTTTTCATTAAGTACTAATGGTTTAAAGTCAATATTCAATCCTTTTTTAAAGCCTATTTCAAATGCTACTTCCATCTCTTCTATAGTAATATGACGATTTGAAATATCGTTAATTGCCACAGCTTTTTCTACAAATGCTTGCTTCATTTTATCTTTAAGCCGATCATTTTTAAATACAAACATATCAAACAAGTCATCTATGTCTACATCTTGTAACAAGGAACCGTGTTGTAAGATAACTCCTTTTTGGCGAACTTGTGCACTTCCAGCAATTTTACGCCCTTCTACGACTAATTCATACCAGCTAGGCGCGTCAAAACAAACTGCGCTTCTTGGTTGCTTTAAATTCGCTCTTTCTTCTTTTGATTTTGGAATAGCAAAAGAAGCATCAAAGCCTAAATGTTTAAAACCTTCTAGCAATCCTTCTGAAATAACTCTATATGCATCAGTTACTGTTGAAGGCATCTCAGGATGTGATTCTGGGACTATAACACTATATGTAAGCTCTTTGTCATGTAACACCCCTCTACCGCCTGTTTGACGGCGTACAAGGCCATAACCTTTAGCGTTCACTTTTTCAATATCTATTTCTTTAGTTAGCCTTTGAAAATAACCAACTGATAAAGTCGCAGGGTCCCATGTATAAAATCTAATTACTGGATCTATCTCTCCTCTAGATACAAAATTAAGTAAAGCTTCATCCATTGCCATATTATAATATGGGTCTTTGCTACCAGTATTTATAAAATTCCATGTTTCTGTCACTTTCAAAACTCCTATCGCTAAATTAAATTGTGATAACAGCAATTTTGTGTTATCGTTTTCAATAATTGTCCAAGTTTGTCAGCAATAACTATTTATCGTAAGAAAAATATTTTGATAAATTGCGCTAACAGTCTTATAATATATAATATCGGTTAATTAGGGAGGATGCAAGATGAGTAACTTTTGGTTTATAGCGTTAGCAGTTTTAATAATTATCATCGCTTACATGCTAATCAATTATCTTCTAAATAAAAGAGCAGTCACAGAATTAAACCAAAATGAGTTCCATGATGGTTTGCGCAAAGCTCAAGTTATTGATGTAAGAGAAAAAGTGGATTATGATTACGGACACATCAATGGTGCACGTAATATTCCAATTACAATGTTTAAACAAAGATTCCAAGGTTTAAGAACAGATCAACCTATCTATCTTTGTGATGCGAATGGCATTGCCAGTTATCGAGCAGCCAGAACTTTAAAGAAAAACGGCTACACGGATATCTACATGTTAAAAGGTGGATATAAAAAATGGACTGGTAAAATTAAATCTAAAAAATAACTTTATAGCTTTTAAATAATAAGCGGGTTAACATTTGATGTTGACTACGCTTTTTATTTTGCACAAAAAATCGAACTGGCTTTATACCAGTCCGATTTTTACATTTATATAGATTTAATATACTATCATTGGTTAGTGTAAACTGACTATTCTTTTTCTGAACGCAGGTTTTCAAACTTTAACACTGGAGTTCTTGCTGCTTTTGTTTCATCTAATCTATCAATAATAGTTGTATGCGGTGCTTCTAATACAACGTCTGGGTTCTCTTTAGCCTCATTTGCGATTTGGATCATTGTATCGCAGAAGTGATCTAAAGTTTCTTTTGACTCAGTTTCTGTTGGCTCAATCATCATACCTTCTTCAACATTAAGTGGGAAATAGATTGTCGGTGGGTGTACCCCAAAATCTAATAGACGTTTAGCCATATCTAATGTACGAACACCATGTTCTTTTTGTTTAGAGCCGCTTAACACAAATTCATGCTTACAATATTGGCTGTAAGGTATTTCAAAATGCTCTTTCAACCTTGCTTTAATATAATTCGCGTTTAATACGGCAGCTTCAGAAACTTCTTCAAGGCCTTTATTTCCCATACTACGAATGTAAGTATATGCTCTTAAATAGATCCCAAAGTTACCATAGAAAGGCTTAACACGGCCAATAGAATTTTCTATATCATTGTCATATTTATAAATATCATTTTCTTTAACAACCATTGGTTTTGGTAAGAAGCTCGCAAGTTCTTTTTTAACACCTACTGGTCCAGAACCTGGTCCACCACCACCATGTGGTCCTGTAAACGTTTTGTGTAAGTTTAAATGCACTGCGTCAAATCCCATGTCGCCTGGTCTAACTTTATCCATAATGGCATTTAAATTTGCACCATCATAATATAATAATCCGCCAGCTTCATGAACAATATTACGAATATCCATAATATTTTTTTCAAAAATACCTAAAGTATTAGGGTTTGTTAACATAATAGCTGCTGTTTTATCATTAACTAAACGTTTTAAGTCATCAATATCTACTTCGCCGCGTTCATTTGATTTAACAGTTACAGACTTGAAACCTGCGAATGCAGCTGAAGCTGGGTTAGTTCCGTGTGCAGAGTCAGGAACAATAACTTCATCACGATGACCTTCTCCATTTTTTTGATGATATGCTTTGAAAATCATTAGAGCAGTCCATTCACCATGTGCGCCAGCAGCAGGTTGTAACGTTACTTCATCCATACCTGTTATTTCTTTCAACTCTTCTTGTAAACTATGAATAATCTCCAAAGAGCCTTGAACTTGTGATTCATCTTGTAATGGATGTGATTCTGCAAATCCCGGGATTCTAGCAATTTTTTCATTTATTTTTGGATTATATTTCATAGTACACGAACCTAATGGATAAAACCCTGAATCTACACCAAAGTTTTTATTTGAAAGCTCTGTGTAATGTCTCACTAAATCTAATTCAGCAACTTCTGGTAGTTCAGCTTTATTTTTTCTAATGAATTTATCATCTAATAAATTTTCAACAGCACCATTATCTATTTCTTTTTTAGGTAATGAATACGCATAACGGCCTTTTTTAGAACGTTCAAATATTAATGGACTCGATTTACTTACTACCATTTAGTTCACCTGCTTTCTTAACAAATGTGTCAATTTCATCTTTTGTTCTCAATTCTGTTACAGCAATCAACATATGATTTTCAAATGATTCTGTTACGTCACTTAAATCGAAACCTCCAATGATTCCTTCTTGTATAAGTGCATCATTGATATCTTTAACTGGTTTATCAAATTTTACTACAAATTCGTTAAACGAAGTTCCATTTGACACTTCCAAACCTGCTTGTCTAAATTGTTCTTTTGCATAGTTTGCGTTTTCAAAGTTTTGTACTGAGATATCATAAATACCTTCTTTTCCTAAGGCAGACATACAAATTGAGGAAGCTAATGCATTCAATGCTTGATTTGAGCAAATATTTGAAGTGGCTTTATCACGACGTATATGTTGCTCACGTGCTTGTAATGTTAAAACAAAGCCACGATGTCCATCTGCATCTTCTGTTTGTCCTACTAAACGACCAGGTGTTTTACGCATTAATTTTTTAGTTGTAGCAAAGAAACCACAATGAGGGCCACCAAATTGTGCAGGTATACCAAACGGTTGTGTATCACCTACTACAATATCAGCACCAAAACTACCTGGAGGCGTTAGTAACCCTAAAGCTAGAGGATTGGTATAAACGATAAACAAGGCTTTTTTACCCTCTATAAATGATTGGATTTTTTCTAAATCTTCAATCGAACCATAGAAGTTAGGATATTGCACAGCTACTGCTGCTGTGTCGTCATCTATAGCTGCTTCTAATTTTTCTAAATCTGTAATAGTGCCATCTAAGTCTACCTCTACGACTTCAAACTCTTCTCGTGTTTTTACATATGTGTTTAAAACTTGTAATGCTTGATAATGTAATCCTTTAGAAACTACGATTTTGTTTTTACGCGTTTGATTAAAAGCTAAAATACATGCTTCAGCAAAACTTGTAATGCCGTCATACATAGATGAGTTTGCAATGTCCATTTCGGTTAATTCACATATTAATGTTTGAAATTCAAAAATTGCTTGTAATTCACCTTGTGAAATCTCTGGCTGATACGGCGTATATGCAGTATAAAATTCTGAACGAGAAATCATCGCATCTACTACTGCTGGTGCGTAATGATCGTATACACCTGCACCTAAAAATGAAGTGTGTGTTTCTTTAGTGATATTTTTACTTGCAACTCTACTTAAACGCTTTGTCAATGAAGTCTCAGCCTCAGCGTCTGGGATAGCTAATTCTCTGTTTAATAATATATCATTAGGCACATCACCAAATAATTGTGCAATTGAATCTGCACCAATGGTTTCTAACATTTCTTTCTTATCTTGCTCTGTTAATGGAATATAACGATGACTCACAGTAACACCCCTTTGTATTATTTACTTATTTGATTTTTCTTAACAATTTTTGCTTTTACTTGTCTCTTTCTTACTTGAACTAACACTTCTTTCCCCATTTCAAAAGCATCACGATTAATTAAAGCTAAACCGATTGATTTACCAGTTAAAGGTGATTGGGTACCCGAAGTAACCACTCCAATTTGATTACCATCTAAATCCAATACTTCATAGCCAGTTCTAGGAATACCTTTTTCAATCATTTCTAAACCGACTGTTCTACGTTTTGAACCGTGTTCTTTCTGCTCTTTAAGAACACTTTTACCAATGAAGTCTGCTTCAATTAATGGTTTGGCTGCAAATGCGATTCCGGCTTCATATGGTGTGATATCTTCACTTAAATCTTGCCCATGTAGAGGTAATCCAGCTTCCAACCTTAATGTATCTCTAGCTCCTAAACCACATGGCACAACCTTATGTTCTAATAGTTTATTCCATAAATAAGGGGCATCATCAGCATCGCAGTAAATTTCAAAACCATCTTCACCAGTATATCCTGATTGTGATAAAATTACGTTTTTACCGTAAAATGCTACATTTTGTTTAAATTCGAAAGGTTTCATTGAAGATACATCTACATCAACATGTTGTTGAACTAAGTCACGTGCATTTGGACCTTGAATTGCTAATTGACCATAATCATTCGAAACATTAATTACCTCTGCATCGAATTTTTCGGCATTCTCTTTCATCCAAGCAAAGTCTTTATCTGTATTACCAGCATTTACTACTAATAAGTATAGATTTTCATCTAATTTATATGTGATCAAATCATCAATAATACCGCCATTTTCGTTGCATAGTGCAGTATATTGAGCTTTATCAGTAGTCAAATTTTCAGTATCGTTAGAAAGGAGATATTGTACTAGCTTTGCAGCATCACTACCTTTTATCAGAATTTCACCCATATGACTTACATCAAACAAACCGATTTCTGTTCTAACAGCATTATGTTCTTCTTTAATACTTGAAAATTGGACTGGCATAGCCCATCCACCAAATTCTACGATTTTAGCACCGCTGTTTACAAAAGTTTGATAAAGCGGTGTTTTTTTCAGTTCATTAGACATGAAGAAACCTCCTATTATTTAAGTAAATATATTAAAAAAACAGGGTAGACTAAGCTACCCTGTTTAAATTCTCCAGGAATGCGTCACAGTATTATCCTTTTGCCTGAGAGTTTCGTTAAACTTGCACCTTCGGCGACGGACTAAAGTTATAACTATTATAACTAACCATTCTCTCCAATACTGATCATTCGCAAACTACCTCTTCCATAATCTCACATTGCAATGAGTGAAGAGATTTACTGCTATTTAATTTTATGAATGCGATTTCATTATATCTTGAAACCCTTGAAGAATACAAGCTTTTTAATTCAAAAAGAGATTTATTGTTTGCATTAGGTCTATTGCTGTCATTTTTGATTCTATTATAAACAATGTTCAAGTCACAATCTAACCATATTACTCTTCTTTGTAGTTTTAAAAAGTCGAATGTTTGATCACCTTCAATAATTCCACCACCAGTCGAAATAATATTATAGTGGTTTATACATTCTTTTAGATACTTATATTCCAATTCTCTAAAACCTGCTTCACCTATTTGTTTAAAAATATCTGGTATAGACTGATTTTCTTGTTGCACTATGTACGCATCTAAGTCAATGTAGGATAGTTGATTATGTTTTGAAAGATATTTACCTAAAGTTGTCTTACCAGTTCCCATAAATCCAATTAATATCAACGGTTCCATTTTAATGTTATTCAAAAATATCTTCCTTCTTCATAAATAAATTAATTTGATTTTCATAATATTTCTCTATGTTATCTAAAGTTTTTAATTGTATCCCAATCTGAAATACATAAATTGTAATTAAAGATAAATATAGCATAAATATTACCAGCACAAAAGGATAGATGTATGCATTATTGTTAAATATATAATTGTCTTTCATAGAAATTCCCTTTTTCAATTATCTGTAGATTAATTTTTAAAGTTTTAAAATTGATTACTTTAAATTCAGCAGATTTAACGTTGTTTAATAAAGTTATATTTCCTTTACCGTTAATACTTTTTATAATCTTATCATTTTTTAATTCATATATCATATCTTTATTATTATTTTTTATGACTACTGTATTTTTTCGTATGTCATTTACTATAATTTGAGAATCTTTTTTTAATAAATCACGCGTTAAATCAGCAGCAAAAAATTCTAAATCTAGGTTTATTTGATTTGTAAAATGTGATTCGATAAAGTGCGTCGTTTTAAATATTGAAGGCAGTATTGTAAATATCAATATAGTAATTAATAGTGCGAACAAAACTTCAATATACGTAAATGCTTTAATCTTTTTTACCATAGCATTTTTCATATTTCGTTCCTTTTTTTATTATACAAAGTTTTTGATTAGCCAGCTTTAAATGATAAGAATTTAAATCTATTCCTTTTTTTAAAGCTGATCTGTCATAATGATATAGTGAGTTTAATATAACCCTCTTCATCTCCATATCAGTTATTTTGTTTTGGACTTCTTTAGAAAGTTGTAACATCATGGGAATAAACAACATGCATATCAAAATTATTGTTGAAAAAGACAATAACGCATCTATAAATAATGAACCGTAGAAATTATACTTTCTCATATCTCAAGCGTCCTTTTTCTATGTGAAATATAATTTTATATAAAGATTTATCGAAACTCAGATATAACGAACCAAATTTGTTTACCTCTCCGTTTTTATCAAAGTTAATATAGTTTAAATTTGTACGCGGATGTATATACGTATGGGGAGGTAAATCAATAGTAGAATTTTTCATAGTTTGTTCTTTTACGCGGATTTGAGTAGAAAAGTCATTAAATAACAATGTTATAGACTGTTGATCTTTGATTGCTTTAGACTTTAAATAATTAAATTGCATAATTAAATTATTTACTTTTAAATTAGCTGAACTCAACTCATTTTTGTCAAAAGTTACTCGCTGCGTTTGTAAAAATATAAGTATACTTATAATACTTAAAACAAATAACATTTCAACATAAGTAAATCCCTTACTAACTAGCAACTGCTTCACCATTGTCAATTGATATTAAAGCGCCTGATTTACATTGCTTTTGATTCTCTTTAATATAACCTTCATTAACGAGTTCTTCCATAGTAGATGGCTTCTTATTAAACTTTAAGCTATAGGCTTCAATTTGACTATCTATCATTTTAAGCTGTGCTTCACAACTCTTAGTCTGTATATGCGAGGATTGTTTAGCTATATTAGGTATAATTAATATTAATAATAAACTTATTATTAGCAAAACC